>JBJMVU010000153.1:0-30858 GCA_045810485.1 Massilia sp. | reverse complement strand
ATGCCGCGACGCCCAGCAGGGCCGGGAACGTCGCCTTGGCCTGGGCGATGTCCTTGCCGGCGGTCTTGCCGAGGATGGCGCTATCGCCCTCGATGTCGAGCAGGTCGTCCTGGATCTGGAAGGCCAGGCCCAGCGCGTCCGCGAAGACATCCAGCCGCTCGCGCGTGGCCGCATCCACGCCGGCCGTGATCGCGCCCATCCGCACGGCCGCGCGCAACAGCGCACCGGTCTTGAGCGCGTGCAGCTGCTGCAGGGCATCGATGTCGACATCCGCGCCCTGGCCGGTAGCCGCAAGGTCCAGCGCCTGCCCGCCGCACATTCCGCCTGCGCCCGCGGCGTCCGCGAGCGTCTTCAACAAGGCCACGCAGCGATCGGCGGCCACCGGCGTGTCGGCGAGCACCGAAAACGCCAGCGACTGCAACGCATCGCCCGTGAGGATGGCCGTCGCCTCGTCGAAAGCGACGTGCACCGTCGGCTTGCCGCGGCGCAGGGCGTCGTCGTCCATGCACGGCATGTCGTCGTGCACGAGGGAATACACGTGGATCATCTCGACGGCGCTGGCGGCGCGCGCCAGGGCGTCGGCATCCGCGCCGAACAGGGCGCCGCTCGCATGCACGAGCAGCGGGCGCACGCGCTTGCCGCCGCCCAGCGCCGTGTAGCGCATCGCGTCGTGCAGCTTCGCCGGCGCCTGGCTTGCCGCCGGCAGGAAGCGGTCGAGGGCGCCTTCCGCATCGGCCTGCACCGCCTTCATCCAGGCCTGGAAATCGTGCGGCGCGCTCATACGTCGTCCTCGCCGTCGGCGCTGAACGGTTTGAGCATCTCGCCTTCCAGCACTTTGACTTGCGACTCGACTTTTTCGAGCTGGGCCGCGCAATAGCGCACGAGCTCGGAACCGCGTGCATACGCGGCGACCGAGGCTTCCAAGGGCAATTGCCCACTTTCCATTTGCGTCACGAGTTGGGCCAGTTCGGCCATCGCCTGCTCGAAGGACTCCGGAGGCATCGCGGCGGAGGCCGGTGGTGCGGCGCTCTCCGCGTTTGTTTTATTTGGCATAATGAGTTTGATCGATTCGGGGCCGGGCGACACCATGCGCAACCCGTGCGCGGCGTGCCAGTCTAATCGCTTATTCTAAACAATCCTGTTTCGACATGAACGGTGCGCCTGTCGCCGCCAACTTGCAAGCAAGGATACATTTTATCGCAAAGCGCCTCGGGATTCATGAAAACGATGCCGTTTAGGCAATTTTTGAACACCCACGTACCACAATCGCGGGCCGGCCCGGGACTCGTAGGCCTTTTACCGGCTATAATCTCCGGTTCTGTCTCCGAAATACCGTATTCCGCTCTTTCAAGGAGCGAGAACTCCAAATAAGCGGCAGCACTTTGGGTCGGGATGCCACGCCTCGGGCGCGGCCGCTCGACCATGTGGTGCTGCGCGCTGGAAATCTCGATGCTCCCCTAAAAATACTGGTTCTCGGATTCTTTCTCTTCTTTTGGCTGAAATTCTGTAAAGGGGGGTTGGGATGTCCGATCTGGCTACCCACGCCAAGCTGGCGCGTTCGCTCGCCCAGCTTCCGGTAACTGTCTACTTCGACGACGCGCTGTTGCAGCGCGAATTGCAGCAATTGTTTCTCAAGGGGCCCCGCTACGTCGGGCACGAGTTGATGGTGCCCGATAAGGGCGATTTCGCGACCCTGAAATCGGAGAACGAGGGCCGCATGCTGGTGCGCAACGCACAGGGCATCGAACTGATGTCGAACGTCTGCCGCCACCGCCAGGCCCTGATGTTCAACGGCCGCGGCAACGCCAAGAACATCGTCTGCCCGCTGCACCGCTGGACCTACGACCTGAAGGGCGAACTGATCGGCGCACCGCATTTCGCGGACACGCCCTGCCTGAACCTGTCCAGGACGCCGCTGCAGAACTGGAACGGCCTGCTGTTCGAACAGAACGGCTACAACGTGATGGACAAGCTGGGTCAATTGTCCGTGACGAAGGACCTGGATTTCTCGGGCTATATGTTCGACCACGTCGAGGTGCACGAGTGCGACTACAACTGGAAGACCTTCATCGAGGTCTACCTGGAGGATTACCACGTCGAGCCGTTCCACCCGGGCCTGGGCAACTTCGTCAGCTGCGACGACCTGCGCTGGGAATTCGGTCCGGACTACAGCGTGCAGACGGTGGGCGTGCATCGCGGCCTGCAGAAGTCCGGCTCGCCGGCCTATAAAAAATGGCAGGAACAGGTCCTGAAGTTCAACAACGGCCAGGCGCCGAAATACGGCGCGATCTGGCTGACCCTGTATCCGAACATCATGGTCGAGTGGTATCCGAACGTGCTGGTCGTGTCGACCCTGTGGCCGATGGGTCCGCAGAAGACGCGCAACGTGGTCGAGTTCTACTATCCGGAAGAATTCGTCCTGTTCGAGCGCGGCTTCGTCGACGCGGAACGCGCCGCCTACATGGAGACGTGCGTCGAGGACGACGAGATCGCCCTGCGCATGGACGCCGGCCGCAAGGCGCTGATGGAGCGCGGCGTGACCGAGGCGGGACCGTACCAGTCGCCGATGGAAGACGGCATGCAGCACTTCCACGAGTGGTATCGCAGCAAGCTCGACAATATTCCTCCGGGGATGTGATGGTTAGTCGCTGATGGCCCCACTCTGGATGTTGTTCGCCAGCTTCCTGTTCGCCGCCATGGGCGCGGCAGTGAAGCTGGCTTCCTCGCTCTACTCGACCTCGGAAATCGTGATGTACCGGGGGGTCATCGGCGCCCTGTTGCTGTTCCCGATGATCCGCCTGCAGGGCGGCAGGTTCAAGACACCCTTCCCCAAAGAACACCTGTGGCGCAGCGTCGTCGGCGTCGTCTCGCTGTGGATGTGGTTCTATGCGATCGCGAAGCTGCCGCTGGCGACCGCCGTCACCCTCAACTACATGGCGCCGATCTGGCTCGCCGCCTATATGTTCGTCACCGGCTGGTGGCGCGGCAAGGGCTTGCCCGAATGGCCGCTGGCCCTCGCCATCGCCATGAGCTTCGTCGGCGTGACGCTCGTGCTGCGGCCGGCCGTCGAGACGCATGAATGGGTCGGCGGCCTCGTCGCCATCGGCTCGTCCGTGATCGCCGCGATGGCCTATATGCAGGTGCGCCGCCTGGGCCAGATGGGCGAGCCGGAATACCGCGTCGTGTTCTATTTTTCCGTCACGATGGGCCTGGCGGGCCTCGTCGGTTCGCTGCTCGGCAACGGCATGAATACGTTCCGCCCGCAATCCTGGCACGGCATGGGCCTGCTGCTGGCGATCGCCGCCAGCGGCCTGGGCGCCCAGATCGCGATGACGCGCGCCTACCGCATCGGCAAGGTGCTCGTCGTCGCCAACCTGCAGTACACGGGCATCGTCTTTTCCAGCCTGTGGGGCATGGTGCTGTGGGGCGACGTGTTCGACTGGCACGTCTGGCTGGGCATGGGCGTGATCCTCGCCTCGGGAATCGCCGCGACGTTCTACAATACGACGCGCACGGCGCGCGGCGCCGTCGTCAAGGAAACCGACCCCATCGCCAGCGAATAAGAGGAGCCCATGTCCACCTACACGACCCTGATCGAACCCGCCGCACTGGCTGCACACCTGAATGACCCGACATGGGTCGTCGTCGACTGCCGCCACGACCTCATGAACCTCGCCGCCGGCCGAGACTCCTATGCGGCCGGCCACATCCCGGGCGCCGTCTTCGCCGACATGGAGACGGCACTGTCGGGCGCGAAGCGCGACGCCGCCGGCAACTTCCGCGGCCGCCATCCGCTGCCGGACCAGGATGCGTTCATCGGGTTGCTGCGCGACTGGGGCGTGAACGACGACACGCAGGTCGTCGCGTACGACGCGCACGGCGGCATGTACGCCGCGCGCCTGTGGTGGATGCTGCGCTGGGTCGGCCACGGCGCCGTCGCCGTGCTGGACGGCGGCTTGCCCGCGTGGCAGGCGGCCGTCCAAAGCGTCGTCACCGATACGCCGGCCCCGCGCGCACGGGGCGACATTTCCGCCCGCCCGGCCCTCGTGACGACCGTGGACGTCGCCGCGATCCTGCACAACGTGGAACACGGCGGCAAGACCATCGTCGACGCGCGCGCGCCGGACCGCTTCCGCGGCGAGAACGAGACGATCGACCCGGTCGGCGGCCATATCCCGGGCGCGAAGAACCGTTTTTTCAAGGACAACCTGCAGGCGGACGGCCGCTTCAAGGCGCCTGACCAGCTGAAGGCGGAACTGGAGACGGCGGTGGGCGACCCGCGGGACGCCATCATGCAATGCGGTTCCGGCGTGACCGCGTGCCACAACCTGCTGGCGCTGGAAGTGGCCGGGATGCCGGGTGCGGCGCTGTATCCGGGATCGTGGAGCGAGTGGACGGCGGATCCGCAGCGCGCGGTGGCGACGGGCGCGGCCTGATACCTTGAAAACGGCCACGCACTGGATTCCGTCATCCCCGGACTGGCCGTCCGCCTTGGCGGGGATCCAATTTTGCATGCGCTGCCACTACGCGTATAAATTGGGCCCTGCCTTCGCAGGGGCGACGTTCATGGCCGCGTAAGTCAATGACTGAAGTCGTACGGCGCCGGCAAAAAGTCCGCCAGCGTGAACAGCACGACCGACAGCACGAGGGCCACGACCACGTAGGCGAAGCGCGACGGCTTGTCGCGCAGCGCACCAATCAGCTCACTCACCAGCCTTCCCATATCGACCTCCGCGACCACCGTTCAGCTAACGGTTCAGCATAGGTCGCAAGGAATCGCCCTGTCAACCGACAGGCGCAGCGTTTAGTATCTTAATGGCCGTGCGTCAGGACCAGCACGATGACGACGCCGAGGCCGATCAGCAGGACTTGCGGAATGGATTCGCGCACGGTGGCCCGGCGCTGCATCTGCGGCATCAGGTCGCTCACCGCGATGTAGATGAAACCCGACGACGCGAACACCAGCACGTAGGGAATCAGGTCGCTGGCCTTGTCCAGCGTGGCATACCCGAGTATCCCGCCCAGCACGGCCAGCAGGCTGCACAACAGGTTGAACACGTAGGCGCGCACGCGCGAGAATCCGGCGTTCAGGAGCACGATGAAGTCGCCGATCTCCTGCGGGATCTCGTGGGCGATGATGGCCACGCCCGTGACGATGCCCAGTTGCGGATTGGCGAGGAAGGCCGCCGCGATCAGGATGCCGTCCGTGAAGTTGTGCATGCCGTCGCCGATCAGGATCATCCAGCCGGCGCGCCCCGCCTGGCGCGCGTCGTGGCCATGCGCGTGATGATGCCCGTCGCCCTCGTGGTGGTGCGAATGGCGCAGCAAGGCCACCTTCTCCAGCAGGAAGAACGCGAGCAGGCCGCCCAGCAGGGTGGCGAACAGCGCGTGCGTATCGGCCTTCGACTCGAACGCTTCCGGCAACGCGTGCAGCAGCGACGTCGAGAGCATGATGCCGACCGACAGGCTGACCATGCGTTCGACGACCTTCGCCAGCAGGGTAAAGGAAAACACCGCGGCGGCCGTGATGCTGACCACGCCCGCCAGGCCGGTGGCCAGCAGGATGGAGATGAGAATCGGGTCGATCTGGAAGCCTCTTGTTGTTCTTGGGGCGTGCGGATGCACACGCCCGCGGGCGCAAACCGTAGATTGTAACCCGACGGGCGTGGCGCCGTCAGCCGGCGCCGTGTTCGCGGAACCAGTCCAGCGCCCGGGCGAAGCCGTCGCGGGCATCCTTCGCGTTGTAGGTCGGACGGTAGTCGGCGTGGAACGCGTGGCCGGCGTCCGGGTAGACGACGATCGCGGAGTCGCTCGAGCCCTGGCCCAGCGCCGCCGTCATGCGTTCGACCGTGGCGACCGGGATGCCCGTGTCCCGCGCGCCGTACAGGCCGAGCACGGGGACGGTGAGCGCCGGCGCGACGTCGATCGGATGGCGCGGCTGGCCCGGCGGATTCGGGTCGGCCACCAGCTTGCCGTACCACGCCACGGCCGCCGTCACGCGCGGGTTGTGCGCCGCGTACAGCCAGGTGATGCGGCCGCCCCAGCAAAAGCCGTTGACGCCGAGCCGGTCGACGTCGCCCCCGTTCTGCGCGGCCCAGGCCACGCAGGCGTCTATGTCGCCCATCACCTGGGCGTCCGGCACCTTGCGGACGATCTGCGCCATCAGCGTCGGGATGTCGGGGCTCGTGGCCGGGTCGCCCTGGCGCACGAAGAAATCGGGGGCCAGCGCCAGGTAGCCCTGTTTGGCGAAGCGGCGCGCCACGTCGGCGATGTGTTCGTGCAGGCCAAAGATCTCGGACACGACGATCATCACCGGCGGCTTGTCCGGCCCCGCCGGGCGGGCGTAAGGGCGGGCGAAATACACGGGCACTTCCTGGCCGTCGACGGCCAGGTGGATCATGCCGGTGTCGAGGCCTTCGGTATCGGTGTGGATCACGGATTGCGCCGCGATGGGTTGGGCGGCCGCCGCGAAGCCGCTTGCATTGTCGTTCATCGCCTTCCTTCGTTGGGTCTTGCAAGGCTTGCTATCTTAGCAGCGAGGCAAAAATCCCGTGCGACGCCACGTTTGTAGATATGTTTGACAACATAATATGGCTGCGTATTCTTGCTGGCACTCACCCACCTTACGAGGAACCCTCATGAATACTCCCATCACCGTCAACGGCATGCAGATCCACGTGGAAGAACAAGGCAGCGGCAAGCCGCTCGTGCTGCTGCACGGCGGGATCATGGCCAGCGAGGTGTTCGGCCCGAACATCGCCGCGCTGGCCGAGGGCCGCCGCGTGATCGCCATCCACCTGCAAGGCCACGGGCACACGCCGGACGTGGACCGCCCGCTGCGTTTCGAAACGCTGGCGGACGACGTCGCGGGCGTGATCCGCGCACTCGGCCTGGGCAAGGCCGACCTGCTGGGGTATTCGTTCGGGGGCGGGGTCGCGCTGCAGACGGCGATCCGGCATCCGGACGTCGTCGACCGGCTGGTCGTCGTCGCGGCGGCGGCCAGGCGCGCCGGCTTCTATCCGGAAGTGCGCACGGCGTTCGACCACATGGACACGCAAGCCGCGCAGATCGGCGCCCACGTGGCGCAGTCGCCGCTGGGCCAGCTGTATCCGGCGGTGAACTGGGAAACGGCTTTCCGCAAGATGGGAGAATTGCAGAGCCGCGACTACGACTGGATGCCGCAGGTAAGCAGCATCCAGGCGCCGGCGATGCTGGTGTATGCGGATGCGGATGCGGTCACGCTGGACCACATCATGGAGTGCTACAAGGCCGTCGGCGGCGGCCAGCGCGACGCGGGGCTGGATGGGTCACTCCGCGCCGCCGCCCGGCTGGCCATCGTGCCGGGGACGACGCATTACAACCTGTTGGCGACGACGGCGGTGGCGCGGCTGGCCGGGGAATTCCTCGCGTAGGGTGGGCGGCCCTCCGCCCACGCGTGGCGCGTGCAGAGTGTTGGCGTAACGCGTGGGCACGGAGTGCCCACCCGACGATTAATGGGCTTCTTCCCAGTTGCTGCCCACGCCCGTTTCGGCCACCAGCGGCACCTTCAGCGTGGCCACGCCGCCCATCAGCTCCGGCAGCTTGCGCTTGACGAGTTCCAGCTCGTCCTGCGGCACTTCCAGCACCAGTTCGTCGTGCACCTGCATCACCATGCGCGTGCGCAGGCCATCCTGTTCGAGCCAGTCCTGCACGGCGATCATCGCCAGCTTGATCAGGTCCGCGGCCGTGCCCTGCATCGGCGCATTGATCGCGGCGCGTTCGGCGCCGGCGCGGCGCGGGCCGTTCGGCGAATTGATCTCCGGGAGCCACAGGCGGCGGCCGAACACCGTCTCGACATAGCCCCGCTCCTTCGCGAGCAGACGGGTCTCGTCCATGTAGCGCTTGACGCCCGCGAAGCGCTGGAAGTAGCGCTCGATGTAGTTGGCGGCGGCGCCCCGTTCGATGCCCAGGTTCTGCGCGAGGCCGAACGCGCTCATGCCGTAGATGAGGCCGAAGTTGATGACCTTCGCGTAGCGCCGCTGCTCGCCCTGCACTTCCTCCGGCGCCACGCCGAAGATCTCGGCGGCGGTGGCGCGGTGGATGTCCTCGCCGGCCGCGAACGCGCGCAGCATCGCCTCGTCTTCCGAGATGTGCGCCATGATGCGCAGCTCGATCTGCGAATAGTCGGCCGACACGATCACGCTGCCCGCCGGCGCCACGAACGCTTCGCGGATGCGCCGGCCTTCGCTCGTGCGCACGGGGATGTTCTGCAGGTTCGGATCGTTCGACGCGAGGCGGCCCGTGATGGCGACGGCCTGCGCATAGTTCGTGTGCACGCGGCCCGTCTTCGCGTTGACCATCTTCGGCAGCTTGTCGGTGTACGTCGACTTCAGTTTGGACAGGCCGCGGTGCTCCAGCAGGATCTTCGGCAGCGGATAGTCTTCCGCCAGCTTCTGCAGGACTTCCTCGTCGGTGGATGGCGCACCGGTCGCCGTCTTCTTGATTACGGGGAGCTGCAGTTTGCCGAAGAAGATCTCGCCGATCTGCTTGGGCGAGCCGAGGTTGAACGGACCGCCGGCCAGTTCATAGGCCTGCTGCTCCAGTTCCATGATGCGCGCGGCCAGCTGGTTCGACTGCGCCGCCAGCTTGTCGGCGTCGACGAGCACGCCGTTGCGCTCGATCTTCTGCAGCACGACGGACGTGGGCAGCTCGATCTTGCGGTAGATATAGTCGAGGCCCTTGTCGCTTTCCACGTGGCCGATCATCGCCTGGTGCAGGCGCAAGGTGATGTCCGAGTCCTCGGCCGCATATTCCGTCGCGCGGCCCAGCTCCACCTGGTCGAAGCAGATCTGGCCCGCGCCCTTGCCGCACACGTCGACGAAGGGAATGGTCGTATAGCCCAGGTGGCGCAGCGCCATCGTGTCCATGTCGTGCGGCTTGTGCGATTCGAACACGTACGACTGCAGCAGGGTGTCGTGCACGATGCCGCGCAGCTTGACGCCGTGGTTTTCGAAGATGTGGCTGTCGTACTTGAGGTTCTGGCCCAGCTTGGGCTTGTCCGGGTTTTCCAGCCAAGGCTTCATGCGCTCGAGGACGTCCTCGCGGTTCAGCTGCTCCGGCACGCCGGCGTAGCGGTGCGCGAGCGGGATGTACGCGCCCTTGCCCGCCTCCACCGACAGCGAGATGCCGACCATTTCCGCCGTCATCGGATCGAGCGACGTCGTCTCGGTATCGACCGATGTCAGTGCGGCCTTGTCGATCAGCGCCAGCCACCGTTCGAACTGCTCCTGCGTGGTGACGGTCTCGTACTCGCCCTTGATGATCGGCATGCCGGGTTGCGTGCCGGGTTGGCTACCGCTTGCGCCTTCCGGCGAATTCAGCGCGGGCGCCGGTGCGCCGGGCGTGCCGTACTTGGCCGCGTTGCCGGGGCCGATCTCGCGCAGCATGGTCTTGAAGCCGTAGCGCTGGAAGAAATCGCGCAGCGCGTCCTTGTCCTCGGGACGGCCGATGAGGGTTTCCTCGATCGACACGACGTGGCCCACGAGGTCGCAGTCGGTCTTGACGGTGATCAGTTCGCGGCCCTTCGGCAGCCACTCCAGCGCGGCGCGCAGGTTCTCGCCGACGGCGCCCGTGATCGACGCCGCGTTCTCGATGACGCCGTCCAGCGAGCCGTGCAACGCGAGCCACTTGACCGCGGTCTTCGGGCCGCACTTGGTGACGCCGGGGACGTTGTCGACGGTGTCGCCGATCAGGGTCAGGTAATCGATGATGCGGTTCGGGGGCACGCCGAACTTGGCCAGCACGCCCGCCTCGTCGAGCCTTTCGTTGCTCATCGTGTTGATCAGCATGACCTTGTCGTTGACGAGCTGGGCGAGATCCTTGTCGCCCGTCGAGACGACCGTGTTCAGGCCCCGCGCCGTCGCCTGGGCCGCGAGCGTGCCGATGACGTCGTCCGCTTCGACGCCCTCCACCATCAGGATCGGCCATCCCATGTGGCGCACGACTTCATGGATCGGCTCGATCTGTTTGGACAGGTCTTCCGGCATCGACGCGCGCGTCGCCTTGTACTCCGGGTACAGGTCGTCGCGGAAGGTCTTGCCCTTCGCGTCGAACACGCAGGCGATGTAGGCGGCCGGGAAGTCCGCGCGCAGGCGGCGCAGCATGTTGACCATCCCGTGCATCGCGCCGGTCGGATGGCCGTCCGGGCTGCGCAGGTCGGGCAGCGCGTGGAAGGCGCGATAGAGATAGCTGGAACCGTCGACGAGAAGCAGGGTGTTGTCCATAGGGCGAATTCAAAAGTGGGGCCGCGGCGGCACGGCAAAACGTGCGCCATTATCGCAGAATCGGGGTGGAAATAAGTTGGGCAGGCGGTGTCATCCAGATGGGGACGAAGCCACACTTTTCACAGCGAAGTTGCGCCGTTTGTTACAATGGACTAAACGACAAAGGTGATCATCATGCCGCGTACCCCTATCCGCCTCGCCACTCTCGCGCTGTTCCTGGCCACCCAGGCCGGATTGGCCGCTGCCCAGCAGCAGGCCGCGCAGCCGACCCCGAGCCCGGCGCCGCCGAAGCTCGACCGCATCGAGCCGGGTAGCGACGTTCCCGCGACCAATATTCCGCCGAAGCGCGGCACCGACATCAAGGAAACGCGCGACGGCGGCCAGGTCACCGAAGTCGAAGTCACCACGCCCGGTGGCAGCCATTACTACATGAAACCGAACACCCAGCCCGGCAACGCGCAGACGAACTCGATTCGCGCGCCGCAGTGGAAAGTGGGTGAGTTCGACCTGTCGGGCAAGCGGAAAGCCACGAGCGAATCCGGCACCAATGCCCCGACGACGGCCGACGCGCCGCCTCCTCCTCCCATGCCGGCCACCCCCGAGCCCGGGAAGAAGTAAGCCGTCAAAATGAACTCGTCAAACCTTCTGCGCGTTGCCCTGTCGGCCTCCAGTACTCGGTGTACTCACGTACAGCTCCGTGCTTCGGCCACCATGGCTGCCGCTCGCGACGGTTTTACGAGGTCATTTCTACGACCGGTCGCCTGAGGCGGCCGCTACAGCGACTTTTCTTACTTACACAATGGCAGTCTTCACCCCGGTCACGCTGGATGACCTCTCCCAGTGGATCAAGCAATTTCCTCTTGGCAAAGCACTCGCGCTCAAGGGCATCGCGAGCGGTATCGAAAACAGTAATTTCTTCCTGTCGACGGAACGCGGCGAATACGTCCTCACCATCTTCGAAAACCTCAGCTTCGAGCAACTGCCCTTCTACGTGCAGTTGATGCGCCACCTGGCCGAGCGCGGCATCCCCGTGCCCGCGCCCGTGCCGAACGAAACGGGCGAGCTCGTCGTGGCGTTGCACGGCAAGCCTGCCGCCATCGTCAGCAAGCTCGACGGCAGCTCGCAGATGGATCCGCAACCGGTCCACTGCGCCGAAGTGGGCGCCGTCCTGGCAAAGATGCACCTGGCCGGACGCGACTTCGCCCTGCAGCAGCCGAATTTGCGCGGGCTGGACTGGTGGGTCGAGACGGTGCCGAAGGTCCTGGCTTACCTCGACGCGGACACGGCCGCCCTGCTGCAGTCCGAACTGGCATTCCAGCGCGATTTCGCGGCCGGCACGACGTACGCGCAACTCGAGCGAGGCCCCGTCCACGCCGACCTGTTCCGCAACAACGTGATGTTCGTCGGCGAGCGCCTGTCCGGCTGCTTCGATTTTTATTTCGCCGGCTGGGACACCTGGCTGTTCGACCTGGCCGTCACCGTCAACGACTGGTGCATCGACCTGGACACCGGCCGCCTCGACGAGGCGCGCGTCCTCGCCCTGACGCGCGCCTACCACGCGGTGCGTCCGTTCACGGCGGCCGACCAGGCCGCCTGGCTGCCCATGTTGCGCGCGGCGGCGCTGCGCTTCTGGCTGTCGCGCCTGTATGATTATTACCGTCCGCGCGAAGCCGAAATGCTCACGCCGCACGATCCCACCCACTTCGAACGAGTCCTGCGCGAGCGTATCGCGCAGGGCGCCCCCGACCTTAAAGCATGAACGATTTACCCGCACGTACCGGATGGGAGTGGCTCAAGCAAGGCGTCGGCCTGTTCCGCAAACAGCCCGCCGCCCTGACGACGCTCCTCTTCGCCAATATCCTGTTCAGCATCGGCCTGTCGGCCGTGCCGATCCTGGGTTCGGTACTTGCGGTCGTGCTGATTCCGTCGTTCACGATGGCGTTCATGCAGGCCTGCCTGATGATCGAGAACGGCGACCGGGTCACCCCGGCCGTGCTGCTGACGGGCTTCCGCCAGCCGGCGCTGGCCAAGCTGTGCAAGCTGGGGCTCGTCTACCTGGCCGTGTCGCTGCTGATGATGGTGATCACGCGCCTGGCGATCCCGCCCGAAGTGATCATGCAGATGATGCCGCGGCCCGACGCGACAACGCCGCCGAACATCGCGACGTCGCACATGCTGGCGCTGTTCGGCGTCTTTTTGCTGGACGTGGCCGTGCTGGTGACGCTGTGCTTCGCCGCCCCGCTCACCTACTGGAAGCACATGGGGCCGGGCAAGGCGACGTTCTACAGCTTCTTCGCCGTGATCCGCACGGCGCGCCCGTTCCTCGTGCTGCTGGCGACGTGGTTCGGCATCTTCTTCGGCGTGTGCATCGTGGCCGCGCTGGTGTTCGGCGACGCGGCGCTGGGCCGCGTCGTGCTCATGTGGCTGATCTTCCTGTTCATGCTGCTGCTGCAGTGCGCGATGTATGCGGGCTATCGCACCATCTTCGGCAAGCCGATGGAGAAGGCACCGCAGCCCGCGTGATCATCCGTAGGGTGGGCGGCCTCCGCCCACGCGTGACGTTCGCGATGTGTTGGCGTTACGCGTGGGCACGGGGTGCCCACCCAACGGCCGGTTATCGACCGATCCTTTCGAGCTTGGCCACCGACAGGTCGAGCACCTTCATCCCCGCCGCGCCAAAATTGATCTGCGCGCGCGCGTTGCCGCCCCCGCCCTCGATGTTGACGATCACGCCCTCGCCGAAGCGCGCGTGACTCACCGATTCACCGATGCGCCAGCCGGTGCCGTTGCTGGAGGTCGACTTCTGCGCGATCTGCTTGGCGATCTGGTTGTCACTGCCGCCTTCGCGGAACGCGGCGTCGTCCCATGCCGTCGTCGACTTGCGGCCGGCGAACCAGCTCGTCTGCACGCGCGGCGTCAGCCATTTCAGCGCGTGTTCCGGCAACTCGTCGAAGAAGCGCGACTTCATGTTGAAGCGCGTCTGGCCGTGCAGCATGCGCTGCTGCGTGAAACTCATGTACAGCCGCCGGCGCGCGCGCGTGATCGCCACGTACATCAGGCGGCGTTCCTCGTCGACGCCATCCATCTCGCGCGCGCTGCTCTCGTGCGGGAACAGGCCTTCTTCGAGGCCCGTGATGAACACGGCGTCGAATTCCAGCCCTTTCGCCGAGTGCACGGTCATCAGCTGGATCGCTTCCTGGCCGGCCTGCGCCTGGGCGTCGCCCGCTTCCAGCGACGCGTGCGCGAGGAAGGCGGACAGCGGCGACATCACGGTCGCCAGCGGCGCATCCGCGTCGAGCACGTCGATACCGTCGCCGTCGACGATCGCCGTGCCGCTCGCGGCCGCCGCCTGCGGGCCGAGGTGGGCCGGCGCATGCGTGCCGAAACCCTCTTCCTGCACGAACTGGGTGGCGGCGCCGACCATCTGCTGCAAGTTCTCGATGCGTTCCTGGCCCTCTTTTTCGTTGCCGTAGTGCGCGAGCAGCGTGCTGCGTTCGAGCACGACGCGCACCATTTCCGGCAACGGCAGCTGCTGGGTCTCGAAGCGGGCGCTCTCGATCAGCTTGACGAAGTTGGCAAGCACAGTGCCGGCCTTGCCCGTCATGTAGGGCACGGCCGCGTACAGCGACACGCGGTACGACTCCGCCGCCATTTGCAGCTGCTCGATCGAGCGGGCGCCGATGCCGCGCGTCGGGAAGTTCACGACGCGCAGGAACGCGGAATCGTTGTGCGGGTTGTCCATCAGCTGCAGGTAGGCGATGGCGTGCTTGACCTCGGCGCGCTGGAAGTAGCGCAGGCCGCCATACACGGTGTACGGCAGGCCGGCCGCGAACAGCGCATGCTCGATCACGCGGCTCTGCGCGTTGGAGCGGTACAGCACCGCGATCTCGCTCCTGCTGACGCCTTCGCCCATCAGGCTCTTCGCTTCGTCGATGATCCACTGCGCCTCTTCCAGGTCGGACGACGCTTCGTAGATGCGCACCGGCTCGCCCAATCCCGCATCCGTGCGCAGGTTCTTGCCGAGGCGCTTGGCATTGTTCGCGATGAGGTGGTTGGCGCTGTCGAGGATGTTGCCGTGCGAGCGGTAGTTCTGCTCCAGCTTGATCAAATTCTTGACTTCGAAGTCGCGCTCGAACGCCTGCATATTGCCGACATTCGCGCCGCGGAATGCATAGATGCTCTGGTCGTCGTCGCCGACGGCGAACAGGGCGCCGCCGCGCTGTTCGCCGTGGCCGGCCAACAGTTTCAGCAGGTTGTATTGCAGGTCGTTGGTGTCCTGGAACTCGTCGACGAGGATATGGCGGAAGCGCATCTGGTAATGCTGGCGCAGCGGGTGGTTGCGCTGCAGCAGTTCGTAGGAACGCAGCAGCAGCTCGGCGAAATCGACGACGCCTTCGCGCTGGCATTGCTGGTCATACACGTCGTACAGCTCGGCCATGCGCTTCTGCACATGGTCGTACGCTTCGACGTCGCCCGCACGCTGGCCCCGGTCCTTGGCGTTGTTGATGAAGTACATCAGGTCCTTCGCCGGGTACTTCTCGTCGTCCACGTTCAAGGCCTTGAGCATGCGCTTGATCATCGACAGCTGGTCTTGCGAGTCGAGGATCTGGAACGTCTGCGGCAGCGCGGCGTCGCGGTGGTGCGTGCGCAGCAGGCGGTTGCACAGGCCATGGAACGTACCGATCCACATACCGCGCGTGTTCACCGGCAGCATTGCCGAGAGGCGCGTGAGCATCTCCTTCGCGGCCTTGTTCGTAAACGTCACGGCCATGATGCCGGCCGGGGACACCTGCCCGGTCTGGATCAGCCAGGCGATGCGGGTGGTCAGCACCCGCGTCTTGCCGGACCCGGCGCCCGCAAGGATGAGGGCGCTCTGGGACGGCAGCGTGACGGCCGCCAGTTGTTCGGGGTTCAGATTGTCGAGGAGATTCATGCGGGCATTATAAAACGTCGGGACGCCCTCGGCATCGCCGCAGCAGGATTTTTACTGATGATATATACAGTATCACAACAATCCCGCATTCTTTTGCAAATGTTTCCGCAAGGCTCGCGAGCGCCGTGTTGATCACTTTTGACGTACTTTTGACGACAGATGCGGTCCAGCCCCTGGTGCGGGCGTGGGCCGGTTTTGTGTAACGCAAGCGAAGCTATAGCATAAGGAGGTAACAAATGCTGAACCGTGTAGTGACGGTCGCCGCGCTGGCCGTCGGCGGCATGATGCTGTCCAAAAAACTCAAAGGCAATAAATCGGGCATGGATTCGTCGATCATCGAAACCATCGAGGTCAACGTCCCCGTGCGTACCGCCTACAACCAGTGGACCCAGTTCGAGGATTTTCCGCAGTTCATGGGCAGCGTGCATGAGATCCGCCAACTGGACGACAAGCACCTGCACTGGAAGGCCAACGTGGCCGGCGAGGAAAAAGAGTGGGATGCCGAGATCACGGAACAGATCCCGGACAAGCGCATCGCGTGGCGCAGCACGAGCGGCGTGCCGAACGGCGGCGTGGTGACCTTCCACAAGCTGTCCGACGACGTCACCCGTATCACCTTGCAGATGGATTACCAACCGGAAGGCCCGCTCGAGAAGATCGGCGACGCCCTCGGCGCCGTCCGCCTGGAAGCCCGCGGCAACCTGCAGAAGTTCAAGGACATGCTCGAGAAGCGCGGCAAGGAAACCGGTGCATGGCGCGGCAGCATCTCGCAGCACTGAGCAATACGCCACGCATGAGCGCCGCCCGCCGGGCGGCGTTTTTTTTGACAAGCGGACGTTGCAGACACGACCGACGGTGCGTTACCTAACATGCTGTATGGGTGACCGGGGAGTAGGATGAATCCCTGACGGCATATCGGAATATGCCGGTCAACCGTTGAGGAGAGACCCCATGGCAACGAAAGACGACCCCGTACGGTCGAGAACGCATGACGCGTTCCCCGTCGACAATCCCGTCCAGGCCCTGCTGCGCGACCACGACCTGGTGCGCAAGCTTGCCGACGCTTACCGGAACACGCAAAGCGCCGACGTCAGGAAGCAGGCGGCGACCCAGCTGATCCAGGCGATCCACATGCATTCGCGTCTCGAGGAAGGCGTGTTCTATCCGGGCGTGCGCAGGGTGGACCCGAACCTGATCGCCCGCTTCGAGGAAGACCACCTCGCGGTCGACGACCTGCTGGCCACGCTGCAAGGCATGTCGATGGACGAGGCCCGCACGGAGCCCCTGGTACGCGAACTCATCGATGTCGTCCTGAGCCATATCCGCCAGGAAGAAGAACAGCTGTTCCCCGAACTCAAGCAGGCGGCGCTCGACCTGACGTCGATCGGCCTGGAGATGCAGGCCTTCGAGGCCAATCTCGTGCACATGCAGGCGCAGTTGAGCGACCGGGCAACGCGGCGCTAAAGCCGTCGCCCCCGCGCAGGCGGGGGCCCAATTTTGTGTGCAGGCCCGCTAAGTACTTGGGTTCCCGCCTCCGCGGGAACGACGGCGGCACATCACCACACGCGACACCGCTTCTCCTTCACCATCGGCTGCCCCGCCTTGCACTGGAACGCCTGCTGGAACTGCGGCATATTCACCATCAACCCGTTGACACGGTAGCGCCCCGGCGAATGCGGGTCCGTCATCGCGCTCACGCGCAGGTTTTCCGGACGATCGTTTTCGCAGGCCCACTGCGCGTAGCCGACGAAGAAGCGCTGCTCCGGCGTCAACCCGTCGCGCGGCGGCTGCGCCTTTTGCGGCATCGCCGCCATTTCCGTTTGCCACGCCATCCAGCCGAGGATCAGGCCGCCCAGGTCGGCGACGTCCTCGCCCAGCGTGAGCTTGCTGTTGATCTTGATGTCGTCCACGACCGTGTACTGCGCGTACTGGTCGACGATGCACTGGGCCCGTTCCTCGAAGGCCTTGGCGTCCTTCTTCGTCCACCAGTCCTTCAGGTTGCCGCTGGCGTCGAACTGGCGGCCCTCGTCGTCGAAGGCGTGCGTGAGTTCATGGCCGATGGTGCCGCCCGTGTTGCCGTAGTTGGGCGCGTCGTCCATCTTCGGATCGAACAGTGGCGGCTGCAGCACGCCGGCCGGGAAGTTGATGTCGTTCATCTGCGGATCGAAGTACGCGTTCACCGTCGGCGGCGTCATGCCCCATTCCGAACGATCCAGCGGCTTGCCGATCTTGGCCAGCTGGCGCCGTGCCTCGAACCGGTTGCCGCGCTCGACGTTGCCGGCGAAGTCGCCCGGCTTGACGGCGTAGGCGCCGTAGTCGCGCCACTTGTCCGGGTAGCCGATCTTGTTGACGATCGCGGCCAGTTTCTTTTGCGCCTGCTGCTTCGTGTCCGCGCTCATCCAGTCGAGTTCATCGATGTCCTGCTTCATCGCATCCTCGATCTGGCGCGTCATGTGCAGCGCCTTGTCCTTCAGCGCGGGCGAGAATGCGCGGCCGACGAATTCCTGGCCCAGCGCTTCGCCCAGTTGATGGTCGACGAGCGCCACGCAGCGCTTCCAGCGCGGTTGCTGCTGCTGCACGCCGCGCAGCGTCCTGCTGAAGAAATCGAAGTGCTCGTTGTCGAAGTTCGACGCCAGCACCGGCGACATGTTGCGCGCCACATGCCAGCGCAGGTAGGTGCGCGTGGCATCCAGGCTGTTCGTCTTCCACATCTTGGCGAGCGCCTTGAAGAATGCGGGTTCGGTGACGTTGAACGTCGCCAGGCTGCCCTCGCCCATCTCGTCGAGGTAGGCGTGCCAGTCGAAGCCCGGCGTCAATGCCTGCAGGCCCTTCGCATCGACCTTGTGGAACAGTTTATACGGATCGCGCTTGTCGACGGCGGACAGCGACGCCTTGGCCAGCGTCGTCTCCATCTGCATCACGCGCGCGGCGTTGCGCTGCGCCACCGCAGGCGTATCACCCAGCAGCTTGAACGTGTTCGCGATGTGCGCGACGTACTTCGCGCGGATCTCCTTCGACCTGGCGTCCGTCTTGAGGTACGCGTCGCGGTCCGGCAGGCCCAGGCCGCCGGCGACGGCGAACGCGATCACCCGCGAGGAGTCCGCGAAATCCTGGCTCGACGAGAAGCCGAAGAACAGGCCCGGATCGGCCAGCGCCAGCTGCAGGCGCGCGAGCACGCGCGGCAGGTCGCGGTTCGACTGGATCTTCGCGATGTCGTCGAAATACGGCGTCAGCGGCGCGGCGCCGCGCGCTTCGATGGCCTTTTCGTCCATGCAGGCGCCGAAGTAGTCGCCGATCTTCTGCTGGTTCGCGTTACGGCCGTCCTGGCGCTGCGCCAGGTCTTCGAGGATGCCCCACAGGTAGCGGCGGTTGTCCAGCGCCAGCTTGCCGTACACCGACCAGCGCGCCTGGTCGGCCGGGATCGGATTGTTCTTGATCCAGCCGCCGCACGCGTACTGGTAAAAGTCGACGCACGGGTCGGCGTTGCGGTCCATCGAGTTCACGTCCAGGCCCGGCGTGTACGGGAAAGACGCGGCGGGACGTTCGGCGGCCGGGGCCGGCGTCTGGGCGGTGGCGATGGAGGCGCATCCCGCCACGACGGCGAACGCGGTCGAGACGGCAAGGCGGAGGGTGTGGCGCATGGCGGATTCCTGGTGAGAATGGCGGAGACGGTGCCGCGTCGTGCGCGGCGCCGCCATGCTGCCACACAAGTGGCCAATCAAACAACTAACGATCAGGCAATGTAGGCAGACTACAGATGGTAACGATGCCAATGTTGACATTTAAGCTTAAAAAATATTAACTGTGTAGTCAAATAACACAACGATAACAAGGACACCATGCACATCGCCCGCGACGCCGACCCCGCCCTGCTCCCCCACGTTGCCGCCGGCGGCGTGCGCTTCGTCTTCGACGGCCCGGCCACCCTGCGCAGCGTCGCGCTGGCCGGCACGTTCAACAGCTGGGTGGGCGATGCCTGCATGCTCGATCGCGTGGCGCCGACCCGCTGGACCTGCACCGTGCCGCTGCCGCCCGGCCGCCACCTGTACAAGTTCGTGCTCGACGATACCGACTGGATCGCCGATCCGGCCAACCCGTGGATGTCCGAGGATGGGCAAGGCAATTCCTGCGTCACCGTCTGCCTGGACGGCACGGTATTCCTGCGCCGGCGCGGCCTGTGCGCGGAAGCGCCTGGCGTCCTGCACCGGGACCATGAGGCCCTGGCCAGCCCCGCATGGCTGCGCGACGCGGTGGTCTACCAGCTGTCGGTGCGGGCGTTCGGCGGCGACTTCGACGGCGTGCGTGCGCGCCTCGGCCACCTCGCCGACCTGGGCGTGAACACGATCTGGATGATGCCGATCCACCCGGTCGGCGTGGCCGGCCGGCGCGGCGCCCTGGGCGACCCGTACGCGGTGCGCGACTTCGAGGCCATCGACCCGGCGCTCGGCGACGAAGACGGCCTGCGGCGCCTCGTCGACGCGGTCCACGCGCGCGGCATGCGCATCGTGTTCGACTGGACCCTGAACCGCAGCAGCGTCGACCACCCGCTGACGGTGACTCACCCGGAGTGGTACCAGCGCGACCGCGCCGGCAGCGTGATGTACGCCGTGCCGCGGCGCGCGTATTTCGCCGGCTTCGATTTCAGCAATCCCGACCTGCGCCGCTACCTGGTCGATACGATGTGCCGCTGGGTGGAGCGCTTCGGGCTGGACGGCATGCGCTTCGACGATTCCGACATCTCGCCGACGGATTTCCTGGACGAGATCCGCGCGGCGCTGGCGAAGGTAGCACCCGACATCGCGCTGATCTCGCAGGCTTACGACGAGTTCCACCACCTCGCCGCCTGCGACCTCACGTATGAAGGCGGCACGCGCGAGATGCTGCGCCGCGTGGCGCATGGGGAAGCGGGCGCGCGCGAGTTCGCGCAGTACTGGAACGAATCGACGTACAGCTTCCCGCGCGACGCGCTGCGCCTGCGTTGGCTGGAAGAGAAGGAACAACCGCGTGCGGACGCGGTGTTCGGGCACGAAGCGCACCTCGCCGCGGCAAGCGTGCTGCTGACGATGGGCGGCGTGCCGCACATCCTGATGGGCCAGGAATTCGGCGAATCGGACTGGCGCGACTGGACCGTGCTGTTCGACGACTGGCGGCTCGACTGGTCAAGGTTCGACCACGCGACGTTCGCCCACTTCAGCGCCTTGATCAGGCTGCGCCGGCGCCACCCTGCCCTGCGCCGCGGCGCGACCGCGTTCATCGACGGCTTGCCGGATGGCGTGATCGGGATGGTGCGCAGCGTGGACGACGAGCGCATCGCGGTCTATGCGAACCTGGCATCAACACCGGCCGCACTGCCGGCGCGCCTGCTGGACGAGACGGACGTGCCGCTGTACGCGCGCGGCTGGGACCAGGACGGCGGCAGCCTGGATGCCCACGGCTGCCTCGTCGCGCCGCTGCGCTGACCTGTACTCAGGCCTGCGGCGCCGGCTGCGCCAGTCCTTTATCCAGCGCTTCGCGGATCAGGGCGCGCACGGTCTTGTCGGCCGTGCGGCTTTCCGCATCCATGCGCTTGCCGAGGGCGTCCATCTGCTTGCCCAGCGCATCCATCGGCTTGCCGGCATCGTTCATGCGGCGCTCGATCGCGTGCATCTTCGCCTCGTCCGGCTTCGTACCCACGGCGGCGCGTTCCATGTCCTTGCCGAGGGCGTCCATCGTCTTGCCGTGCCTGTCCATCTCGCGGCCGTGGACGTCCATTTCCTTGCCGAGCTTCTCGACCGGTTCCCACGCGGCGCGCGCCCGCGCGAGCACGCCGGCATCCTGCACGATGTACGGCTTGCCGCCGTCGCGGAACCATAAAAAATCGCCGTTGATCCGCTTGCGCAGGTTCTTGACGGCCGACCAGTCGGCGCTGTCGCCCGTCACGCTCGTGCCGCGCTCGCTGTCGCGCACAAGTGCATAGGGCTCGCCGCGGTCGGCGGCGTGAATGGGAAGTGCGGCCGCCAGGGCCAGGCCGGCGGCAGCGACGGCGATGAAATGCTTGATTCGAGACATGGTTTTCCTCCGTGTGGACGCGCGTTGCAATGACAGCACGATAGCGCCGGGCGCGCCGCATCGTGACGCGCGTGCGACAGGCTGCACGAAACGCGGAACAGACGGAGGAAATATGGGAAGGCGGCGCGACCGGCGCCGCCGGGCGTCTCAGAACACCACGACCGAGCGGATCGACTCGCCCTTCTTCATGAGGTCGAAGCCATCGTTGATCTGGTCGAGCGTCAGGTGGTGGGTGATCAGGTCGTCGATGTTGATCTTGTTTTCCATGTACCAGTCGACGATCTTCGGCACGTCGGTGCGGCCGCGCGCGCCGCCGAACGCGGAGCCTTTCCATACACGGCCCGTGACCAGCTGGAACGGACGCGTCGCAATCTCCTTGCCCGCTTCCGCCACGCCGATGATGATGGACTGGCCCCAGCCCTTGTGGCAGCACTCCAGCGCCTGGCGCATCGTCGTGACGTTGCCGATGCATTCGAACGAATAGTCGGCGCCGCCGTCCGTCAGCTGGACGATGGTGTCGACCACGTTCTCGACCTCTTTCGGATTGACGAAGTGCGTCATGCCGAATTTGCGCGCCATCTCCTCGCGGCCCGGGTTGATGTCCACGCCGATGATTTTATCGGCGCCGACCATCTTCGCCGCCTGGATCACGTTCAGGCCGATGCCGCCCAGGCCGAACACGACGACGTTCGCGCCCGCCTCGACCTTCGCCGTGAAGATCACGGCGCCGATGCCCGTCGTGACGCCGCAGCCGATGTAGCAGATCTTGTCGAACGGCGCGTCGGAGCGGACTTTCGCCAGCGCGATTTCCGGCACCACGATGTAGTTCGAGAAGGTCGACGTCCCCATATAGTGGTAGATCGGCTTGCCGTCCAGCGAGAAGCGGCTCGTCGCGTCCGGCATCAGGCCGCGGCCCTGCGTCGAGCGGATCGCCTGGCACAAATTCGTCTTCTGCGACAGGCAGAATTTGCACTGGCGGCATTCCGGCGTGTACAGCGGGATGACGTGATCGTCTTTACGCAGGCTCGTCACGCCCGGGCCGACGTCGACGACGACGCCGGCGCCCTCATGGCCCAGGATGGCCGGGAAGATGCCTTCCGGGTCGGCGCCGGACAGCGTGTAGTAGTCGGTATGGCAGATGCCCGTCGCCTTGACCTCGACGAGCACCTCGCCCGCCTTCGGGCCTTCGAGCTCGACCTCTTCGATCGTCAGCGGTTTCCCTGCCTGCCATGCAATCGCTGCCCTGGTTTTCATGGTGTTTGTTCCTGGAAGATGATGAAAGAAAGTCCAGCATGATACCAAGCCGCGCGAAAACCTATTTGCCCTTCAACCGCCCCGCGAACGCCCCATGCAGGCTGTTGAGCAGTTCTTCCGCCGCCACGATCTGCTCGGCCACTTCATTGACCTTGCGCCGGGTCGAGCGCGCGTGGTCGCGCAGCACCTCGAACGCGGTATTGCGGTCCGTCTGGTAGCGCGCCATCAGCAGGCCCACGGCCAGGCTCGTTTCGCGGCCCGCCGCCAGCGCGGCGTTCAGGTTCGCTTCGGTGCGGCGCAGCTGGCGGATCTCGTCGGCGCGGGCCAGCGCGGATTCGAAGGCCGGCAACAGCCGCGCGGCGTCGACCGGCTTGACGACGAAGCCGACGGCGCCATGGCTGGCGGCCTGGCGTGCCGTCTCGGCATCGTCGACCGACGACAGGAACATGAACGCGACCGATGTGTGGTCCTTGAGGCGGCGCGCCAGGTCGAGGCCGGACATGCCGGGCATGCTGATGTCCAGCAATGCGAGGGCGATGTCGGCTTCGCGCTCGGCCACGCGCTGCAGTGCTTCGGCGGCGGATTCGGCCGCCAGGGTGTCGTAGCCGGCGTGGCCCAGTACGGTTTTCAGGTAGTCGAGCAGGAGGGGATCGTCGTCGACCAGCAGGATCAGTCGGCGGGAAGGCAGGTACGCGCTCATTGTTATGGTTCTCGCAGCGTGAGGTTGCACGCGACCGTTGCGGCGCGCGGTCGCATGGGCGCCTGCGGCGCGCCAAAAATATAGCACGTTGACAATCGGACTCGTCAAAGAAATTCACAAACTCTGCGCTTATGCAACAACTGTTGCGCACGATTGAAATCCGATTGCGTATGTATAACTTCTCAAAATAAACTGATCTTCGTTGCCCAATTCGGGTAACGAAGATGTATCGGTTGTTAGTGGAGTATTTACCAATAAGCAGCGGCTCAAAAGGCCAGCTGCAATAACGATATTTTCTTAGACGGAGAAAACACCGATGAATCAGAAATACACTCGCGCATCGAAGATGGTCCCGGCCCTTGGGCTGTGCGTGGCGGCACTGGCCGTCGCGTTCTCGGGAAGTGTGTCGGCCGCGCCCGACACCACCCGCGTGATCGTCGCCTTCAAGCCAGGCTCGGCTGCCAACGTCAAGTCCGCTGTCGCGGCCGCCAGGGGCACGGTCAAGCAGGAAATCTTCAACATGAACGCGATGGCGATCGAAGTGCCGACGGCCGCGCTGCAGGGCCTGCAGCACAATCCGAACGTCGAGTACGTCGAGGAAGACGTGATCCGCAAACCGTTCGCGCTGACGACGCCGTCGACCGGCGTGCCCTATACGAGCGGCCAGCTGGTCCCGTACGGGATCAAGCAGGTGCAGGCCGACCAGCTGTCGGACGCGAACACGAGCAACCGCAAGATCTGCATCATCGACTCGGGCGTCGATTTCAGCCATGAAGACCTGAAGGACAACGGCGCCAACGTCACGGGCGAATACGATGCCGGCACCGGCTGGTGGTACACGGACGAAACCCACCACGGCACCCACGTGTTCGGCACCATCGCGGGCGTGAACAACGGCACGGGCGTCGTCGGCGTGAATCCGAACAAGCAGCTCAAGCTGCACATCGTGAAGGTGTTCGGCAAGGATGGCGCGTGGACCTACTCGTCGACGCTGGCCAACGCGGCGAATAAATGCGGCGCGGCGGGCGCGAACGTCATCACGATGTCGCTGGGCGGCGGCGCCAAGAGCCTCACCGAACAGCGCGCGTTCGACAACCTGCAGACCAAGGGCGTCCTCTCGATCGCGGCAGCGGGCAACGACGGCAATTCGACGACGTCGTACCCGGCCGGTTACGCCAGCGTGATGTCGGTGGCGGCCTTGGACGAGAACAAGGCCTGGGCCACGTTCTCGCAGTACAACAAGGACGTCGAGATCGCCGGTCCGGGCGTGTCCGTGCTGTCGACCGTCCCGATGGGCACCGGCGTCGACACCGCGCTGACGGTCGGCGCAACGAATTACGCCTCGTCCGCCATGGAAGGTTCGCCCGTCAAGACCGCTACGGCGCCGCTGGCCGACTTCGGCATCGGCGACGCCGTCAACACGGCCGTCTCCGGCAAGGTCTGCCTGATCCAGCGCGGCACCGTCGACTTCTCGACCAAGGTCAGCAACTGCCAGAACAGCGGCGGCGTGGGCGCAATCGTCTACAACAACGTGGCCGGCAGCTTCGGCGGCACGCTGGGCACGACCGTCACGACGATCCCGTCGCTGACCGCGTCTGACACGGACGGCGCCGCGATGAAGGCCCAGCTGGGCAGCAGCGCGACGGTGGCGGTGAAGGCGTCGAACTACGCCTACTTCGACGGCACGTCGATGGCCACGCCGCACGTGTCGGCCGTCGCCGCGCTGGTGTGGAGCTACTTCCCGACCTGCACGGGCGCCCAGATCCGCACGTCGCTGGACAACAGCGCGCTCGACCTGGGCACGGCCGGCCGCGACACCAAGTACGGCTATGGTCTGGTGCAGGCCAAGGCGGCGTACGATCGCATCAAGTCGCTGGGCTGCGGCAAATAACGCATCACTCGCGCCTCATACGGCACGACAAACGGGCGCTGCATGCAGCGCCCGTTTTGCGTAGGGTGGGCTCACCGAGCCCACGCGGACGTATGCAATACGCGAGCGCCCGCGTGGGCGGAGGGCCGCCCACCCTACAAATTCTCGCCGGTTCTGCCGGCGCAGACTTTACGCCGTCATCTATAATGGTCGTTTTCGCAAATCCAGCCAATACAGCCATCATGGAATTAGCCAAGTCTTTCGAGCCAGTCGACATCGAACAATTCTGGCGCACGGAATGGGAACAGCGCGGTTACTTCGCCGCCTCCATGGACGACGGGAAGCCCTCGTTCAGCATCCAGCTGCCGCCGCCGAACGTGACGGGCACCCTGCACATGGGGCACGCCTTCAACCAGACCGTCATGGATGGCCTGACCCGCTACTACCGCATGCGTGGCTTTAACACGGCGTGGATCCCGGGCACCGACCACGCCGGCATCGCCACCCAGATCGTCGTGGAGCGCCAGCTCGACGCGCAGAAAGTCTCGCGCCACGACCTGGGCCGCGAAGCCTTCGTCGAGAAGGTCTGGGAGTGGAAGGAAAAATCGGGCAGCACGATCACGGGCCAGATGCGCCGCCTGGGCGCGTCCGCCGACTGGGCCCGCGAATACTTCACGATGGACGAGCCGCGTTCGGCGACCGTGACCGAAGTGTTCGTGCGCCTGTTCGAACAGGGCCTGATCTACCGCGGCAAGCGCCTCGTCAACTGGGATCCGGTGCTGGGCACCGCCGTCTCCGACCTCGAAGTGGTGTCGGAAGAAGAAGACGGTTCGATGTGGTACATCCAGTACCCGCTGGCGGACGGCAGCGGCCACCTGACGGTCGCGACGACGCGTCCGGAAACGATGCTGGGCGACGTCGCCGTCGCCGTCGACCCGACCGACGAACGCTACACGCACCTGCACGGCAAGATGCTGAAGCTGCCGCTCGTCGGCCGCGAGATCCCCGTCATCGCCGACAGCTACGTCGACAAGGCGTTCGGCACCGGCTGCGTGAAGATCACGCCGGCGCACGACTTCAACGACTACGCCGTCGGCCAGCGCCACAACCTGCCGATGCCGTCGATCATGACGCTCGACGCGAAAATCACCGACGACGCACCGGAAGCCTACCGCGGCCTCGACCGCTTCGAAGCGCGCAAGAAGATCGTCGCCGACCTCGAGGCGCAAGGCCTGCTGGAACAGGTCAAGCCGCACAAGCTGCAGGTGCCGCGCGGCGACCGCACGGGTGTCGTCATCGAACCGATGCTGACGGACCAGTGGTTCGTCGCGATGAGCAAGCCGGCGCCGGAAGGCACGCACAATCCGGGCAAGTCGATCACCGACGTGGCGCTGGAAAAGGTCGCCAGCGGCGAAGTCAGGTTCGTCCCGGAGAACTGGACGACCACGTACAACCAGTGGCTGAACAACATCCAGGACTGGTGCATCTCGCGCCAGTTGTGGTGGGGCCACCGCATCCCGGCCTGGTACGGTCCGAACGGCGAAATCGTCGTCGCCCGCACCGACGAGGAAGCGCAGCAGAAGGCGGCCGCCGCCGGCATCACGGGTGAGCTGAAGCGCGACGACGACGTGCTCGACACGTGGTTCTCGTCCGCGCTCGTCCCGTTCTCGACGGTCGGCTGGCCGGAGCAGACGAAGGACATGGAGCTGTTCCTGCCCTCCTCCGTGCTCGTCACCGGCTTCGACATCATCTTCTTCTGGGTCGCGCGCATGGTCATGATGACGGCGCACTTCACCGGCAAGGTCCCCTTCAAGACCGTGTACGTGCACGGCCTCGTGCGCGACTCGTCGGGCCAGAAGATGTCCAAGTCGAAGGGCAATACGCTCGACCCGATCGACCTGATCGACGGCATCGACGTGGAATCGCTCGTCGCGAAGCGCACGACGGGCCTGATGAATCCGAAGGCCGCCGAAAAGATCGCCAAGGCCACGCGCAAGGAATTCCCGGACGGGATCCCGGCGTTCGGCACCGACGCCGTGCGCTTCACGATGGCGAGCTACGCCTCGCTGGGCCGCAACATCAACTTCGACCTGGGCCGCTGCGAAGGCTACCGCAACTTCTGCAACAAGCTGTGGAACGCGACCCGCTTCGTGCTGATGAACACGGAAGGCAAGGATTGCGGCAAGCCGGACGCCGCCGACTATTCGCCGGCCGACCGCTGGATCATCTCGCGCCTGAACCGCGTCGAGCTGGACGTGGCGAAGGGCTTCGAGGACTACCGCTTCGACAACATCGCGAACAGCATCTACAGCTTCGTGTGGGACGAGTACTGCGACTGGTACCTGGAACTGGCCAAGGTCCAGGTCCAGCAGGGCACGGAAGCGCAGCAGCGCGCGACCCGCCACACCTTGCTGCGCGTGCTGGAAGTCGTGCTGCGCCTCGCGCATCCGATCATCCCGTTCGTCACCGAAGCGCTGTGGCAGGCCGTCGCGCCGCTGGCCGGCAAAACCGGCGACACCATCATGCTGCAACCGTACCCGGTCGCCAACGAGTCGCTGATCGACGCGGATGCGGAAAGCTGGATGGACCAGTTCAAGAAGGTCACCGACGCGACCCGCAACCTGCGCGGCGAAATGAAGCTGTCGCCGTCCGTGCGCGTGCCGCTGATCGTCGAGCCGGCGAACGATGCCGACCGCGCCGCCGCCCAGGGCTTCGCGCCGTACGTCGCGCTGCTGGCCAAGCTGTCGGAAGTGCAGATCGTCGACACGCTGCCGGATTCGCCGGCCGCCGTCGCCATCGTCGGCACGACCAAGCTGATGCTGAAGGTCGAGATCGACGTCGCCGCCGAACGCGAGCGCCTGAAGAAGGAGATCGCGCGCATCGAAGGCGAGATCGCCAAGGCCACGGCCAAGCTGTCGAGCGAAAGCTTCGTCGCCCGCGCACCGGCGGCCGTCGTCGCCCAGGAGCGCGAGCGCCTGGACAGCTTCAGCGCCACCCTGGCCAAGCTGAACGAGCAGTTCGCCAAGCTGCCGCCGGCCTGATGACCTGCGCTCACGCCGCACGTTGAACGACGCGCCGGGTCACACCGGCGCTTTTTTTTATCGGATCACGCCCATGACCTCGCACTTCGCACAACTGGCCGCCTACAACGAATGGATGAACCGGAAGTTGTACGGCGCGGCCGCCGCGCTGCCGGCGGCGCGCCTGCACGAGGACCGCGGCGCGTTCTTCGGGTCGATCTTCGGCACGCTCAACCACCTCGTGATCGCGGACGTCATCTGGTTCAAGCGCATCGCGGCCGGCGTGCCCGGGCTCGCATCGCTGCAGAGCCTCGACGACCTGCCCCGGCCGGCGTCGCTGGACCACCGGCTGTGCGCGACACTGCATGAGCTGGACGCACTGCGCCTGAAGCTGGACGCGACCATCCTCGCCTTCAGCGCCGAGGTGCAACCTGCCCAGCTGGAGGCGTCGTTCACGTGGAAATCCATGAAGGGCGTCGCCAGCACGAAGCGCCTTGGCGACGTCCTGCTGCACGTGTTTAACCACCAGACGCATCACCGCGGCCAGGCCACGACGCTGTTCTCTCAACTGGGCGTCGATGTCGGCCCGACGGACTTGCTGCTGTTGCTGCCCGACGTGGCGTGATCCTTGCGGCGTGTCCGCAGCAACAGTCCTGCCAGTCCCAGGCCGAGCATCGCCACCTGCGCCGGTTCGGGCGCCGGCGACATGTTCATGACGATGTTGTCGATTTCACCCCACTGCGGATCGGGCGTTTCCAGGTCGCCCGGGTTGTTCATATACCAGTTGATGTAAGTGACGTTCCGGAACGCGTCCGACATGGCGAACGTGGCCAGCGGCTGCTCGCCCAGGATGGTGAAGCTGGCGCCGGTATCGCTGACGAACACGGAGTCGCCGCCAACATAATCGAAGCCGGCGACATCGAAACTGCCGCCGTCCAGGCGGCGGATCTGGTACGGCGACGAGCCTTCTCGGCTGTGCAGCACGAGCGAGCCGCCGCCCGCGTGCAGATGCGGGCCGTTCGTGGACAGCGAGTCGATGAAGAAGCCGGACTCCGTGTAGGTAATCGGATACAGGTCGCTGTCGCCGATATGGTCGAACGTCAGCGTGACGGTTTCCGCCGACGCGGCGGCCATGCCGCAGGCGCAGAAGGCGGCGGCGATGCAGTGTTTCATCCAGCTTGGTTGAGTCATGCGCATGATTTCCCCCCGGACAGATTGGCGGCGGACGACGACCGTCCACGCAACCAGTGTACGGATGGGTTGCGCACGCACGTTGATGCATGCCGCATAATCGGTTCGCCGTTTACCGCACGACCGTGCAGTTTGCTACACTGGCCGAGCACGCCCCATACAACTATTAGGAGACCCAATGCGCCCTCTCGCCAACGCCGCCATCCTGACCATGGCCGCCTTTCTTGCCGCCCCGCTCGCCTGGGCCCAGGAGGCCTCGCCGGTCGGCCTGTGGAAGACCATCGACGACGCGTCCGGCAAGCCGACCGCCCTGATCCGCATCACGGACAACCAGGGCGAACTGCAGGGCCGGATCGAAAAACTGTTCCGCACCCCGGAAGAAGAGCAGAACCCGACATGCACGCTGTGCCAGGGCGCGCGCAAGGACCAGCCGATCGTCGGCATGACGATCGTCTCGGGGCTGCGCAAGAACGGCGACGGGTACACGGGCGGCGAGATCCTCGACCCGAAGAACGGCAAGGTCTACAAGAGCAAGCTGAGCGTCCACGAAGGCGGCAGGAAGCTCGAAGTGCGGGGCTATGTCGGCGTGCCGATGTTCGGGCGTTCGCAGGTCTGGTTGCGTCAGGAATGATGATTTCGTAAATACAAAGCATGCGCTGTGCGCGCCACACTCAGTGGCATTATGATAATCTGGTGGATGTTTCTCTCACCACATATGGCGCTGCATGACTAATCGCTCTGCAATTCATAACTGCATGGAGGCATCCGTATGATTTTCCTGCGGTTAATGTCGTTCCTGATCGGCATCGGTATCCCGATGGCGTTGCCGCTCGTGCTGTCCGACGTCGGCACCCGCGGCATGCCCGGCTGGCCCGTGCTGGGCGGGCTGTTCGGCATGTGCCTCGTCTCCGGGAGCTTCCTCTACATCGCCCTGCTGGGAGCGCGCATGCGCCGGTCGCTCGCCTTGCGCATCCTGGGCGGCCTGTTGTTGCTGCTGCCGATGACTGCCAGCCTGGCTGTCCTGTGGACGCGCAGCGAGGAAGAAATGCTGTGGTGCGGCGGCCTGCTGCTCGCCGCTGCCGTGCTGATGTTCATCTGCTTCGTCTTCCCCGGCATCCCCGACGGACGCCAGCGCCCCATGCGCAAGCGCGAGCGCCAGGAGCCGGCAATACCCTCACCTTAACCCGGGGGCAGGTTGTCCCACAGGTCGCCGGTCGGGCTGATGCGCGGCGCGGCGACGCCGAAATGTCGATACGCCAGCGGCGTGGCGATGCGTCCACGGGGCGTGCGCTGCAGATAGCCCTGCTGGATCAGGAACGGTTCCAGCACGTCCTCGATGGTGTCCGCCGCTTCGCCGATCGCGGCGGCCAGGTTGCCGATGCCCACCGGGCCGCCGGCGAACTTGAACAGCACCGCTTCCAGCAGCTTCCTGTCCATCACGTCGAACCCGACCGTGTCGACGTCCAGCATGCGCAGCGCGCGGTCGGCCATGTCGCTCGTGATCTCGCCATTCCCCTTGACTTCGGCATAATCGCGCACGCGGCGCAACAGATCGGAAGAGCGCGTGTAGGATAGAGTTT
>JBJMVU010000152.1:0-5032 GCA_045810485.1 Massilia sp. | reverse complement strand
GATGCAGTGCTGTATGCGCTGGAACACGGCGCCCTGCGCGACAGCGGCAAACGGGCGACCGTTTCCAATGGCGTCGCCTTCAGCCCCGACAGCCGCACGCTCTATCACAGCGACACGACCAGCCACAGCATCAGCGCCTATGACTACGATGTCGCCACCGGCGCAATAGGAAATGGAAGGCTGCTGCACCGGTTTTCCAGCGAACGCGGCCCGGACTATGGCGGCCGCCCCGACGGTGCCGCGGTCGACAGCGAGGGCAACTACTGGTGTGCAATGTATGAAGGCGGCCGCCTGCTTCAGCTGTCGCCCAGCGGTGCAATCCTGCGGGAGATACTTTTGCCCGTGCGCTGCCCCACGATGCTGGCATTCGGCGGGCTTGATCTGCGCACCCTTTACGTCACCACGGTCAGCAGCAAGCGCAGCGAAGAGGAATTGGCGGCATGCCCGTTTTCCGGCTGCCTGTTATCGCTGCGGGCCGATGTGCCCGGCCAGGCCGAACATCCGTATATTCCATAACAATCAAAATAACGACGACCAAAAAAATGAGCAAATACATACTTGCGCTCGACCAGGGAACAACCAGCTCGCGAGCAATCCTTTTCAATCATGAAGGACATGTGCACGGCTGCGCGCAACAGGAATTCCGGCAAATTTTTTCACACCCGGGCTGGGTCGAACACGATCCGAATGACATCTGGCAATCGCAGATCGATGTCGCCCGGCTGGTAATGAAGGAAAGCGACGTCGTTGCCAGCGACATCGCCGCCATCGGCATTACCAATCAGCGCGAAACCACCGTCGTATGGGACCGTGCCACGGCCGAGCCGCTGTGCCACGCCATCGTCTGGCAGGACCGGCGCACGGCCGAACTCTGCGACGATTTGCGCGCGGCCGGCAAGGCGCCCCTCATCGCGCGCAAGACGGGCCTCGAACTGGATGCGTATTTTTCCGCGACCAAGCTGCAATGGCTGCTCACGCACGTGCCGGGTGCGCGCACGCGCGCGGAGCGGGGAGAACTCGCGTTCGGCACCGTCGACAGCTGGCTCACCTATAAACTGACGGGGCGCCACGTCACGGACGCGAGCAACGCGGCGCGCACGATGCTCTTCAATATCAACAGCCTGCGCTGGGACCCGGAACTGTTGTCCCTGTTCGGCATCCCGGCCTCGATGCTGCCGGAAGTCGTGCCCAGTTCCGGCATCGTCGCCGACGCCGACCCGGCCTGGTTCGGCCGCGCGATCCCCATCGCGGGCATCGCGGGCGACCAGCAGGCGGCCACGTTCGGCCAGGCCTGCCACCGGCGCGGCATGGTCAAGAATACCTATGGCACCGGCTGCTTCATGCTGATGCACGCGGGCGCCACGCCGCCGCAATCGCACAACCGCCTGCTGGCCACCGTCGGCTGGACCATCGACAACCGCACCGACTACCTGCTCGAAGGCAGCGTATTCATGGGCGGCGCCACCGTGCAGTGGCTGCGCGACGGCCTGGGCATCATCAAACAGTCGGCCGACGTCGAGGCGCTGGCCTTGTCCGTGCCGGACAGCGGCGGCGTGATGCTCGTGCCGGCCTTCGTCGGCCTCGGCGCGCCGCACTGGGACGCGTATGCGCGCGGCACCATCGTCGGCATGACGCGCGGGACGACGGCCGCGCACATCGCCCGCGCCGCCGTCGAAGCGATCGCCTACCAGAGCGCGGAGCTGCTGGCCGCCATGCAGAAAGACGCCGACTGCGCCGTGCACGAAGTGCGCGCGGACGGCGGCGCGTCCCGCAACGACCTCTTGATGCAGTTCCAGGCCGACCTGCTGGGCGTGCCCGTCGTGCGCCCGCAGGTGACGGAGACGACGGCCCTCGGCGCCGCCTCCCTCGCCGGTCTCGCGGTCGGCTTCTGGTCGTCGCGCGAGGAGATCGCGGCCCAGTGGAAGAGCGAGCGCCGGTTCGAGCCGCAGCTGCCGGCCGCGCGCCGCGACGAGATGATGGCGCGCTGGTCGCGCGCGGTGGCGCATGCGCGCGCGTGGGCGGCGCCGGACCACCACTGAGCCTTGCGTGCGGCCGCGCCCCGGCGGATCGGGCACAATCGGTTCGACATCGTTATCGAATCGTTGGGACCGGAGGCGTCTTGAAATTCCTGAAGGGTTTTTTTTCGGCCGCGCACGCGCTGCTCGGGATTTTGTTCGTGCTCGTGTCCGTGCTGATCACGGTGCTGGCCGTGCAGACCGGCTGGAAGGCCGTCGGCGCCGGCGTCGACGAGAGCGCCGAAATGGCCATCGAGGCGATCGGCCTGCTGGCCATCGCCGTCGTCTCGCTGCAGATCGCGCAGACGATCACCGAGGAAGAAGTCGTGCGCGACGCCCATATCAGCGCGCCCACGCGCGTGCGCCGCTACCTGTCGCGCTTCATGGTCGTCGTCGTGGTCGCGCTGTCGATCGAGGGACTGGTCGGCACGTTCAAGGCCTTGCACGAGGAGCCGGAACTGCTGCCGCACGCGGCCTCGGTACTGGTCGCGGCGGCCCTGCTGATGGCCGGCTGGGGGGTGTTCATCCGGATGAACAAGGCGGCGGAAGAACTCGAGCCGGAAGCGATGGAAGCGGCCAAGAGCGAGGATGCGAAGGTGGATGAGTAGATTCTACCGGCCGCGCAGGATCGCGAGGTTCGCCACCATCCAGGCATGCAACGTCGTGCGCCAGTCGTCCGTGAGCCACTGCGCCGCCAGCGGAAACGCGGCTTCGATGCGCGCCAGCAGCGCGTCGAGGTAGTCTGCGCAGGCGTCGCGGCCCGTGAAGCCGAAGCGGGAGGCATCGCCAAGGACGGCGTCGCGCGCGATCTCGAAGCGTCCCCTGGACAGTTGCATGGCCAGCCGGCGCGGCGTGTCGGCCGGATTCGGTACGACGTTAGATGGCGTATTACGTTCTATAAAACGTCATCTTCGATGTAAATAATTGCAATCTGGTTCAATGTGAAATTGTGAGAGCTTTTCGTTCACTTTGATCGATATACTGCCCGGTAATATTTCTTACCTTTCTTTTATGATTGCCGGGCAAATCACCCTTCCTCAACATGCCGATTTCGAATGCCTGCTGAATCAGGTGCTGGCCTGGTGGCCGGAGGAATTGGCGAGCGATGTCGGCGACGACGCCGCAGCGCGGCAATCGTCGGTGGCCCGCCTGTACGAAGGGAGTATTGCGCCGCGGGCGATCCAGTCGGCCAATATGTTGTTGTTGCAGCTCGACTGGATCCTGTTCGGGATCGTCATGGATTTATCGCGCAAGGTGTCCCGGGTGCGCATCAAGGATATCCGGCCGCAACTCATCAAGGATAAATTCCACGCATTGCTGACCCATAGCGCATTGCCGCAACTCCTTGGCGAAAAACAATGGGATGGGTCGTTCGAGCGCGATGAACTCGTGAATTACCTGCGCGTCGAGGAGATGGCCGTCGTTTCCTGAACGAGTGGACCAGCGTCAAATAATTCTTTGGTGCAATCAAGTAAGCTGCCGGCTGGTCCCGACGAATGGAAGACGGCATGAATATCAAAAACTGGAAGATCGGTACGCGACTGGGCGGTGCATTTGCGCTGCTGCTCGTCCTGCTGGCGGCATGCATCTGGTTCGGCATTGCGAGCCTGCGCCTGTTAAATGAAGGTACGTCGAAAATCGTCGACGAGGATTATCCGAAGACAGTCCTCGCCTACGAAAGCCTCGATGTCGTGAACCGCAATGCGCGCGCCATGCGCAATATGCTGCTGTGGGATAACCCCGAAGAAGTGGCGCGGGAACGGCAGACCGTGCTCCAGAACCGGCAGGAAAATACCGCCAATCTCGACAAGCTGGCGGCGTTGATCAAATCCGACGAAGGTAAAACCAGGTTGAAAGCCGTGCAGGATGCGCGGGAGGTGTATCGCACGTCGCAGCAGGGCTTTCTCGACCTGATGGACGCCGGCAAAAAACCGGAGGCCTCGACCTTCCTGCTGACACAGGTTCGCAAGGACCAGCGCAGCTATGTCGACGCCGTGCGCGAATTGATCAAGCTGCAGGACGCGCGCGTGCTCGACAGCGGCCGCCAGGCCGAGGAAACCTATCAGTCGACGCGCACGTGGCTGATGTCACTCGCGGCACTGGCGCTCGTGCTCGGTACGGCCGTCGCCGCCTGGATCACGCGTTCGATCACGGGGCCGCTGCGGCAGGCGGTCGACGTCGCGCGCACCGTGGCTACCGGCGACCTGAGCGCGCGGATCGAGGTGCATTCGGCGGATGAAACCGGCCAGCTCCTGCAGGCGTTGCGCGACATGAACGAAGCGCTGGTCACCATCGTCGGCGAGGTGCGTAGCGGCACCGAGACCATCGCCTCCGCGTCGCAGCAGATTGCGTCGGGCAACGCCCACCTGTCGTCGCGCACCGAGGAGCAGGCGTCGTCGCTGGAAGAAACGGCGGCGTCGATGGAAGAACTGACGTCGACAGTGAAACAGAACGCGGACAATGCGCGCCAGGCCAACCAGTTTGCCGTGTCGGCGTCGGAAGTGGCGGAAAAGGGCGGCGCGGTGATGGCGGAAGTGGTCGACACCATGGGCGCGATCAATGAATCGGCGCGCAGGATCGTCGACATCATTGCGGTCATCGACGGCATCGCCTTCCAGACCAATATCCTGGCGCTGAACGCGGCCGTCGAAGCGGCCCGCGCCGGCGAGCAGGGGCGCGGCTTTGCCGTCGTGGCGTCCGAAGTGCGCAGCCTGGCGCAGCGCAGCGCGGCGGCCGCGAAGGAAATCAAGCTGTTGATCGACAACTCCGTCGACAAGGCGGACACCGGCAGCCGGCTCGTCGACCAGGCCGGCACGACGATGCGCGAAGTGGTCGAGAGCATCCGCCGCGTGACGGACATCATGGGCGAGATCAGCGCTGCCACCCAGGAGCAGACCAGCGGCATCGGGCAGGTGACCGACGCCGTGAGCCAGCTCGACAAGGTGACGCAGCAGAACGCGTCGCTGGTCGAGGAGTCGGCAGCGGCGGCGGAGAGCCTGCGCAATCAGGCGAGCCTG
>JBJMVU010000151.1:0-13416 GCA_045810485.1 Massilia sp. | reverse complement strand
TGTCTTGACGCGAAGAGTGGGTAAGCGCATTTTCTCTATGGAATCAAGCAAAAAAATGCGCAGTGGGGGCTGGCAAAGCGGGGCCGCAGAGTGTAACTTCTACTCTTTTCGTCTCGTAAAGTTTTGCCTGCTACGTGCGATCCCTAACAAAGCTGTTCGGTTCGCATGACGGATAATAGGAATTGTTGTTTTTTCAAATTAAAGACTCGTGAGACCCATGCACACAGTTGATTTTCAACGCGACGACACCAGCGACGCACCGCCGGCTCGAGCACCCGCACGCGCTCCCGCCCTGCCCGCACCGGTGTTGAGCTGGCTGCAAAGGGTCGAGGCGGCAGCACATCCCCAGCCGAAGCTGACCGCGGAAGTCACTGACCCCAAGGCCGTCCAGTACAAATTCGTTTATGTCATGGCCCCGACCAGCGGCGGCCGCCACGTCGCTGTCTGCCTGTGCAAGGCGCGCCTGCGTCCGAACGGCGACGTGGCCGCGGCGAGCCCGGTGAGCGAAGTGTTCTCGCTGCTGTCGGCGCCGCCCAGCTACCTTGAAGGCGACGACGAGGACCTGGTCCGCTTCTTCATCGCCATGCGCAGCGGCTCCAACCAGAGCACGAGCGCGACGGAGCCCAAGGGCAAGGTCGGCGCCATCCTGCTGCAGCAACTGCTCACGCAAGGCAAACTGCTGTGGGCGAACTCGTGGTCCGACATGACCAATGGCCTGCTGTATCCGCTGCAGGCCGGCCCTGTGCGCAAGGCCAATCTCACGTGGCGCGACGAAGGCCGCGCGGCCAAGCTCGGCTGGTCGGTGGAACCGTCCAAGGGCGCGACGCACGCCGGCGCCGACGTCGTCGACTACATGCTGCCGACGGATCCGCCGTGGTACATCGACAACCTGTCGTGCGGTCCGCTGGACCTGAACCGCGGCGGCATCGACATCTCGCTGGCCGACCTGCAGGCGCTGGTGTCGCAGGCGCCGCCGCTGGCCGGCAACGATAAAAGGCGCGTGTCGCAACTGCTGCTGGCGCATGGCCTGCAACAGCTGATGCCGCTGCCGCAACCGCTCACGCAGCGCATCCGCACCGACGTCAAACCGCAGCCGCACCTGCTGCTCGACGCCATCCCGCAGGCCGAAGGCAATGGCCAGCGCTGGCAGGATTTCGCCGTGCTGTCGTTCGACTACGACGGCCAGCGCATCTCGTTCGACCCGGCCCAGCGCGTCGTGCGCCAGATCGGCGACGTCACCGAGATCATCCAGCGCGACGACGCACTGGAAGCCGCCGCGCTCGACGCGCTCAACAAGCTGGGGTTCCGCACGCCGGCGACGACGCCGCTGTCGGCCCTGTCCGGTGCGCTGCTGCTGGATGGCCAGGCGCACTGGCTGCGCTTTGCCGAGAACGACCTCGACGCGCTGTCCGACCTCGGCTGGCACGTGCAGAAGTCGCCGAAATACCGCTATGACGTCGTGCCGGTCGAAGACTGGTATGCCGACATCGACGAGCCGCCCGAGGCCGGCAACGCCTGGTTCGAGCTGGAGCTGGGCATCGTCGTCAACCGCAAGCGCGTGCCGCTGCTGCCCGTGCTCGTGCAACTCATTCGCACGGCGCCGCTCGACTTCAATCCGGACGTGCTGGCCGCGCATGCCGAGGCCGACCAGATGCTGGCGACCCTGCCCGACGGCGTGCGCGTGGCGCTGCCATGGGGCCGCGTGAAGCCGATCCTGTCGACGCTGGGCGAGCTGTATTTCAACGACAAGATCAAGAATAAGGTCCGGCTGTCGACGCTGGATGCGGCGCGCCTGGAAGAACTCGCGAAAGGCACCGAGCTGAACTGGACGGGCGGCGAGCGCCTGCGCGAAACGGGCCGCAAGCTGTCCCAGTTCGGCAAGGTGAAAAAGGTCGACGCGCCGAAGGGCCTGCAGGCCACCCTGCGCGATTATCAGCTCGACGGTCTCGCATGGATGCAGTTCCTGCGCGAATACGACCTGGGCGGCATCCTCGCCGACGACATGGGTCTCGGCAAGACCGTGCAGACGATCGCCCACATCCTGACGGAAAAGGAGGCGGGCCGCCTGACGAGTCCGGCACTGGTCATCGCGCCGACGAGCCTCATGATGAACTGGATGGAAGAATCGGCGCGCTTCGCGCCGGACCTGAAGGTGCTCCTGTTGCAGGGCAAGGAGCGCATGGACCTGTTCGACCAGATCGATGGCGCCGACATCGTGCTGACGACGTACGCGCTGCTGCCGCGCGACGAGGAAAAGCTGCGCGAGCACCAGTACCACCTCGTGATCCTGGACGAATCGCACTACATCAAGAACACGCGCTCGAAGGCGGCGCAGACGGCCGGCTCGCTGAACGCGCGCCACCGCCTGTGCCTGTCCGGCACGCCGCTGGAAAACCACCTGGGCGAGCTGTGGTCGCAATTCCACTTCCTGCTGCCGGGCCTGCTCGGCGACGAGAAGACGTTCAACACGCAGTTCCGTCACCCGATCGAGCGCCAGGACGACCCCGTGCGCCGCATGCTGCTGAACCGCCGCATCAAGCCGTTCCTGCTGCGCCGGACCAAGGACAATGTGGCGAAGGAATTGCCGCAAAAGACCGAGATGATCCGCCGCATCGAGATCACGGGTCCGCAGCGCGACCTGTACGAGACCGTGCGCCTGGCGATGGACAAGAAGGTACGCGAAGAGATCGACCGCAAGGGCGTGGCGCGCAGCCAGATCGTCATCCTGGAAGCGCTCTTGAAACTGCGCCAGGTCTGCTGCGATCCGCGTCTGGTGAAAGCCATGCCGGGCAAGAAGAACACGGCGGCCGTGTCGGCCAAATTGATCGACCTGATGCAGATGGTCGACGACTTGCTGGGAGAAGGCCGCAAGATCCTCGTGTTCTCGCAGTTCACGAGCATGCTGGGCCTGATCGAGGAAGAACTCGACGCGCGCAAGATCCCGTACGCCATCCTGACGGGCGAAACGCGTGACCGTTCCGCGCAGGTCGCCGCCTTCCAGCAGGGCGCCGTGCCGATCTTCCTGGTCAGTCTCAAGGCCGGCGGCGTGGGCCTGAACCTGACGGCGGCCGACACGGTCATCCACTACGACCCGTGGTGGAACCCGGCGGCCGAGAACCAGGCGACCGACCGCGCATGGCGCATCGGGCAGGACAAACCCGTGTTCGTGTATAAACTGATCGCGAAGGGCACGCTGGAAGAAAAGATCCAGCTGCTGCAGCAAAAGAAATCCGAGCTGGCTGCGTCGATCCTGGCCGAAGGCGAATCGCAGAAGATGGCGCTCACGCAGGAAGACCTGCAGGCCATCTTCGCGCCGCTGGAAGAGTAAGCGCGGCAGCGTTGTGTCCAGGAGGGCAAGCCAGGGCGGCTTGCCCTTTTTTTATTTGCGTATGCATATATCACTTATCGCATAATTCTGCGTGTTCGGCGCAACGGCCGACTCGGTTTTCTATGCAAAGTGTTATATCGGGCACTATACTTATTGTCTGGAATCATTCTCATTCAAGGCACTCATGACGCGCAGCGCTTCCGTCCCGACCGATCTCGCCACGGCGGACGCTTTTCGCACGATTGCCGAACTGGGCGGCGACCTCGCCTTCATCCTCGATTGCGTCACCGGCGTGCCGGCGTATGTCAGCGCCGGCGTCGACGAGATGCTCGGCTATTCCATCGCCGACCTCCGCGCGCAGATGGAACAGGGCGGCGACGGCCCGCTGGCGACACTGTGCGCCGGCCTGCCGGAGCGCCTGCGCCGTTTTGCCGCGGGCGACGGTTCGCGCCTGCGCGTGATGCGCGAGTTCGACCTGCGCCGGCCGGACGGGAGCGAGGTGGCCGTGGAGGTGATATCGACGCTGGCGCTGGACGCCGCCGGGCAACCGCGCGCGCTGCTGGGCCTCGTGCGCGACGTGTCCGCGCGGCGCGAGCGGGAGCGCGAGAGAAAGCGTTTTGCCAGCATGCTGAATCACGAGTTCCGCACGCCGCTGTCGACGATCGACGGCGCGATCCAGCGGCTGGAGTCCCTGGGCACGAAGGCCGACGAGGTGACGCGCCAGCGCTATCGCAAGATCGCCACGGCAACGGATCGCCTGATCGCGATGCTGGACGACTACCTGTCGCCCGAGCGCATGGCCGCGCTCGGCAGCCAGCGCCGCGAGAACACGGTGGGGCCGAAGCTGTTGCTGGAAGAACTGGTGGCGCAGGCGCGCGTGGCGGGCCGCCCCGTGACGCTGGCGGCCGGCGACCTGCCGGCCGCGCTGCGTGGCGAACCATCCGGCCTGCGCCTGGCGCTCAAGGTGTTATTGGACAATGCCTTGCGCTATACGCCGGCCGGCACCGCGCTGCACGCGGCGGGACGGCGGGCCGACGGCGGCGTCGAGCTGGCATTGCGCGACGAGGGCCACGGTGTGCCGCCGGACGACGTGGCCCGCATCTTCGACAAGGGCTACCGCGGCGCGAATACCGAGGGCGTCGCGGGCAGCGGCCTCGGGCTGTACATGGCGCGCTCCGTGGTCGAAGTGCATGGCGGCAGTTTGACATATGCATGTCCTCCCGAGGGCGGCGCCGAGTTCAGGCTATGGCTGCCGGCACAGGAAAGCGGGGCAAAAAGTCTTGCTTCCGGAATGACCAGCAGTGATAATCGGAATGGCGACCGGGGTTAGCCGCCCGACAACGAAGCCGGGAATACGAAACAAGGAATTGGCAAAACCCATGACGCAAATATTGATTGTTGAAGACAATGGCGAATACGCAGGCGATATGGCCGATTTCCTCAAGGAACTCGGCCACGAGGTCACGATCGCGACCACCGCCAGCGATATGTGGGCTGCGCTGACGCGCACGCCGGCGGCCGTGGTGGTGCTCGACCTGGGCCTGCCCGACGAGGATGGATTCAATGTGATTCCACGGATGCGCCAGCTGTATCCCGAGATCGGGCTGCTGGTGCTGACCGGGCGCGTCGCGTTCGACAACCGCATCCTCGGCCTGCGCCTCGGCGCCGACCACTATCTCACCAAGCCGATCAAGTTCCCGGAACTGGCCGCCCACATCGAGGCGCTGGACCGCCGCGTGCGGCCGTCGTCCGAGCCGGCGCCCACGCCGAGCAAGTGGACGCTGCGCGTCTCGGCCCGCCAGCTCGAGCTGATGGGCAAGGTGATCGACCTGACGGAAAAAGAGTGCAATTTCCTGCACTTGCTGACCATTAACACCCGGCCGGTGCCGCGCCAGGTGATCGTGGCCGGCATGGGCGGCGACGATCCGGATGCCAGCCGCCGCGTCGACATGCTCGTCTACCGCCTGCGCAAGAAGGCCCGTACCGGCCTCGGCCAGGATCTGCCGCTGCGCAGCGCCTATGGCGAAGGCTACAGCCTGTCGGCAGGTTTTACGCTGGCCTGATCATCGGGGACAGAGTCCCCGCCTCCGCCATGGCCCGCCAACCCCGCCTCATCCTGCCGAACCAGCCGCACCTGATCATCCAGCGCGGCAACGACAACCAGCTGATTTTCCGCGACGACGACGACCACGAGCGTTTTCTTGGCTGGCTGAAGGAGTGCGCCCGCTTCTACAAGGTGGCCGTGCACGCCTACGTACTGATGCCGGATTACGTCGTCATCCTGGCCACGCCCTCGGACGAGGCGGGGCTGGCCCTCATGATGCAGAAAGTCGGCCGCTACTACGTTCCCTGGTTTAACAGCCGGCACGGCCGCACGGGCACCCTGTTCCAGGGCCGTTTCCGCACCGCCGTCGTCGATGCGGCGCACTACCTGCTGGCCTGCAGCCGCTACCTCGAACTGGCGCCCGTGCTGGCCGGTCTCGCGGCGGCGCCGTCCGAATACCGCTGGTCCAGCTATGCCCACCATGCCGGTATTCGTCCCGATCCGCTCATCACCGAGCACATGCTGTACTGGGGCCTCGGCAATACGCCATTCCAGCGCGAAGCGGTCTATATCGAATTCGTGGAGCAGGGCTATGGCAGCGACGAAGGCGCATTGATCGGGACGGCGCTCGGCAAGGGCTGGCCGGTCGGCTCGCACGCCTTCAAGGCCGAGCTTGAAGTGACGACGAAACGCCAGATCCTGCCGGCCAAGCGGGGCAGGCCGTTCAAGGTCAAGGACGCCGCCGCGGCCGAGTGATCGTCCCGGTTCGCCATCCGTCGCGCGGGCTGGCCATTCGTCGCATGGCGCTCGCCACGCCGGCGGCCGGCCGCTAGACTTGCGGGCATGACAAGTCAAACCAAGCTGCGCCGGGCCTGGCGCTCGCTGTGGGAACTGCGCCCGCACCACGACGTCGCCATCCAGGCCCGCCTGGCCGTGATCTCCCTGCTCGCGCTGGCCCTGGCGCTGGGGCTGATGACCCTCGTCGCCGTGTTCGGCACCGTGGACCGGCCGGGCTGGTGGTGGGCGTCGCTGCTGCCGAACGTCGCCATCGCGCTGTGTACCCTGCACACCGTGTTCGGCGTGCTGCGGGTGGCGGAACGTCAGCTGCCCGCGCCGCTGGTCGCGCGCATGTCGGACCTGCGCGACCCGCGCGCCGCCATCGTCCTCGGCGCGCTCGCGCTGTCCGGCCTCGTCCTCGGGATCGCGCTCGGTTTCACCATCGTGCCGGCGCTCGTCGGCTTCGACCTGTGGGCCCAGTTCCGGTCGCCGCCGGTGGCCGTCCTGAAGATCGCCGTGTTCCTGCTGGTCGCGATGGCGGCCAACTGGGCGTGGTGGCGCGCGCGCCTGCGCCGGCAGCTGCTGGAGGGCGAAGCGCTGGAAGCGCGCCTGCGCCTGCTGCAGGGCCAGATCGAGCCGCACCTGCTGTTCAACACACTGGCCAATGTCCAGAGCCTGATGGACTACGATCCGCCGCGCGCCAAGCGCATGCTAGAAACCTTTTCCGGCTACCTGCGCGCCGGCCTGTCGCAGCTGCGCGCAACCGACAGCACGCTGGGCGCGGAGCTGGACATGGCCCGCAACTACCTCGCGCTGATGCAGATCCGGATGGACGAGCGCCTGTGCATCCGCATCGAGGCGAGCGGCGCGGCGCGGGCCGCGGCGATGCCCACGCTGATGCTGCAGCCGCTCGTCGAAAACGCCATCCACCACGGGCTGGAACCCAAGGTCGACGGCGGCGGCATCGTCATCGATGCGGCCGTGCGCGCCGGCCGCCTGGAGGTGCGCGTCATCGACGACGGCATGGGCCTCGATACGCCGTCGCGCCGCCTGCGTCCCGGCGCGGGGATGGCGCTCGCGAATTTGCGGGCGCGCCTGCAATCCCGCTTCGGCGTCGACGCCAGCCTCGTGCTGCGCGCCGGTGAGCATGGCGGCGCCGAAGCCGTGCTCGATCTGCCCTATGTGCCGGCGCAGGAGGGGATCGCATGCGCGCCCTGATCGCCGACGACGAACCGCACCTGGCGCACTACCTGCGCGACCAGCTGCTGGCGCTGTGGCCGGACCTGCAGATCGTCCACGTGGCGCGCAACGGCGTCGACGCCGCCGCCCGCATCGCCGAACTGGAGCCCGACCTGGCGTTCCTCGACATCCAGATGCCGGGCCTGTCCGGCCTCGAAGTCGCACAGGGCATCGAGGGCGACACGCGGGTCGTGTTCGTGACCGCCTTCGACGAGTACGCATTGCAGGCGTTCGAGCATGCGGCCATCGACTACATCCTCAAACCCCTCGCCACCGAGCGGCTGGCGAAGACCGTGGCGCGGCTGCGCGCGGCGCCAACGCCGGTTCCCGATTCTGCGCTGGCCGACACGCTGCGCACGCTGACGGCGCCCGCTCCCGGCCCGCGCCTGCGCTACATCCTCGCCGGCCAGGGCGCGAGCGCCCGCAACCTGGACGTGGCCGACGTGCGTTTTTTCCAGGCGGACGACAAGTACACGGTCGTCGCCAGCACCCACGGCGAACACGTGATCCGCACGACGATCACCGAACTCGCGGCGCGGCTCGATCCGGCGCAGTTCTGGCAGGTGCACCGGTCCACCGTGATCAACCTGGCGTGGCTGGAAGGCACCCGGCGCGACGCGACGAGCCGCCTGTTCCTGCGCATGCGCGGCCACGCCGGCGAGCTGCCCGTCAGCCGCGCCTTCGTCCACCTGTTCAAGGCGATGTAGTTTCCACTTGCCGTTCGTCGGCCCTGCCGTCGATCCGTCGCGCGGCGGGTGCGGCGCCGGGTTCCGGCTGCGATGCTGGCGTTTTCAAACCCACCATGAGAACGCCCATGTCCAGGCTGTTTCGTACGCTCGCTTCCTGCTACCTGTGCCTCGCCTCCCTGGCCGCGGCCGCCCAGCCCGTGCCGACCGTCGAGACGGTCGCCGGCCGCCGCGTGGAATCCGTCACGCTCCGCAATCCCGCCTCGCCGTTCGTCGTCGTGTTCGAGGCCGGTTCGCGCGGCACCATCGCTCAATGGGGCAGGGTGCTGGAAGGCGTGAGCCGCGACGCCACCGTGTTCGCCTACCACCGCCCCGGCTACGGCAACAGCGACCTCGCCACGACGCCGCGCGACGGCCGCACGATCGTCGAGGAATTGCGCCGGGTTCTCCAGCACAAGGGTTTACAACCGCCGTACGTGCTCGTCGGGCACTCGCTCGGCGGCCTGTACATGCAGTTGTTCGCGCGCGCCCATCCGGACGAGGTGCGGGGCCTCGTGCTGGTCGACGCCGTGTATCCGCGCGAAATCAAGCGCACCGCGGACTTCCCCTGGACGACGCGCCTGGCCGGCCAGTTGTTGTTTTCGCGCACGGTGTGGCAGGAAGTCGAACAGATCGACGCGACCGGCGAAATGGTGCTGGCGCTGGCGAACATCGACGACAAGCCGATCGTCCGCCTCGTCAACCAGCCGAAGGCGAAGCCGGGCGAGGTGCCCCCGATCGCCGTCGATTTCGGCGTCGGCCGGACGGACAGGGCGACGTTCGAACTCATCCGTAACCTGTATCCAAAGGCGAAGCTCGTCGTGGCCGATTCGGACCATCAGATGGCCACGGCCACGCCCGACGTCGTGGTCGATGCCATCCGCGACGTCCTGAAATCGGTACCTTCGACTGTGTCCCCAATTGTTTTTAACCGTTGAAAAAGGCGATTTAATTCGACTCCGACCCTAATTGTTGCTATTGATGTTTACCGAAGCCTGCTTTATTCTCAACCTTCAATATCTTCAAAATGCTGCGGAGCCCCCATGATTGCCCAAGGTTTGTACGATCCCGCCAATGAACACGACGCCTGTGGCGTCGGCTTCGTCGCCCATATCAAGGGCAACAAGAGCCATTCCATTATTGAACAAGGTCTGTTGATCCTGAAGAACCTGGACCACCGGGGCGCCGTCGGCGCCGATGCCCTGATGGGCGACGGCGCGGGTATCCTGCTCCAGATCCCCGACCAGTTCTACCGCGACGAGATGGCCAAGCAGGGCGTCGAACTGCCGCCGCCGGGCGAATATGGCGTGGGCATGATCTTCCTGCCGAAAGAGCACGCATCGCGCATCGCCTGCGAACAGGAAATCGAGCGCGCCGTGCGCGCCGAAGGCCAGGTCGTGCTGGGCTGGCGCAACGTGCCGGTGGACGACGCGATGCCGATGTCCCCGACCGTCCGCGCCAAAGAGCCGGTCATCCGCCAGATCTTCATCGGCCGCGGCCCGGACGTGATGGTGACCGACGCGCTCGAGCGCAAGCTGTACGTCATCCGCAAATCGTCGGGCCACGCGATCCAGGCCCTGAAACTCATCCACGGCAAGGAATTCTTCGTGCCGTCGATGTCCGCACGCACGGTGGTCTACAAAGGCCTGCTGCTGGCCGACCAGGTCGGCGTGTACTACAAGGACCTGCAGGATCCGCGCTGCGTCTCGGCCCTGGCCATGGTGCACCAGCGCTTCTCGACGAACACGTTCCCGGAATGGCCGCTGGCCCACCCGTACCGCCTGCTGGCGCACAACGGCGAGATCAACACCGTCAAGGGCAACTTCAACTGGATGCGCGCCCGCGAAGGCGTGATGAAGTCGGCCGTGCTGGGCGAAGACCTGCAGAAACTGTTCCCGCTGATCTATGAAGGCCAGTCGGACACCGCCTGCTTCGACAACGCGCTCGAACTGCTGGTCATGGCCGGCTACCCGATCGCCCAGGCGATGATGATGATGATCCCGGAAGCCTGGGAAAACCACGCGACGATGGACGAGAACCGCCGCGCGTTCTACGAATACCACGCCGCGATGATGGAACCGTGGGACGGCCCGGCCGCCATGGCCTTCACCGACGGCCGCCACATCGGCGGTACGCTGGACCGCAACGGCCTGCGTCCGGCGCGCTACATCGTCACGGACGACGACCTGGTCGTCATGGCCTCGGAATCGGGCACGCTGCCGATCCCGGAATCGCGCATCGTCAAGAAATGGCGTCTGCAGCCGGGCAAGATGTTCCTCATCGACCTGGAAGCCGGCCGCATCATCGACGACAAGGAACTCAAGGACACCTACTCGAACGCCAAGCCCTATAAGGCATGGATCAAGTCGGTGCGCATCAAGCTCAACGAAATCAAGCTGTCGGAAAGCCAGCTGTCGCAGAACCGCGTGAAGGATGCGCAGGGTGAAAAGGCCGCGATCTCGCTGCTGGACCGCCAGCAGGCGTTCGGCTACACCCAGGAAGACCTGAAGTTCCTGATGGCCCCGATGGCCGTGCTGGGCGAGGAAGCCACCGGCTCGATGGGTAACGACTCGCCGCTGGCCGTCATGTCGAACAAGCTGAAGCCGCTGTATTCGTACTTCAAGCAGCTGTTCGCCCAGGTGACGAACCCGCCGATCGACCCGATCCGCGAAGCGATGGTGATGTCGCTCGTGTCGTTCATCGGTCCCAAGCCGAACCTGCTGGACACGAACAACGTCAACCCGCCGATGCGCCTCGAAGTGTCGCAGCCGGTCATCGGCTTCGACGACATGGCGCGCCTGCGCAACATCAGCCTGCACACCGGCGGCAAGTTCAAGTCGTATGAACTGAACATCTGCTACCCGGTCAGCTGGGGCAAGGAAGGCATCGAAGCGTCGCTGGCCTCGCTGTGCGCGGAAGCCGTCGACGCGGTGAAATCGGGCCACAACATCCTGATCGTCTCGGACCGTAACCTGGGCATCGACCAGGTCGCGATCCCGGCGCTGCTGGCGACGTCCGCGATCCACCAGCACCTCGTCCAGCGCGGCCTGCGCGCATCGACGGGTCTCGTCGTGGAAACCGGTTCGTGCCGCGAGACGCACCACTTCGCGCTGCTGGCCGGCTACGGCGCGGAAGCCGTGCACCCGTACCTGGCGCTCGAAACGCTGGTCGACCTGGCGCACACGCTGCCGCACGAGATGGCTGCAGATAAAGCCATCTACAACTACACGAAGGCGGTCGGCAAGGGCCTCATGAAGGTCATGTCGAAGATGGGCATCTCGACCTACATGTCGTACTGCGGCGCGCAGATCTTCGAAGCCATCGGCCTGAACAAGTCGCTGGTGGACAAATACTTCCGCGGCACGTCGTCGACGGTGGAAGGCATCGGCCTGTTCGAAGTGGCCGAGGAAGCCCTGCGCCTGCACGCGCTGGCCTTCGGCAAGGACCCGATCCTGGCCCACTCGCTGGACGTCGGCGGCGAATACGCCTACCGCGTACGCGGTGAAGACCACCTGTGGACGCCGGACGCGATCGCCAAGCTGCAGCACTCGACCCGTGCCAACAACTACAGCACGTATAAAGAGTACGCGCAGATCATCAACGACCAGACCCGCCGCCACCTGACGCTGCGCGGCCTGATGGAGTTCAAGATCGATCCGGCCAAGGCGATCCCGCTGGACGAAGTCGAGCCGGCGAAAGAGATCGTCAAGCGCTTCGCCACCGGCGCGATGTCGCTGGGCTCGATCTCGACCGAGGCGCACGCCACGCTGGCGATCGCCATGAACCGCATCGGCGGCAAGTCCAACACGGGCGAAGGCGGCGAAGATCCGCGCCGTTACATGGGCGAGTTCAAGGGCATCAAGATCGCCAAGGGCGAGACCCTGGCCTCGATCCTGGGCAGCGACCGCGTCGTCGCCGACATCCCGCTGCTGGCAGGCGATTCGCTGCGTTCGAAGATCAAGCAGGTCGCGTCGGGCCGTTTCGGCGTGAGCGCCGAATACCTGTCGTCCGCCGACCAGATCCAGATCAAGATGGCGCAGGGCGCGAAGCCGGGCGAAGGCGGCCAGCTGCCGGGCCACAAGGTGACCGAATACATCGCGTCGCTGCGCGTCTCGGTGCCGGGCGTGGGCCTGATCTCGCCGCCGCCGCACCACGACATCTACTCGATCGAAGACCTGGCGCAGCTGATCCACGACCTCAAGAACGTGAACCCGCATGCGTCGATCTCGGTGAAGCTGGTGTCGGAAGTCGGTATCGGTACGGTTGCCGCCGGTGTGTCGAAGGCGAAGGCCGACCACGTCGTCGTCGCCGGCCATGACGGCGGCACGGGCGCATCGCCGCTGTCGTCGGTCAAGCACGCCGGCACGCCGTGGGAACTGGGCCTCGCCGAGACCCAGCAGACCCTCGTGCTGAACGGCCTGCGCAGCCGTATCCGCGTCCAGGCCGACGGCCAGATGCGTACCGGCCGCGACGTCGTCATCGCCGCCCTGCTGGGCGCCGACGAAATCGGCTTCGCGACGGCGCCGCTGGTCGTCGAAGGCTGCATCATGATGCGTAAGTGCCACCTGAACACCTGCCCGGTGGGCGTGGCCACGCAAGATCCGGAACTGCGCGCCAAGTTCTCGGGCAAGCCGGAACACGTCGTGAACTACTTCTTCTTCGTCGCCGAAGAAGCGCGCCAGTTGATGGCGCAGCTGGGCATCCGCAGCTACGACGAACTGATCGGCCGCGCCGACCTGATGGACAAGTCGTAGGCCGTCGGCCACTGGAAGGCGCAGGGCCTGGACTTCTCGAACATCTTCTATCAACCGAAGGTCGACGACAAACGCCAGCTGCTGCATACGGACAGCCAGGACCACGGCCTGGACAAGGCCCTGGACCACAAGCTGATCGCGCAGGCCAAGGCCGCGCTGGAGAAGGGCGAGCGCGTTTCGTTCATCTCGCCGGTGAAGAACGTCAACCGCACGGTCGGCGCGATGCTGTCGGGCGAAGTCGCCAAGCGCTACGGCCATGCCGGCCTGCCGGACGACACCATCCACATCCAGCTGCAGGGCACGGCGGGCCAGTCGGCCGCGGCCTTCCTGGCGGCCGGCATCACGATCGACCTGGTCGGCGAAGGCAACGATTACGTCGGCAAGGGCTTGTCGGGCGGCCGCATCATCGTGCGTCCGACCGCCGACGCCGGCATCGTGCCCGAGGAATCGATCATCGTCGGCAACACCGTGCTGTACGGCGCGATCGAAGGCGAATGCTACTTCCGCGGCGTCGCCGGCGAGCGCTTCGCGGTGCGCAATTCCGGCGCG
>JBJMVU010000150.1:0-3177 GCA_045810485.1 Massilia sp. | reverse complement strand
GGTCGCCAGCGGCATCTATACGCTCATCTCGAAGAACAGCGGACTGGCGCTGGACGTCAACGGCTGTTCGACGGCGGCCGGCGCCAACGTCCAGCAATGGACGCCGAACGGCGCCAACTGCCAGCGCTGGAACGTGCAGAACCAGGGCAACGGCGACTACGTGCTGACGTCGGTGAACAGCGGCCTGGCGCTGGACGTGAATGCGTGTTCGACGGCCAACGGCGGCAACGTGCAGCAGTGGACGCCGAACGGCGCCGCGTGCCAGTCGTGGCGCCCGGAGCCGGTGGGCGACGGCTACTTCCGCCTGGTCTCGAAGAACAGCGGCCTGGTGCTGGACGTCGACGCCTGCTCGACGGCGCCCGGCGGCAATGTCCAGCAATGGCAGTGGCTGGGCGGCGACTGCCAGCGCTGGAAGCTGCAGCCGTGATCCGGACGCAAGCCTGATTGACGCGATACACGCCCGTCTATATATTGCCTTGCAGGCAATTCCACTCATCGACAGGGACAATATGAAACACGCGCCATGGTTGTTCGCCGTACTCGCAGTCAACAGTGTCCTTCCTTCGGCGTACGCGAACGACCTGACGCCGCCGCAAAAACAGTTGCGCGAGATTTACCAGGAACTGGTGGAGACCAACACCACGAATTCGACCGGCTCCTGTACGGTGGCCGCCAACAAGATGGCCCGGCGCCTGAAAGCCGCCGGCTATCGCGATGCCGACATGCAGATCATCGTGCCGCCGGGCGGCCCGGCCAAGGGCAACCTGGTCGCGCGCCTGAAAGGGGACGGCAGCAAAAAGCCGCTGCTCCTGCTGGCCCACATCGACGTGGTGGAAGCCAACCGCGCCGACTGGTCGCGCGATCCGTTCAAGCTGGTCGAGGAAAACGGCGTCTTTTATGCGCGCGGCGCGTCCGACGACAAGGCCATGGCGTCCGTGTTCGTCGCCAACATGATCCGCTATAAAAACGAAAAGCTGCCGCTCAGGCGCGACGTCATCCTGGCGCTGACGTGCGACGAGGAGATGGTGCCGTCCAAATTCGACGGCGCCGAATACCTGGTCAATCATCACCGTCCGCTGATCGACGCCGAGATCGCGCTCAACGAGGGCGGCGGCGGTTTCCTCGACAAGGATGGCAAGCCGCTGCGCAACGGTATCCAGGCCGGCGAAAAGATCTACCAGAGTTTCCAGCTGGAGGTGACCAACCCGGGCGGCCACAGCTCCATGCCGTTTCGCGACAACGCCATCTACCGCCTCGCCGACGGCTTGTCGCGGCTGGGGAAATTCACGTTCCCGTTCAAGCTGTCGGAGGTCACGCGACGCTATTACGAGAAGTCGGCGCAGGTGGAAAAAGGCCAGGTGGCCGCCGACATGAAAGCCATTCTCGCCGACCCGCCGGACCAGGCCGCGCTCGACCGGCTGTATGCGGTCCACCCGATGCACAATGCGACCGTCCGCACGACCTGCGTCGCCACGAAGGTCGATGCGGGCCACGCGGACAACGCGTTGCCGCAGCGCGCCCGGGCCACCGTCAACTGCCGTATACTGCCGGGCGAATCGATCGACGAGGTGCAGCGCACGCTGGAGCGGGTGGTGGCGGACGACGCGATCAAGGTCACGCGGATCGGCGAAGGCGTGAGCAGTCCCATGCCGCCGCTGACGCCGACCCTGATGACGGCGGTGGAAGACATCAGCCAGGACATGTGGCCCGGCGTACCGGTCATTCCGACCCTGCTGCCTGGCGGGACCGACGGCCGCTTCCTGAACAACGCGGGGATCTGGACGTATGGCGTCAGCGGCATGTTCAGCGGCCCGGAACCGTCCGGTGCGCACGGCCTGAACGAACATATCCGCGTCAAGTCGCTGTACGACGGCCAGGAATTCCTGTACCGCCTCGGCAAACGGCTCGCCACCGAATAGGCGGGCCGGTTCCCAATCAATGGAGATATCATGACGTTTACTCGCCGCGCCTTTTTGGGCGCGACAGCCGGCGCCGCCGCAGCGGCCGCCGGCACCACACTCCCGGCATTCGCCGCGCAGGCGTCCGCCGGGATCACGCAGGCGCCGTTCGGCACGTTGCCCGACGGCCGGCAGGTCACCCGGTACACGCTGAAGAACAAGAACGGCATGCAGGTGAAAATCCTGGATTTCGGCGGCATCATCACCGAGATCCACGTGCCCGACCGCGCCGGCCGCTTCGCCGACGTGGCGCTCGGCTTCGATACGCTCGAGCCCTATCTCGTGAAGGGCCCGTACTTCGGCGCCCTGATCGGCCGCTACGGCAACCGCATCGCCCGCGGACGCTTCACGCTGGACGGCAAGGAGTACGTGCTGGCGACCAACGACGGCGATCACCACCTCCACGGCGGCAAGCAGGGCTTCGACAAACGGTTGTGGACCGCCGCCATCGAGGGCGACAGCCTGGCGCTGCGCTACCGCAGCCCGGACGGCGAAGAGGGCTATCCCGGCAACCTCGACACGACCGTGGTCTACCGCCTGACGGACGCCAACGAGATCGACGTGCGTTACCACGCCGTGACCGACCAGCCGACCCCGGTCAACCTGACCCAGCACAGCTATTTCAACCTGCGCGGCGCGGGCAAGGGCGATATCCTCGGCCACGAAGTGATGATCGCCGCCGACCGCTACGTGCCGGTCGACGCCGGCCTGATTCCGCTCGGCCCGCTCGCACCGGTGGCGGGCACGCCGTTCGACTTCCGCCGCGCCCATCCGATCGGGAAATTCATCGGCAAGGCGGACGAGCAGCTGCGCAACGGCATGGGATACGATCACTGCTTCGTGCTGAACCGGGCGGCCGGCGACCGCACCCTCGCGCGCGCGGTGCGGGTGCGCGAGCCGCACTCCGGCCGGGTCCTGGAACTGTTCACGCAGGAGCCGGGCGTCCAGTTTTACAGCGGGAATTTTCTCGACGGTTCGCTGCACGGCAAGGGTCATACCTACACGCACCGCAGCGGCTTCGCGATCGAACCCGAGCACTTCCCCGACTCGCCCAACCGTCCGGACTATCCGACCACGATCCTGCGTCCGGGCGAGGTGTACGAGACGGCGATGCGCTTCCGCTTCTCGGTGGGTTGACGTCGTCGTCTTACGGCCGCGCCACCGGCAAGTCCATGACGACGGCAAGACCGTGCGGTTGCACGGCTTGCAGCGTCACGCC
>JBJMVU010000149.1:0-30551 GCA_045810485.1 Massilia sp. | reverse complement strand
CGTGAAGAAATCGACGCGGCCGAACTGGCCATGCAGCAGTCGCACGTGGAAAACGTCAGCTACCAGCACGCTTCCTTCGATCCGAATGCAGCGCCGGAAGACTTGCTGGCGCCTGGCGCTGGTGCACGCCAGTCGGCCGACGACGAGTTCGCGCCGAAGATTGGTCGCAACGATCCTTGCCCTTGCGGCAGCGGCAAGAAGTTCAAGGCTTGCCACGGCAAACTGGCGTGAGGCTGTAGCGCGCAACGAAGAAAGGCACCCTGGGGGTGCCTTTTTTTATGAGCGTTTCGTAATGCGTGCGCCCGGCCGGGTGCGCTACGATGGTGGGATGCCTACCTCCGCATCCCACAACGCCTTCGCCAAAATCCCTGCCGTGACCCTCGGCTTCTGGACCATCAAGATTCTCGCGACGACGCTCGGCGAGACCGCCGGCGACGCCGTGACGATGTCGATGGAGCTCGGTTACCTGGCCGGCACGGCGATCTTCGCGGCGCTGCTGGCCGTGATGCTGACGGCGCAGATCCGCGCCACGTATTTTCGTCCGCTGCTGTTCTGGGCCGTGATCGTCGCCACCACGACGGTCGGCACGACCTTGGCCGACCTGTGCGACCGCTCGCTCGGCATCGGCTACCTGGGCGGCTCCGCCTTGCTGGCAGCACTGCTGGCGGTGACCTTGTACGCCTGGCACCGCACGCTCGGCTCGGTGTCGATCAACCGGCTCGATACGCGCGATGCGGAAGTCTTCTACTGGATTACGATCCTGTTTTCCCAGACCCTCGGCACGGCCCTCGGCGACTGGGTGGCCGATCCGGAGGCCGGCTGGGGCCTGGGCTACGGCGGCGGCGCCGTGCTGTTCGCGGTGGGGCTCGCCGTCGTGATCGCGCTGTACTTGTGGACGCGCATGTCGCGCACCGCGCTGTTCTGGGCCGCGTTCATCCTCACGCGGCCGCTCGGGGCGACGGTCGGCGACTTCCTCGACAAACCCGTCGCCGCCGGCGGCCTCGCATGGAGCCGTTACACGGCATCCGGCGCGCTCGTCGCCGCCATGCTGCTGCTCGTGATGCTGTTGCCCCAGCGCGCGGAGCGGCTCGCGCCGGCGCGCGACTAGGCGCTCAGCGCCTTGCGCAGCCAGGCCAGCGTCGCATCGCCGATGCCCGGGCCCATGCGCAGCAGGGGTTCCGTCGCGGTGGCCTTGCGGAAGGCGTCGACGTCCTGCGGGTCGGCGCCGACCATGTCGTGGAACAGGTCCATCCACTGGCGCCCGAGATCGCGCGCACGCGGGCCCGTGGCGTCCGGATCGGCCTTGATCTCGGCCTGCACCTGCGCGATCAGGGGCGTCCACTCCTGGCCGCGCGCGGCGATGTGGCGGCGCATGCGGTCGAGGACTTCCGGCCGCAGGTACTTCGCCCACGTATCGAATTTCAGCTCGCCGACGGCGGCCTTCACGTAGTCGAAAATCTGCGCCGGCATGCCGACGGCGTCCTTCTCGCGCTCGGCCATCACGTTCAGCTTTGCCTGCAGCGCCGCGTCACCTCCGGTGTCGCGATCGAACGTCTGCAGCCAGCGCAGGGCGAAGGCCTTGGCGGCATCCGCGCCCGGGGGCACCTGCGATTCGAGCAGGCCGCGCGCCTGTTCGACCATCCCTTGCCATTGCGCCTGGGCGGCGTCGTTGCCGACCATCGGCAGGCGTTCCAGTTCTTCCTTGGTGAAGTAGCGTTCATACACGTTCGTCATGTCCATGGTGTTCTCCAGTGTGGTGAGCCACGTGGACAGGTCCGGCGCGCTGCCGCGCACGAGTTCCGCGCGCACGCGCAGCAGCTGGTCGCGCAGGCGCGTGGCTTGCGCCATGCGCGCTTCGAGCGCTTCCAGCTGGCGGTCGACGATCGCGAGCGGCGAGCCGGCCGGACTGTCCAGCGTGAGGCCGATGTCGGCGAGGCTCAGGCCGAACGCGCGCAGGGCCTGGATGCGGTGCAGGCGGGCCACGTCGTCGCGGTCGTAGAGCCGGTAGCCGGCATCGGAACGCGCTTGAGGCCGGAGCAGGCCGATGCTGTCGTAGTGGTGCAGGGTGCGCACCGTCAGGTTGGCCAGGGCGGCCAGCTCGCCGACTTTCAGCATCGTTCGTCTCCGTTCTTCAGCGTGGAACCATGGTCAGGCCTCACGTGGCGTGAGGGTCAAGCGGTTTGCGCCTCGCGCAACGCGCGCGCCTCGTGCCACAAGGTGACGAACAAGGTCATCACGACGGGGCCGACGAACAGGCCGATGAGGCCCAGCGTCTCGACGCCGCCGAGGATGCCCAGCAGGACGGCGACGAACGGCAGCTGCGTCGCATTGCCGATCATCGCCGGCCGCACGAAGTGGTCCGCGATGAACAGGATGATCGCGCCCCACACGAGGATCGCGATCGCGGCGATCGTCGCGCCCTGGAACGCGAGCAGCGCGGCGGCGGCGCCGAAGGCGAGCGGGGCGCCGAACGGGATGATGGCGAGGATGCCCGTGGCCGCGGCCCACAGCACGGCCGACGGCAGGCCCGCGATCTGGTAGCCGATGCCCAGCAGGACGCCTTCCGCGAGGCCGACGAGCACGAGGCCGTTGACGGTGGCGCGCACGGCGACGGGCACCTTCAGCGAGAACAAGGTCCAGCGGTTCGTGCCGATCAGGTGGGCGCCGATGGCGTTCGTCTGGCGCTGCAGCGCGGCGCCGTCCTTGTAGAAGAAGAACAGGCAGAGGAAGGCGAACAGCATGTCGACGAGGCGGTGCATGACGCCGCTGCCGACGCGCTTCAGCACTTCGCTCGCGGTCTGCATGCGGCCGACGGAACCGTCCTGCAGCAGGTGCGCGAGGCCGTGCGGCTGGCCGAGCGTCGCGAGCCACCAGTTGTAGATGGCGTCGCCGGCGAACGGGATGCGGTGCAGCCACTCGGGCGCCGCGAGGCCTTCCGTGTTGGCGCTGGCGACCAGCTGCGCCAGCGCGGGCGCCTGGCGCGCCGCCTGCGTGACGCCCAGCGCGAGCGGCGTGATGAAGACGATGGCGGCGACGATGGTGACGAGGGCCGCCGCGAGGATGGTGCGTCCGCCCAGCGCGGTGCGGACGCGGACGTACAGCGGCCACGTGGCGATGCACAGGATCGCGGCCCACAGCAGCGGCAGGACGAAGCGCTGCGTCACGAACAGGGCGCACAGGACGATCGCCAGCGAAAAGCCGGCGCTCATTACATCGCGTTGGTTGTCGGTCATGACTCCTCCGGTGGATGGGGCATCTTACCAAAGCGGCATCGCCGGGTAAGTGATGTTGCAGATTATCAAGTGGTCAACTTAAGCCTGTATTAACACTACCGTCGCCCCCGCGCCAACGACCGTCGCCCCCGACGTCGCCGGCCGCCTTGGCGGGGGCCCAAGTTGTACGCGCAGCCTCCACGCACGCAATTGGATCCCGCCTTCGCGGGGATGACGTTTCGGGGTATCGGGTGAAAGGGGACGGAACGTGCACCTCGCCCGCAGGCGTTACAATACCGGACCTTATTTCCATCCTTTCAATAGAGAACGCCATGGCCGTCAATTCCCCTCTGCCCGTCGCCGCCGACCTGAAACCCGTCGCCGGCATCGAACTCGGTTACGCCGAAGCCGGCATCAAGAAGCCGAACCGCAAGGATGTGCTGGTGATGAAGCTTGCCGAAGGCGCGACCGTCGCCGGCGTGTTCACCAGGAACCGCTTCTGCGCGGCGCCGGTCCAGGTGAGCAAGGCGAATCTCGAGGCGGTGAAGGGCGGCGGCAAAGCGATCCGCGCGCTGGTCGTCAATACGGGCAACGCGAATGCCGGTACGGGCGAGCCGGGCCTGCAGAACGCGCAGGCCACGTGCGCCGAAGTGGCGCGCCTGCTGGGCCTCGACGCGCAGCAGGTGCTGCCGTTCTCCACGGGCGTGATCCTGGAACCGCTGCCCGTGCAAAAGATCGTCGCGGGCCTGCCGGCCGCCATCGCGAACCTGAAGGCGGATAACTGGTTCAACGCGGCCGAAGCCATCATGACGACGGACACCCAGCCGAAAGCGGCGTCGCTGACGACGACGATCGGCGGCCATGCCGTCACGATGACCGGCATCAGCAAGGGCGCCGGCATGATCAAGCCGAACATGGCGACGATGCTGGGCTACCTCGCCTTCGACGCGAAGGTCGCGCAGCCGGTGCTGGACGAACTCGTGAAGTACGCGGCCGACCGCTCGTTCAACAGCATTACCATCGACGGCGACACGTCGACCAACGACTCGTTCATCCTCGTCGCCACGGGCGCGGGTTCGCTCGTCGTCGATTCGACCGACAGCCCGGATTTTGCAGCGCTGCGCGACGCCGTCACCGGCATCTCGCGCCATCTGGCGCAGCAGATTATCCGCGACGGCGAAGGCGCCACCAAGTTCATCACGATCACGGTGGAGCAGGGCCGCGACATGGACGAGTGCCGCAAGATCGCCTACGCCATCGCCCACTCGCCGCTCGTGAAGACCGCGTTCTTCGCGTCCGACCCGAACCTGGGCCGCATCCTGGCCGCCATCGGCTATGCGGGCGTCGACGACCTGGATACGGCGAAGCTCGACCTGTACCTGGACGACGTCCTCGTCGCCAAGGCCGGCGGCCGCAATCCGGACTACAAGGAAGAGGATGGCCAGCGCGTGATGAAGAAGGCCGAGATCCTCGTGCGCGTCGTGCTCGCGCGCGGCGAGGCCGACGCCACCGTGTGGACCTGCGACCTGTCGCACGACTACGTCTCGATCAACGCCGACTACCGCTCGTAACGCCTCATGAACCAGCTGGACAACTTCCTGCACCGCGCCGAAGCGCTGCTGGCGCGCGTGGAGGCCCTGCTGCCGCCCGCGGCGCCGCGCGATCCCGATTTCAGGCACGGCTACGCCTACCGCTGGCGCAAGCGCCCGGGCGCGGGTGGCATCAAGTATCTGCAGCCCGTGGCGCACGCGTCGAACATCCGTCTCGACGACCTGCAGCACATCGGTCCGCAGAAAGAGCAGATCGAGCAGAACACGCGCCAGTTCGTGACGAAGCGCCCCGCCAACAACGTATTGCTGACGGGCGCGCGCGGCACCGGTAAATCGTCGCTGATCAAGGCATGCCTGAACCAGTTCGCGCCGCAGGGCCTGCGCCTGATCGAAGTGGACAAGGCCGACCTGGCCGACCTGCCGGACATCGTCGACCTCGTCGCAGGCCGGCCGGAGCGCTTCGTGATCTTTTGCGACGACCTCAGTTTCGAAGAGGGCGAGGCGGGCTACAAGGCGCTGAAGGTGGCGCTCGATGGCAGCATCGCGCAGCAGTCGGACAATGTGCTGATCTACGCGACGTCGAACCGCCGCCACCTGATGCCGGAAAAATTCTCGGACAACGCCGGCTACAAGCACGTGGCCGACGACGACCTGCACCCGGCCGAGACGGTCGAGGAAAAGATCTCGCTGTCCGAGCGCTTCGGCCTGTGGCTGTCGTTCTATCCGTTCAGGCAGGACGACTACCTGGACATCGTTGGCCACTGGCTGCAAAGCTTCGGCTGTACGCCGGAGCAGATCGCGGCCGCGCGCGGCGACGCGCTGCGCTGGGCGCTGGGCCGCGGCTCGCGCTCGGGCCGCGTGGCGTGGCAGTTCGCCAAGGACTACGCGGGCAAGCTGCCGCCGGCGCCGGCACAGGAACAGGTCGATGTCTGATGAAGTGAAGAAGCCGGTCGACGTGGCCGTGGGCGTGCTGATGCGCCCGAACGGCGACGTGCTGCTCGGCCAGCGCCCGGACGGCAAGCCGTACGCCGGTTACTGGGAATTCCCGGGCGGGAAAGTCGAGCCCGGGGAAGACATCTTCCACGCGCTGCAGCGCGAATTCGTCGAAGAGCTGGGCGTGAAGGTGATCTCGGCGGCGCCCTGGTGCTGCGTCGAACACGTGTACGAGCATGCGCACGTGCGGCTGTACTTCTACATCAGCCGCGAGTGGGAAGGCGAGCCGCAAAGCCTGGAAGGGCAGGCGTTCGCGTGGCAGGGCGCGTATGCCGTCAGTCCTCTGCTGCCGGCGACGATTCCGCTGCTCGAGTGGCTGGATCGGGTGCGGTACGCTGCCTAGACGTCGTCCCCGCGGAAGCGGGAAGTCATTTCCGGCAATGCCGGAAATGACAGTCTATCGACGCAGGAATCTGTTCTAGTCCTTCGAGACGGCATCCTCGTCGGCATCGCCCGGCGGCGCGCCGGGGATCGTGTACTTCTCTTCGGCCCAGGCGCCCAGGTCGATTTGCTTGCAGCGGTCGGAACAGAATGGGCGGAATTTGTTCTCCGGCGTCCATTCGACTTTCTTGCCGCAGGTGGGGCAGGATACGACGGTCATGGTGTGCTTCTAAAAAATCAAACAATCAGAAATTGCAGAGCGTGAGCTCGAACGGGACGTCTTCTTCCAGCGGCTTCGGTTTCAGGTCGCCGCCCTGGGTCGTGAAGCGTACCCACAGCATGTACTTGTTGGCGGAGATCTCGGGGATCGCGCCGGTGGATTCATCCAGCGACAGGCGCAGCATCTGGTAGACCTTACCTTGCAACATCTGCTGGTAGCTGCCGGACGAGGCGATCATCTTGACGGGGCCGCCGGAATTGCGCAGCAGGCGCAGCACGAGGGACAGCGCCTCGAACAGCGGGGCCAGCGGGGCGAACCAGTTCATGATGTCGGCGTAGCGCTGTTCGGTCGAACGGCGCTGCCACGCGTGGTACGACGGCAGGTCGAATTCGCAGGCGCCGCCGGGGATGATCGTGCGGCCGCGGATGCTCATCAGCCATTCGTTGTCGCGCACGTTCTGGCCCGTCTTGCCCTGGGCGTTGACGAGGGCGTTGCTGACCGTGTCGAGCTCGGCCAGCACGGCATCGAGCATGTCCTTGGCGACGGCCGGATTGCTGCGGTAGCCCAGCAGGCTCTGCTTCTGGCGCTCCAGCTCCTGCAGCAGGTCGGACTTGAGGTCCGCGCGGCCCGCCACTTCCAGCATGTCGAAGATCGTCGCGAGCGCGACATGGTGCTGCAGAGGATGTTCCTGAGCTACAAAGAATTTGAACTTCTCGTACAGGTCCTCCAGCCGCAACAACGTGCGAATCCGCTCGTTGAATGGGTATTCATAGACGATCAAAATGTCATTCCTCTCATTCCCCTGAATGTAGGCTGGCGGGTAACCTCGTGATTCTGAACCATGATGCACAAAATTACAAACGCTCGCTAGGCTGGCCTGCCAATCTTGCAGCTTCGTCAAGATAAAACCGGTGCAGGCGTTCCACCTGGGGCAACAAGGCGTCGATGCCGGTGTCGTTCAGGACCACATCGTCCGCTTTTTCCAGCCGGCGCGCCCGCGTCACCTGGGCCGCCATGATGGCGCGCACCTGTTCTTCCGTCAGGCCATTTCTCGCCATCACGCGCGCGACTTGCGTTTCCTCCGAACAGTCGATCGCGAGCACGCGCGCCACGCGCTCGCGCCACGTGCCCGATTCGATCAGCAGGGGCACGACGAAGATCGTGTAAGGACCGTCCGCGAGCAGGGCGGCGGCGGCCGTCGCTTCGCGAATTCTCGGGTGCAGGATGCCTTCCAGGCGCGCGCGCGCGGAGGGGTCGGAGAACACGAGGGCGCGCATCTTCGCGCGGTCGAGGGCGCCGTCCGGCGTGGCGTAGTCCGGGCCGAACGCCGCGACCAGCGCGGGCATCGCGGCGCCGCGCGGGGCCGTGAGGCCGTGGGCGATCTGGTCGGTGTCGATGACGGCGGCGCCGCGCGCGGCGAACAGGTCGGCCACGGTCGATTTGCCGCAGCCGATGCCGCCGGTGAGGCCCACCGCATAACGGGAAACTGCGGGGGAAGAATGGGATGAAAGGGTCGGGCCAGATGTCTGCATGCGATCCTCGGGCCCGGCCGCGAGGCTAGACCAGGAAACCCTGCGCGTAGCGGGTGAGTGGTGTTCCGTACAAGAGTGCGATCATACCAGCCGCCGCGAGATAAGGTCCGAACGGGATCGGATTGTTGCGGTCGCGGCGCGCGAACACGATCAGCGAGATGCCGACGACGGCGCCGACCACCGAGGACAGGATGATGATGGTCGGCAGCATCGCCCAGCCCATCCACGCGCCCAGCGCGGCGAGCAGCTTGAAGTCGCCGTAGCCCATGCCTTCCTTGCCGGTGGCGAGCTTGAACAGCCAGTACACGGCCCACAGCGACATATAGCCGGCCATGGCGCCGATCACGGCGTCGCGCAGCGGGACGATGGCGCCGTCGAAGTTGATGAGCAGGCCCAGCCACAGCAGCGGGTACGTGAGGTCGTCCGGCAGCGTCTTCGTGTCGTAGTCGATCAGGGTCATCGCGATCAGGAAGTACGCGAACGCGAGGCTCGCGAGGCCCAGCCAGCCGCTGCCGAAATGCCAGATGAGCACGGCCGACAGCAGGCCGGTGACGGCTTCCACGATCGGATAGCGCGGCGAGATCGGCGCCTTGCACGCGCTGCATTTACCACGCAAGAACAGCCAGCTGACGATGGGGATGTTTTCCAGCGCCGTGATCTGGTGGCCGCAGTGCGGGCAGGCCGAGCGGGGTACCATCAGGTTGAAGCGGTCGGGGTGCGGCAGGTCCTTGCCCGCTTCGTGCGCGATGTAGTTGTCGAGTTCGCGCTGCGCCATCACGGGCAGGCGGTACACGACCACGTTCAGGAAGCTGCCGATCAACAGGCCGAACAGCAAGGCGGCGAGGGTCGCGGCGAGGGTCGCCGGGGCGGCGAAGAGCAGGGTTTCCATAAGTAGGGTGATCCGATGGTTGGCTGATTCCGTGGATCAACTATTCTAGGGGTTTTCCCGCGCTTTGGGCAGCGTGGTGAGGCGTCCCCGCCACGTATGGCGTCCCCGGCCCTATCCGATTTGTGGTTTGGCGGTGTACATACGGCCGCTGGACTGGGCTGGCATTGCCTTCATGTCCACAACACGAAAGGACATCATGAACACCAAGCACTGCCTGGGTATTGCCTTTGCTGCATTGCTGCCGCTCGGCGCGGCCCATGGCGCCGCGTCGGCGCCGCAGAAGGAAGTCGTCGCGAGGACCTGAACGACTTCGCGAAGCTGAACGCCCTCTACGCCACGTACTTCAAGGACAAGCCGCCGGCCCGCGCCACCGTGCAGGTGCAGCGCCTGCCCAAGGACGCCGCGGTGGAGATCTCGGCCATCGCCGTGCACTGACGCGCGGCGCCGCCCTCACGCGGCCTGCGGCTGCGCGATCAGGTCGAACAGGCGCGCCAGCGGCATCGGCCGGCCCGGCAGCCAGCCCTGCACGAGGGGACAGCCGAACTGGCGCAAATAGCCCAGCTGGGCGTCGGTCTCGACGCCTTCCGCGACCACGGTCAGCTTCATGTGCCGGCCGAGGTCGAGGAGCGAGCGCACGATGGCGCAATCGTTCCGGTCGTACGGCACGCCGGCCATGAACAGGCGGTCGATCTTGAGCGAACCGATCGGCAGGTTCTTCAGCAGCGACAGCGACGAATAACCCATGCCGAAGTCGTCCAGGCCGATGCCGAAGCCGCGCCGGCGCAGTTCGCGCATGATGGCGATCGATTTGTCGGCGTGCTTCATCACGACGCCTTCCGTCAGTTCGAGGCAGATCTCGCGCGGATCGACGCCGGCCGCCGCGGCGATGGACGCCAGCCGGTCCGGCAGTTCGGCGTCGATGAATTCCGGCGCCGCCATGTTGACGTGCATGCGCACGCCGGCGAGGCCGGCCGCGCGCAGGCGGGCGAGGTCGTGGCAGGCCTGGCGCACGACCCAGCGGCCGATGTCGACGATCAGGCGGCTCTGTTCCGCCAGCGGGATGAACACGTTCGGCGGCACGATCTCGCCGTTCGGCCGGCGCCAGCGGATCAGCGCCTCGAGGGCCTCGATCTCCATGTCGCCGCTGGTGCGGATCGGCTGGTACTCCAGGAAGAATTCGCCGCGCCGGATCGCGGAATGCAGGTCGGTCAACAGGCCGATGCGGTGGCCCGCGTCGGCCGGCGCGCCGTCGCCGCTGAAGCGGCTGGCCAGGTTGCGGCCATTGCGCTTGCTGGCGTACATGGCGGCATCGGCCGCGTGCAGCAGCTCGCGCGTGCAGCCGCCGTGGTCGGGATACGTGCTGATGCCGATGCTGGCCGACACCGCGAGCCGGTGTTCGCCGTAGAGGAAGCGCCGCCGCGCCGCGTCCAGCACGGATTCGGCCACGCGTTCCAGTTCCTGCGGCGTCACGCCCGGCGCCGACAGCAGCGCGAACTCGTCGCCGCCCAGGCGGCCGATGCGCCAGCCGGGCGGCGCCAGCGCGCGCAGGCGCGCCGCGAAGGTCGTCAGCACGACGTTGCCGGCGTCGTGGCCGAACGCGTCGTTGATGGGCTTGAACTGGTCGAGATCGACGAACAGCACGCCGAACGTCTGCCCGGTGCGCGCGTCGCGGCACTGGCGGTCGAGCTGGTCGTAGAAATGGGCGCGGTTGGCCAGGCCCGTCATCTCGTCCGTCTGGGCGCGCACGCGGATGCGCTCCTGCTGCGTCATGCGCTCCACGGCCTGGGCGATCATCGCGGCGATCGACTTGGCGAGGCCGGGCAGCTGGGCGTCTGGCTGGCGCTGCTGCGCGCTGAAGAATTCGAGCACGCCGGGCCGCATCAGGCACGCGTCCGACGCGACGAAGGTCACGGGGAAGAAGTACGCCGACTGCAGGCCGCACGCGCGCGCCGCGTCCGCGCGCAACAGGTCGGCCGTGCCGCTCGCATCCTCGATCCAGCGCGCGTCGCCGCTGGCCCAGACGGCGCCGATCAGGCCTTCGCCGGGGGCCATGGCCAGGTCGGCGCTGGCCGCCCGGAACGGCGCCAGCGCCCGCCGCGGCGCCTGCCACGCATAGCGGCAGCGCAGCGCGGCCGGCGTGCCGGCGCGGTCGTCGAGCGCCCAGAACGCGCCCCATTCCCAGCCCAGTTCCTCGCACACGAGTTGCAGGATGCCGGTGACGGCGTCGTCGATGCTGTCGGTGCCGACCAGGTATTGCGTGAGCGCGAAGTTGAAACGCTCGCGTGCGGCGGCCTGTTTGGCGGCCGTGACGTCGACGAGGATGCCGGCGGCGACCGTGCCGCCCGCCGTGTCGACCTGCTGCAGGCGCAGCCAGCGCAGGCCCTGGCCGTCCGTACGCACGCGGAATTCGCATTCGGCGCCGCCGTCGCCGTCCAGGATGCGGTCGAGGATGGCGTGCACGGCGGCGCGGTCTTCGGGCTCGATGCGCGCCAGGCAGGCGCCGGGATCCGGATGCCGGCCGGCGCCGAAGAAGGAGGCCGCGACGGCCGACAGCGCGATGGCGCCATCGGCGCGGTCGAGCCACCAGCGGCCGAGTCCGGCCAGGTGATCGCCCGGGTCGGCGCCGTCGGGGAGGAGAGGGATGTCGATATTCTGCATGGTCATGATAGGCGTGCACCAGAACCGGACGGTGTGGTCAGGTTTGCACCGAAACGGCACCGTGGCCGCCATCGTAGTGTTGGACTACGGGGACAATGCAAGTTACATGCCGGTCACCGATCGGTGCACGCGGCCGGACCCGGCGCGCGCCGGAACAGCCAGAAACGTTCATGGCGGTCGGCGGGGCGCGCGCCCTCCCGGACGGGCCGCCACGACGCGGCGTCGCTGCAGCGCGGCAGCCGGCCTTCCGGATCTTCCAGCAGGATCAGCGTGCAGGCCGACGCGGGCCGCGTCTCCAGCCGTTCCGTGACGACGCCGTCGTAGTAGTGCAGCATCGCGCGTTCGCTTTCGCCGACGCCCCAGCTGGCCGCGCAACCGGGGCCGAGCGCGGGTTGCAGCGCGATGAAGACCTGGCGATAGGATTTGACGTCATCGATCCAGGGCAGGAACAGCGTCGCCACCAGCAGCCAGCCCAGCGCGACGCCGGTCGCCCATGTGTGGAGCGCGCACAGGCGCAGCCGGGCCGCGGCCACCGTCGCGACCGATGCGCAGGCCAGCTTCATCATGTCCAGGTGCCGGTCGGGATGCGGCGGCACGATGTCCGGGAGCGCCATCGATGCGGGCGCGAACACGATGGCGGCCCACGCGAGCCAGAGCGCGACGGCGATGCCTCCGAACAGGACGCGCGCGCACAGGCGCCACGCGGATTCCACGCGCGGCGCGAGCGTGACGGCGCTGCGCGCGCCGAGCAGGGACAGCGGCAGCAGCAGGGGCAGCGCATAGCCGCCGCGCGCGGACCGCGATGCGACCAGCACGCCGAAGATGACGGCCGCGAGGACGATGGCCGACTGCATGCGCTCGTCGGTGCGCAGCAGCGCACGGCCGCGCCACAGCGCGAGGGCGGCGAGCGGCAGGGCGGGGAAGGTGATCCACCACAGGTTCTCCGCCCAGAACCCGGGATCGTGCGCCGCGCCCAGCTCGGGCACGGCAAAGCCGGTGAAGCGGCCGATGTTGTTCGTCCAGATCCAGTCGTGGAACAGGCCCGGGTCGCGCAGCCACAGCGCGGCCGGCCAGACCGTCAGCCACGGCAGCGCGGCCAGCAGCGCGGCGAGCACCGTGCGCGCATAGGCGCGCGCCCGCCAGCGCGCGAAGCACAGCGGCAGCAGCACGGCGGCGAGGCCGAACACGCCGGGCGCGATCAGGCCCTTCGCCAGGAAGCCGATCCCGACGCCGGCGCCGATTTGCAGGCCGCTCGCGACGGGCCGCGTGCGCCAGTGCGGCAGGCCGGCCATGCCGAGCGCGATCCCGGCCAGCAGCGCCGTGTCGGTCAGCATCAGGTGGGAATATGCGGCCAGCCCGAAGCAGCCGAGCAGCACGCACACGGCGGTGCGGCCGAAGTCCGCATCCACCCAGCGGCGGCCGCACTGCGCCAGCGCGGCGCACGCCAGCAACATGAAGACGCCGGTGGCGAGCCGCGCGCCGTCGTGCAGCGGCAGCACGGGCGACGTGAGCGCCGCCAGCGCGCCCGCGACCCAGTAGTACAGTGGCGGCTTTTCCATGAAGGCCTCGCCGGCCATCCGGGGCACGACGGCGTCGCCCGTCGCCAGCATGGTGCGCACGATGTCGGCGATATAGGTCTCGTCCTGTTTCCACGGTTCGTGGCCGACGAGTCCGGGCAGCACGTACAGGCCGAGCAGGAGCACAAAGGCCCAGGTCCGGGTCGCGCCGACCGGGCGCGGCGCCGGCGCGGACCGCAGTACGGGGCCGATGTCGTCGATCTCGGGCGGCGTGCGGGACATGGCGTTTCTACGGGCGATACCCGTATTGACAATGCATGGGCCATGATAGCGCTGCGCCACGCGCGCATGTGTTACGGCTCGTTCATTTTTTCCAATATGATTCGCACTGGACCGACCATTGGAGCAATCATGAAACAACATCTCGCCGTTCTGTTGACCGTATTCGCGGCCGCCGCCGCATTCGCCCAGACGACCGTGCCGAATCCGCTGGCGCCGGACAAGGGCGCCCCGACCGCGCCCGCGGCGGTAAAACCCGCGCCATCCGCACCGGCGGCCAGGGCGCAGGCCTCCGGCGGCGCGGGCAAGGTCTGGGCCAACAGTTCCAGCAAGGTTTATCACTGCGAAGGCAGCAAGTACTACGGCAAGACCAGGAAGGGCGAATACCTGACGGAAGCCGACGCCAGGGCGAAGGGTTATCGCGGCGTGGGCGGCAAGAGCTGCGCCGACAAATAAGGCACGCCCACCGCGGCGAGGACGAACGCGATACCGGCCAGCTGCCGTGCGCCCACCGGCTCGTCCAGCAGCAGGGCCGCCAGCAGCAGCGCGGCAACGGGCGCCAGCGCCGTGAACAGCGCCGCTTCCGTCCCGCCGACCCGGGCCGTGCCCGCATACCAGAGCAGGAAGCCGCCCACCGTCGGCAATAGCGCGTACCAGGCGACGGCGAGCAGCGCGTCCGGCGTCGCGGCCGCCATCGCACCGCCTTCCGCCAGCGCGAAGGGGAGGGAGGCCGCGAGGCCGATGGCGCTCATCAGCGTCGACAGCGCGAGGGGCGAGATGTCCATCCGTACCCGCTTGTTGAGCAGGATGAACAGGGCTTCGCACAGCACGGCGCCGAAGACGAGTGCATTGCCCGTCGACGACCCGGCGCCCGCGCCCGCGGGCCGCAGGACGAACAGGCCGACGCCCGCCAGCGCGACGGTCGCGAGCAGCGCGGGCCGCGGCCGCTCGCCGAGCACGAACACGGCAACGACGGCCGACACGACGGGCAAGGTGCCGAGGATGACGCCGGCATCGAGCGCCGACGTCGCGCGCAGCCCGGCCATCAGCAGCGCCGTGTACCCGGCCGTGCCGGCCAGTCCCTGCACGACGAGGAGCGCGCCGTCGCGCACGTCGGGTCGCGGCAGCCGCTGGCCGGACACGCGCAGCAGCACGAGAAAACACGGTAGCGCGAGCGCGAAGCGCAGGGCGGTGGCCGTGAACGGCGGCAGGCTCGCGGCGGCGATCTTGCTGGCCACGACGGTGCTGCCGACGAGCACCATCGCCAGCGTCAGGTACAAATAACCCAGGTTTTTATCGGACACCACGTTCTCCTCGTCATCGACACGGGAACGCAGGTTAGTCGCCGGGCCGCCCCCGGTATTGAACGAAATTGCAGGCGTACGCGCCGGGCGTGACGCCATAGGTACGGATGAAGAGGCGCGTCATGTGGCTCTGGTCGGCGAAGCCGCTGGCGGCGGCAGCGTCCGCCAGTGTCGATCCGCGGGCCAGCAGGGCGCGGGCCGCGTCGATGCGGCGCTGGATCAGGTAGGCGTGCGGCGTCAGTCCGGTCGCGCGGGCGAACTGGCGCACGAGCTGGAAGCGGCTGAGCCCGCTGACCTCGGCCAGGTCGGCGAGGGTCGGCGCGGCGGCCGGTGCATCGTCGATCATCGCCCGCGCCCGCGCGATGGCCGCCGTCACGGTCGTGGGTTGGTCGGGCGCATCGCCTTGCAGGCCTTGCAGCAATTCGAGGAGCAGTTGTTCGCGCAGGAGGGCGGTCGCATCGCCCGTGACGGCCGCATAGAGGCGCCGGAAACAGGCGGCCAGCGCGGCATGGTGCGCCACCGGGTGGTGGAACGTGTAGTCGCGGCGGGCGCCTTCGCTCAGGTCGGCCGCCAGCGCCCCGGCGAGATGCGGCGGCAGGTACAGCATGCGCCACGCGCGGGGCGCGCCGCCGAGCGGGGCGCCGTCGTGCACTTCGCCGGGATTCACGGTGATGAGGTCGCCGGCCAGCGCCTCCACCTGCCCGCGTCCGCTGCTCGACGTCTGGCCGCCGGCCAGCATGAGGCCGACGCCGTACTGCTCATGGCTGTGGCGCGCGAACACGTGGTCGCTGCGCGCCTCCACGGCCTGCACCCCCGGCAACGCGGCACGGAGGATCCTGAAATCGGCGCTTTTCCTGGACTTGGGCATGCGCTCAGTGTACCAGCGGTGCGATGGCGACCGCCTCGGCCATGGCGCGGTAGCCCGCGTCGCCCGGATGCAGATGATCGCCCGAATCGAAGGCGGCCCGCAGGCGGCGCGGCCGGGCGGGGTCGCGCAGGACGGCGTCGAAGTCGACGACGGCATCGAACGCGCCGGCCGTGCGGATCCAGTCGTTCAGCTGCTGGCGCAGGCGTTCCTTGGCGGGGCTGTAGTGCCCGGCATACGGCGTGCCGTCGAGGGCGCCTTCGAACGGCGGCAGCGTCCCCGCCGTCACGCGCACGCCCCGGACGTGGCTTGCTGCGACCAGTTGCCGGTACGCGGCCGTGAGCTCATCCAGCGTGGCGGGGCGCTCGTCGCGCGCGAACGGACTGCCGGGCCAGCCGATGTCGTTAATGCCGAGCAGCACGATGACGTCCGACACGCCGGGCTGGCCGAGCACGTCCTGCTCGAAGCGGGCGAGGGCGTTGACGCCCATGCCGTCGCGCGCCAGCCGTCCGCCCGAGATGCCGGCATTGGCGACGGCGATGCCGTGCGGGGCCAGTCGTTCGGCAAGGATGTCCGGCCAGCGGCGGTCGGCATCGGCTGTCGAACCGTTGCCGTCCGTGATCGAATCGCCGAGCGCGACGACGGTGCGGACGGGCGTTATCGACTCGACCATGACGGCGTTCAGGAACAAACGGCCGCCGACGCTGGCGCCGTCGATCTGCATGGTCTGCTGCGCGCCCCAGTGAAACGTGGCGACAGGCGTGGGCGCGGGCAGCCACGTCGTCACGGCCAGCCGGGACAGCGGCCGCACGGGGAGGTCGACGGGATCGCTCGTCACCGCGGCGCCCGGCAGGATGGCCGCGCCGGCCTGTCCGGAAAACGTCAGCGCCCGGGCCGCATGCGGATCGTCGGCCGGACCGACGCGCACGGCGCCGAGCTTCACCGGCGCGTGGCCGTAGCGGTTCGAGAACACGAGCCGGATGCGCTGCCCGCCCGCGCTGAGGCGGACGGTCTCGCGCAGGGTCGCGTTGTCGAGTTTTACGGGTACGTTCATCGGCAATGTGAACGTGGCGTCCCAGGCCGGTTGCGGGGCGGCGTACCACGACGTGGTCCAGTGCCCGTCGGCCAGCGCGTCGTGGGCGGCCAGCAGCAGGGTGAGCGACAGTGTTGCGATCGATTTGTGTGCGGACATCGTGAGCTCCTTGATGGTTGAGGACCTCACGTTAGGTCATTCTTGAGCGGCGATGAAGATGGTAAGATTCGAGATCGCTCATTCCAATTTCGAATAGATGGATACCCTGCACGCGATGCGTGTCTTCGTGCGCACCCTCGAACTGGGCAGCCTGTCGGCCGCGGCCCGCGAATTCGGCACGACGCAGCCCACCGTCAGCAAATGGCTGGCCCAGCTGGAGCGGCAACTCCGCGTGCGCCTGGTCGAACGGAGCACGCGCGGCCTGTCGCCGACCGAACAGGGCCAGCGCTTCCACGCCGACGCGAAACGCGTGATCGAACAGTTCGACGCGGCGGTGGGCAATGTGCAGGGCATGACGGGGCAGGCGGCGGGACTGCTGCGCATCAATGCGCCCGTCGCGCTGGGCCAGTTCCGCATCAACGCGATGGTCCAGCGGTTCATGGCGGACCATCCCGCCATCGACGTCGAACTGATCCTCAACGACCGCTTCGTCGACCTTGTCGAGGAAGGCGTCGACGTCGCGTTCCGGCTGGGAGGCACGTTGCCGCCGGATGCCATCGGCCGGCACCTCGCGACCGTGCCGCGCTTCCTGGTGGCGTCACCGGCGTATCTCGCGCGGCGGGGCGTGCCGTCCTCGCCGGACGCGTTGTCGGCGCATGCGTTCGTGCGCTTCGCCTGGACGCCGGGCAATACGGTGGAATTGTTCCGTGGTGACGAGCAGGCGCGGTCGCCGACGTCGAGCCGCTTCCGCGTAAACAATGCGCTGGCGATACGGGAGGCGCTGGTGCTGGGCAGCGGGATCGGCGTGTGTCCGGACTGGCTGGTGCGGGACCTGCTGGACAGCGGGGAACTGGTGCGGGTGCTGGATGGGTGGACGGCGCGGCCGCAGGATTTATACCTGCTGTATCCGTCGCGGCAGTTTCAGCCGCTGCGGACGCGGCTGTTCATCGACTATGCCATCGGGCAATTCAGTGGGATTGCTGGCTTTGCAGGCGACCAAGGATGAAGCGCGCGGTGCGGCTCGATGCGCGGTGCTTTTCGGCCATGGTCATGAGCTTCGGGAAGACGAGGGAGCGTTCGCCGCAATCGCCGCACAGGATGTGCTTGCTGCTCCACAGGATGCGCATGAGGGGCGTACGCGGGATGCGGCGTACGTAGGAGGAACCGCATTCGGGGCAGGAGGCCATGGAAGATACCGTGAGTGTTAAAGATCTGTCAACATCTTACCCGTTATCGCTGAGCTGCACGGTGCGGTAGCGCACACAACACGCTGTCAGTCACGATGGGTTAGGTATGCCACGGTCGGCCGCCTCTGCGCTTGCTAGTCTGCAAGCATGGCCATCCCGGTATCCGATCGAAAACTCTACGCGATGAAACGCATGTCGCTCGCATTGCAACGCGCGGCGGCGGCGCGGCCGCTCGGCCCGGCCACCGACCGGGCGCTGCGCTGGGCCGCGGTGTGGGGCGTGGTCGCCGGCATCCGGACGCCGCGCACGCGGGTCCGGTTGCGGCGGACGACGCTGGGCGGGAACTGCAGGATGCCTGTTTAGGTGGCGCAGCTGCGAAGGTTTCTCAACCGAAGCGACCAATGCCCAGGTCGTTTTCGAAAGCGGAAACCCATGCGGTGCCGTCACCGGTGACGTATTCCCTGACCATATCGTTCGATTTGCGCCGTATTTCGACGTATCCCTTCAACGGCGACAATTCGTCACTTTTCGGATCCGTCGTATCCAGCTCGTGCAGTTCAAAATCATCGAGAGAACATGACCGGTTCTTCAGGATTTCCGAGAATTGTCTGAGCTCATCCGCTTCAATCAGTCTCATCGCTTGTCTCCCAGTCATGCTGCGTGAATGGCGATCCAAGACGATACTAGCACGATGTCCCGGCCCCTGAGGCAAGATCATGTCTTGCGCTTTCATCGCGGTTCTCGTGCGCGAAACAGGGCGCACCAGACTCCGATTAGGCGTATGCTTTTATTATTCAAGCGCCGTACTGCATGAAGTGACCCACACTGCGTGGTCGCGGTAATTCAACGGCAATGCACGGAATACGGCCGTCAGTGACGGCCACTCCCCGGCACGACGCGCGTAGTACAGGGGACCGTGCGAAGTCTCTACCGGCCGTTGCCATGCTCGAAGACATGGCACATTGCGGCATTGACCGCCCCCTGCTTGCAGCGATCACATCGGGGGTCAAGTCATGCGACGCACATTGAAAACCTTTTTCGCTCACCGAAGCGATGCCCGGCGCGTTCTGGACGAATTGCTGGCCTCTGGGCAAGCCCACCGCTCTGTGGCTCCGTTTCCGGATTCGGACGGCGCCGTGCGCGACGATGACATGGTGGCCTACCGCTACGGCAAGGAAATGCGAACCAGTGACAGGTACCGCAACCGTTCGTGGGACGAAGCCGAGCCTGGTCTCAGTAGCGGCTGGGAAACGCGAGCCCCGGACACCCCGGCCTGGGACGAATCGAAGCCCGCCATACGCCGCGGCTGGAACGAGGTCACGCCGGAGATCGACGACGACGACTATTACCGGACCCACTGGACGACACGCTATGCGGGCAGTGTCGGCGAGGGCACCTACGACGATTACGAACCTGCCTACATCTACGGCAGCGAAGCCCGGCGCAGCGAAAAATACCGCAGCCAGGATTGGCGGGACGTCGAGCCGGCGTTGCGGGCGGACTGGAACGCGCGCCACGCCGGACAACTTTCGCCATGGGAAAATTTCAAGGATGCCGTCAACCATGGCTGGAACAGAATCCACCTCGACATGGACGACGCAAGCCACGGTGCCGCTTACGCCATCGGCGACGATGATCTTTCCGGCAACGCGTCACCCACCTGGGACAAAGTGAAGGCGGCGGTCCGCCATGGCTGGGATCGCGTAACGCATTAAGGCGGCGCGTCCGCGCGCACAAGGCTGCGGCATCACTGAAAAAGCAGGCTAAAGAGGCTCGTCATGCACCACAATCTCACAGCAGTTTTCAACAACCCGATCGATGCCAGGCATGTGCTGGACGAATTATTCAGCGCTGGCTTTCCGCGTTCCGGAACCTCACTCGTCAGCCCTCCCGAGGTTGACGAGGCCAGCCCCGCACCCGACGCTGGCCATGGGAGCACGCTCAGTCAAATACTCGCGCGGCTGTTCGGCCGGTGGCACGATGAACCCGAGAGAGTGGACGAATCGGCCTTCCTGCCCGGACGCCATGTCATCACCCTCACTGGAGCGGCCGAACTGGATTCGATACGTGCGATCGGGATCATGGAGCACGCCAACCCTGTCTATATCGAAGACCGGCACGGGCAAGCCGAGCGTGCACCCGTTGGCGCGGCGCCAGGACCGCCCGCCAACCGAACCTTCCGTGTGAAAAAGAGGAACGCGGGGCCGTCGCGTTGACGTATGCCTTGCGATGACACGGTCAGGCACACACGCCAGTGCCAGGCATTGCCTGCATCTGTCAACCTGCAGGGACGGCCTCAGACCACCGACCCCAGCTTGAAGATCGGCAAATACATGGCAATGACGAGGCCGCCAATCAGCACGCCCAGGATGACCATGATCATGGGCTCCATCAGCGACGACAGCGTCTTGACCGCCTCGTCGACTTCTTCCTCGTAGAAGTCGGCCACTTTGCCCAGCATGCCGTCGAGCGCGCCGGATTCTTCGCCGATCGAGACCATTTGCGTGACCATGTTCGGGAACACATTGGCGTTCTGCATCGCGACCGTCAGGCTCGTGCCCGTGCTGACTTCGGTCTGGATCTTTTTCGTCGCGTCCAGGTAGACGTTATTGCCGGAGGCGCCGCCCACGGAGTCCAGCGCCTCGACGAGCGGCACGCCGGCCGCGAACATCGTCGCCAGCGTGCGGGTCCAGCGCGCGATCGTCGCCTTGCGGACCACGTCGCCGAACACGGGGATGCGCAGCAGGATGCGGTCCATGGCCTGCTGCACCTTGAGCGAGCGGCGCCAGGACTGGAAGAAGAAGTACAGGCTGCCGAAGATCGACCCGAAGATGATGTACCACCATGTCACGACGAAATCGGAAATGCCCATCACGATCAGGGTCGGAGCCGGCAGGTTCGCGCCGAAGCTGGAGAACACGGATTTGAACGCGGGCACCACCCAGATCATGATCACGGCCGTGACGATGAAGGCGATGGCGATGATCGCGCACGGGTACATCAGCGCACCCTTGATCTTGCTCTTCAGCGCGAGCGTCTTTTCCTTGTAGATCGCCAGGCGTGTCAATAAGTCTTCGAGAATGCCGGCCTGCTCGCCGGCGCCGACGAGGTTGCAGAACAGCGGGTCGAAGTACAGCGGATATTTGCGGAAGGCGTTGTTCAGGCTCGTGCCCGTCTCGATGTCGGCGCGCAAGTCCATGATCAGCTTGGACATCGACGGATTCGCATGGCCCTTGCCGACGATGTCGAACGATTGCAGCAACGGCACGCCGGCCTTCATCATCGTGGCCAGCTGGCGCGTGAACAGCGTGAGGTCCTTGTCCTGGATCTTCTTGCCGCTGCGGTAAGCCTTCTTCTTGACCTTGGTGACCATGATGCCCTGGCGGCGCAGGGTCACGTTCACGATGGTCGTGCCGCCGGCGCGCATTTCGCCGCGCACGGTCTTGCCCGTCTTGTCCTTGCCTTCCCAGGCGAAGATATGTTCCTTGACTTGCGCGCTGGGGGCGCGGCGTGCCGGGGCGGATGTCGTTGCCATGGTGGTTCCTTATTCGTTCGTGCAGCCGAGCACTTCTTCGAGACTGGTGAGGCCCTGTTTCACTTTCAGCAGGCCGGAGCGGCGCAGCGAGTTCACGCCCTCGGCATTGGCCTGGGCGGCGATCTGCATGGCGTTGCCGTTGGCCAGGATCAATGCTTCGATCGCGGGCGTGATCGGCATGAGCTGGTAGATGCCCACGCGGCCCTTGTAGCCGGAGCCCAGGCAGCGCTCGCAGCCGACGGGGCCGTAGGGCTTCCAGTCGCCGTCGAAATCGGTGTCGCGGAAGCCCGCGGCCTTCAGCGTGTCGCGGCCGATGTCGAGCGGCTGCTTGCATGTGCACAGGCGGCGCGCGAGGCGTTGCGCCGTGATCAGGATGACGGACGAGGCGATGTTGAATGGCGCCACACCCATATTCATCAGGCGCGTCAGGGTCGACGGCGCGTCGTTCGTGTGCAGGGTGGAAAACACCATGTGGCCCGTCTGCGCCGCCTTGATGGCGATGTCGGCCGTTTCCAGGTCGCGGATCTCGCCGACCATGATGATGTCCGGATCCTGGCGCAGGAAAGCTTTCAGCGCGACGGGGAACGTCAGGCCGGCTCTCTCGTTGACGTTGACCTGGTTCACGCCGGGCAGGTTGATCTCGGCTGGGTCTTCCGCCGTGGAGATATTGATCCCGGGTTTGTTCAGCAGGTTCAGGCAGCTGTACAGCGACACGGTTTTACCGGAGCCCGTCGGGCCCGTCACAAGCACCATGCCGTACGGGCGGGTGATGGCGTCGATGAGCAGCGCCTTCTGGTCGGGGTCGTAGCCGAGCGCGTCGATGCCCATCTGGGCCTGCGTCGCGTCCAGGATACGCATGACCGTCTTTTCGCCGAACAGCGTCGGCAGCGTGCTCACACGGAAATCGATCGTCTTCGTGGGCGACAGCACGAGGCGCATGCGGCCGTCCTGCGGCACGCGCTTTTCCGAGATGTCGAGCTTGGCCAGCACCTTGATGCGCGAGACGAGCTTGTCGCGGATCGACAGCGGCGGCGCGAGATGGTCGCGCAGCACGCCGTCCACGCGCAGGCGGATGCGGTACTGCTTTTCGTAAGGCTCGAAGTGGATGTCCGACGCGCCGAGCGTGATCGCATCCATCAGCACCTTGTTCAGGAAGCGCACGATCGGCGCGTCCTCGACTTCCGCGGCGGCCGCTTCCGCCGCCTGCGTCTGCGGTTCTTCCTCGGCGAACTCGATGTCGCCTTCGTCGCCGGCCAGCTCGCTCAGGTCCTGTTCGGCGCTCTTGGCGATGCCCGCCAGCAGGGCCAGCAGGGTGTCGTGCGCGACGATGACCGGCTCGACCGTCGATTCGCTCTGGAACTTGATCTGGTCGAGTGCCTGCGTGTTCGTCGGGTCGGACAGCGCCACCGACAACTTGTTGCCCCTGCGTGCCAGCGCGACGACGCGCTGGGCCTGCATCAGCTTCGGGTCGATCGCGTTGACGGGCAGGGCGTCGGGGCTGAACGTGGCGAGGTCGAGCAGCGGATAGCCGAAGGTCTCGGCGCAGAAGACCGCGAGGGACCTGGCATCGATGGCGCTGCTGCCGAGCAAGGTGTCGATGAAACCGGCCTTGTCGGCGGACGCCTTCTTTTGCAAGGTGTCCGCTTGAGGCAAGGTCAGCCGTCCGGCCTGCACCAGGGCACGCGCCAGCCCGGGCAACGCCGTGCCGGGGGTGGTGTTGGGGAGAACTGCTGCCATATGGTCAAGGTCGGAAGGACGACAGGAAGCCGGGCAGGATGGACGGCCCCGGCGGATGGTCTCGATGATGCCCGCAGGCATCAAATCGGTCAAGACTTTGTCGCAGGGAAGGATGCATACATACCACGTGGATGAAATGGCATGTAACCAGCACGTAATGTCGGGTGAACAACATCGTTATTCCTCGTGCAAGATCAAGGGCTTACCGCAGGATCGTGGCCGGCGGCGCTCGGCCGGCAAGGCCCGATCAGGCTGCCAGCCAGCGTTTGACCGCGACCGGCCGCAACAGTTTCACGACCTTGATGGACTGATTCTGCACTTGCACGACTTCGATCACACAGTTGCCGATCTTGAAGGCGATGGGGAATTCCGGGATCTCCTGCAGCTGTTCCAGCAGCAGGCCGTTGACGGTCTTCGGGCCGTCGAGGGGCAGGTCGAGACCGAGCTTTTTATTGATGTCGCGCAGCGGCGTCGTGCCTTCGAGCAGGACTTCGCCCTGGGCATTCCACGCCATCGCATCGCTGCGGGCGGCGCCCGGCGTCGACGTCGTGAAGTCGCCGATCATTTCCTCGATGATGTCTTCGAGGGTGACGAGGCCCTGCACCTCGCCGTATTCGTCGACGATGATGCCCAGCCGCTCCTTGTTTTCCTGGAAATACTGGAGCTGCGTGAAGACGCCCGTGTCCTGTGGAATGAAATAGGGTTCCGTCAACAGTTCGCGGAAGTGCTCGATCGTGAGGTCGTCTTCTTCGTTCAACAGCGCGACAGCCTTGCGCACGTGCAGGATGCCGACAATCCGATTGATCTCGCCCTCGTACACGGGCAGCTTGTTGTGATAACACGTGGTCAGCTCGGCCTTGAGGTCGTCGACCGGCAGCGCGAGGTTCAGCGCCTCGATCTGGCTGCGCGGCGTCATGATGTCTTCGACGGAAATCTTTTCCAGCTCGAACAGGTTCAGCAGGATGCTCTTGTGCTTTTGCGGGATGTAGCTGCCGGCTTCCAGCACGACGGAGCGCAGTTCCTCCGGCGACAGTCTCTGCTGGGCATCCGCATGGCCCACGCCCACGCCGCGGATCCGCAGCAGGCGCAGCAGGCCGTTGACGAACAGGTTCACGAACCAGATCGCGGGCTTCGCGACCTTCATCAGCGCGCGCAGCACATAACTGGAACCGAGCGAGATGCGTTCCGGATACGTGGCGCCGATGATCTTGGGAGAGATCTCCGCAAACACGATCAGCAGGAACGCGACGACGGCCGTGGCGATCGTGATCACGCTTTCCTCGTGGCCGAAGAACAGGATGGCGATCGCGGTGACGAGTGCCGTCGCCATCGCATTGATCAGCGTATTGGCGATGAGTACCAGAGACAGCAGTTTATCCGTGCGGTCCAGCAGCCACAGCGTGGTGATGGCGGCGCGGTTGCCCCGCTTTGCGAGATGGCGCAGGCGATATTTGTTGGCCGCCATCAGGGCGGTTTCCGCCATCGCGAAGAAGGCCGAGCAGAGGATCAGGAGGGCGAGTGCGAGAATGAGCACCCAAAGTGGTACGGTTTCCAAGGATCACCGTGAAGAATCGTCGGGAAACTGGCGAAGCCAGCGCAGAGGCCGATTCTAAGACAAGGGGAGGGGGCTTGCAAGTTTGGCTAGGGAGGCGCCGCCGCGGGATTCAGGCTGTCGACCATCGAACTCGGGATCAGGATGGTGGCGCCGCGCTCCTTCGTCGTCTCATAAATGATGTTCATCGCCCGCAGTTGCAGGGCCGCCGGATGGCCGGCATACATGTCGGCCGCTTCCACGAATTTACCCGCGATGGCGGCCTCGGCGGAGCCGAGGATGACCCGGGCCTGCTTCTCGCGTTCGGCCTGGGCCTGGCGCGACATCGCATCCTGCAGCACGACGGGAATGGCGACGTCGCGGATTTCCACCGAACCGACGGAGATGCCCCACGGCGCCGTCTTCTGGCCGATCGATTCCTTCAGTTGCGCGTCCGCTTCCTTGCGCTCGGACAGCAGCGCCGTCAGCATCGACATCCCGATCATTTCGCGCAGCGACGTCTGGGCCACCCGGTCGATCGCCTCGCGGTAATTCGTGATCGCCAGCGCGGCTCGCTCGGCATCGTGCACGTGCCAGAAGATGATGGCGTCGACGTTGACCGGCACCGTATCCTTGGTCAACGCCTGCTCGGCGTTGAACGCCGTCGTCTGGATGCGCACGTCGATGACGGCGATCACGTTGTCGATGACGGGCACGATGGCAAACAGGCCGGCGCCCTTGACGCTGTGGAGCTTCCCCAGCCTCAGGATGACGAATTTCTGCCACGTGTTCGCCATCTTCAGCGAGAACGCGATGATCACGGCCAGCACGACGAACGGCAGCCCGAGCAGCGGATTGACCCACCAGGTCAGGACGATGCCGACGCCCAGGCTAACGGCAACCAGGAACGATGTGACGGGGTTCATGATGTCAGTGATGCATCCGTTCCCAGCCGTGGCGCATGGCCAGCTTGACCTTGTCCCAGGCGGATGCCTCGCTGCCGGCATGCCTGTACTCCCAGTCGCTCTTCAGCGCGGGTTCGACGTCTTCCCATGTCTGGTCGAGAGGGTTGGCGTCGGACCGCAGCTCGCTGCGGCCGGCGGGAGCCACCCACGCAACGTCCTCGTCCGGGGCACCCCACTGCGCGATGCTGCCCATCGTTTCCTTGAACGTGTTGCCGGCGGGCGGTGCGTCGGCGTTCTGGGTGCCGAAATAATGGCTGTCTTCGTGGGGGCGGTGCTGCAGGGCGCCGGGCGCGGCGCCGGGCGGGTAGTCATGGCGCGGCGCGACGGTTCCCGTCCACGAGGCCGGATCGCCTTCGTCGTGGATGTCTTCCAGGCCGGCCGGGCGGTACTGCGCCATGATGCCGGTGGCGCGCGCGGCTTCGGGATCGGTTCCTGTCGTGAGGGTGACGATGTGGCGTTCGCGCGTGTCGCCTGGCTGCGCGTGGCGGTGATACAAGGCGCCGAGCAGTCGCGCGGCGGTATGCCGCAGCGAGGTGTCCGGTCCCGGCGCGGGCATGTTCGAGAGCGCGATGTCGGCGCGCGGATAGCCGGATGCCAGCAATGCGTCCAGCGCGTGCTGGGCATCGCCGGGTTGCTCGAAGACTGCTTTCAAGGTGTGGCGCATGATGAACTCCCCGTTATTTCATGGAGAGCGTCGTGCCGGCGAGTGGCCGCCGTTGGCGGCCGGGTCCGTGCGTTGCCGTTGATTCCGCGCGACCAGGTCGGTCACTTCATGCAGTACGGCGCTTGTGCTGACAGCATACTCCGAATCCGGGCAGGGTGTACGCCTGTCCGTCCCGGATCGGGCGTGACGGTTTAGCCGCGCGCCAGCGCCAGCCGCGCCTGGCCGGCGGGCGCGCCCGGCGTGTGGCCGGTCGCCAGCTTGAACTGCGCCAGCGCACCCGACAACTGCCCGGTCTGCTCCGCCAGCGATTCCGCTGCGGCCGACGCTTCCTCGACGAGCGCCGAGTTTTGCTGCGTCATCTGGTCCATGTCGTCGATCGCGCGGCCGATCTGTTCGATGCCTTCGGCCTGGCGCTGGCCCGCCACGCTGATCTCGGCCATGATGTCGTGCACCTTGCGCACGGACGCGACGATCTGTTCCATCGTGGCGCCCGCTTCGTCGACGAGCGCGCTGCCCGCGTCGACCTTGGCGACGGAATCGCCGATCAGCTGCTTGATTTCCCTGGCGGCGGCGGCCGAGCGCTGCGCCAGGTTGCGCACCTCGCCTGCGACGACTGCGAAACCGCGGCCCTGCTCGCCGGCCCTGGCCGCTTCCACGGCGGCGTTCAGCGCCAGGATGTTGGTCTGGAAGGCGATGCCGTCGATCACGGAAATGATCTCGACGATCTGCTTCGCGGACGCGTTGATGGCGCCCATGGTGGACACCACATTGCCCACCACTTCACCACCGCGGGTGGCGATGTCGGTGGCGGACATGACGAGCGCGTTGGCCTGGTTCGTGTTGGCGGCGTTGGTCTTGACGGTGTCGGTCAGCGATTCGACGGCGCGCGTCGTGTGTTCCAGGCTGCCGGCCTGCGATTCCGTGCGGCCGGCCAGGTCGGCGTTGCCGCTGGCGATTTCGGCGCTGGCGGTGGCGATGGTCTCGGCCGACGTCTTGATGCCGGACACCATCGTCGCCAGGCGCGTGCGCATTTCCTGCAACGCCGCCAGCAGGCTGTGCTGGTCGCCGGCGTCGAGGCGGATTTCCATCGACAGGTCGCCGGCCGCAACAAGCCGCGTGATCTCGCGCGCGTATTCCGGCTCGCCGCCCAGCTGTTGCCAGATGGTGCGGATGACGAACCACGACACGCCGATCAGCGTGGCGATCACGATCAGCGCCGTGATGATGGTGACGGACAGCACGCGGCGCACACTCGACGCGCTCTTGGCGATGCCGTCCTTGAATTGTTGCTGGGCCTGCTCGTTGAACTTGGCGACGTCGGCATTGAGCACGGTCAGCGCGCTCTGCATGCGTTGCACGGTCGTCTGCGGATCGCCCTGCTCGAGTTCGAGCATGATCTTGGCGGCCGAGAGGGCCGGCGCATAGTAATCCTCGAATTCCTTGGTCAGGCGCTTGCCGGTGCCATCCATGCCCGGGATCCTGGTCACGTCGGCCAGCTTGGCGCGGACCTTGTTGGCCTGGTCGCCGATCTGGGCGATGCGGGTCTTGTCGCCTTCGGAGACGGCGTCGCGCAGGCCGTCGGTGATGCCCTGCAGGTCGGCGGCCAGCGCCTTCGACGCGCCCAGCGCCGGGTAATCGACCGCCTCGGTCGTGTGGATCGAGTCCAGGGCGCCGCTCGCGAGACTGGCGGAGACCGCCACGCCGAGGCCGAAGATGATGGTCGAGATGACCGGAAGTGCCCAGATCTTGCGCTTGATGCTCATGCCGTTTCCTTAAATTCAACAGCCCGCCGCCGGAAAACCGGGGCGGGCGGGTGGTAGGGGATGCTTACGGTGTGTAGATCACTTTGACCGAGGCATCGACCGCGCTCTTGTCGATGTAGCCGATGGCCTTCGGGTCGCTCGCCACCATCTTCTTGACGGCGGCGCTGTCGGCGGCTTCCTTCGGCATCGTGGCCTTGCCGGTGAACACCAGCTTGGACCACAAGGACTTGACCTGGGACGCGTCCTTGTCCGTCACCTTTTTATAAAACTCGGCGCGGACGGGCGCGCTTTCCGGCTGGTCGACCGGGCTCATCGCGCCCGATTTACCGAGGAAGAATTGCGCGACCTGGTCTTTCGTCATCGAGGCCTCGGCGGCCTTCGGATTCACGACCACCACCACGTCCGCCATGGCGGGCAGGGCGAGCAGCAGTGCGGCGGCGGCGAGGCCGGTCTTGATCGGATGTGTCATCGTCGTCCCCTTAGAACACGAAGTCGAGCGCGACGGCGCCGACGGTCACCGGACCCTTGAAGCCCGGCTGTGCATTGATCAGCAGGCCGGCTGCCTGGTTCGGACGCACGCGGTCGAACTGCACCTTCAGGGCCACCGACGAGTGGAAGTCCCAGCGCAGGCCGATCGTGTCGGTCTGCTGCTCGCCTTGGCTCACGCCGGTGTAGCGCAGGTTCGACACGATGCCGTTCAACGTCGCGAGGGTCGGGGTGCAGGCGGCGGGGTAGCCGGCCGGGCAGGCCGCCGGCATGCCGTTGTGGACAGTGCCGTCGATAGCCAGCTTGGCGTGGCTGTAGTACGGCAGGAACTTGCCGATGCGATAGCCGCCCATCACGTACCACGACGTGGTGTCGTTGATATAGCTGTCGGTCTTGCGCTTCGCGTACTCGCTCTGCACGACGATGTTGTTCCAGTCGAGCGTGGCGCCGAGGGACGTGAACGAGGCCTTCTTGTCGCGCACGTCGATGTCTTTGGCGAGCTGGGCGGCTTGCGGGAACTTGTAGCCGGCGGCGACCGTGTTCAGCGTGTTCAGCAGCGTCGCCAGCGACGCCGAGTTGTTCAGCGACAGGCGGCCGTCGACGCGGCCGAAGCGCACCGTCAGCGGGCCGTGCTCGGCCACGAGGTTCAGCGCGGTCAGGCGGCGGCCGTCCAGGCTCGGGCCGCCGGCGATGTCGACCTTGCTCTTGCCGACAGCGAATTGTGCGGTGTACGTCGTGTCGCCATCGCTGTGCTGCCAGATGACGTCGGCGCCGTCGACCGTGTTGAACAGCATCTGCGAATACACTTCCGCCGGCGGACGCAGCATCGTGTTGGCATAGCCGACGTTGCGGTAGTCCGAGATCATGAAGGCCGGCACGCCCATGCGGCCGACGCGGATCGAGACGTCGTCCGACACCTTCGCCTTGGCAAATGCCCATGCGAGCTCGGCGCCGAAGTCATCCTGCGCATCCTTGCGTACGAGGCCCTGGCCCGTGACGGACAACCAGCTGTTGACGGTGTAGTCGGCCTGCACGCCGAAGTTCGAGTCGACGCCGGTGGTGACGTCCTTCTTCGCGCCGCCGGCCTGGTTCGGGCGTGCGAACTCGGCCTTGTCGGTATTGGTCCAGGTGAGGGCGCCGGTGCCGAAACCGCTGATGCGGACGGCGTCCTGCGCGAATGCGCAAGGCGCGGCAAAAGACAAGGCGAGCGCACTCGCGATGATGCGTTTTTTCATGGGATTTACCTGCTGAAGACTGCGGGTGGAGGTTCTTGTTATAGAAACACTGTGACGGCGGGCGTTTAGGCCGTGTAACGAATCTGTAATAAATTGTAGGGTTGCAGCAAAAATTGCGGCAAGGAAAAACTCACGAATAGTCACTCTATTCAGTTGTGACCGCTATCTTTGTTGTACCGATCCGACAGCGCCGCCTGTCAGAATGGGATGATGTTTTTAATTTCTCAATTCCACCAGTGCGACGTCGTGCCCGCTTCCGGCAGGCGCGCCTGCCGTGCCGCGTGGACGATGCCGGCCTCGACGGCCTGCTCGGCCGTGTAGAGACGGGCGCTGCCCGTCAGGCAGGTACGGATGTCGAGGGCGTCCGGCGCGCCGCGGGTGGCTTCGTCGTAGATGGCGGCGTAGCGCTCGGCATCGAAGTCGAGGCAGTCGCGCCATTCGGAGATGCGGGCGTGGTCCGCCGCGACGAGGTTGCCGAATCCCCAGTGCAGCGGATGGATGAGGAAGCGCGTGCCGGGACAGGCATAGCGTTGCTGCCCGGCCAGGAAGATGGGGACGCCGACCGATTCGACGCTGCCCACATTCCACGTCGTCAGCGGGAGCGGCAGCGATTTCAGGAAGTAATATAGGGCGAAGCCGGCCGTCATGTTGCCGCCTTCGGTCGACATGTGCAGTTCGATGTCGCTCGCGCCGCTTTGCAGTGCCTGTAGGCACAAGTTGCGCACGGTGCAGGCGGAGTTCGCGTTGATCGGTCCGATGAAATGAACGATGTGCAATGTCATGACGCCTCCCTGTGACGGCTCAAGCATAGCAAGTTTCATAAGCCGACGTCGCGCTATTGGAAATGTCTGATATT
>JBJMVU010000148.1:0-10551 GCA_045810485.1 Massilia sp. | reverse complement strand
GTGTTGTGGACGGCGAAGTCGAGCTGGTAGCTCATGTTGATCAGGCCACCCGCGCCGCCGAAGCCCAGCAGGATGAACGAGAACGCGACCGCGAGCATCATCGGGTTGTGCCAGGGCAGGGCCTTGACCCATCCGAGGGCGCCCGTGCCGCCGCGCAGTCGTCCCGCGATTTCGACCGAAGCCGTGATCGTGAAGACGGTCAGCAGCGTGGGTACCGAGACCATCGCGGTGAACACGGCATGCAGGAACTTCACGCCGGCGCCGACCTGCGGGTCCTGGAACAGGTGGTGGATACCGATCGGCATCGAGAACACGAGGAACAGGACGAACGAGATGCGGCCCATCACGTCGCTGTACAGCCGGCCGCCGATGGCGCGCGGCACCAGCGTGTAGAAAGCGATGTAGGCGGGCATGAGCCAGAAGTAGACGATCGCGTGCAGCGTCCAGGAAAAGAACACGCGCGACAGGCCGGCGTCGATCGTCGACTTGAAGCCGAGGGCCACGGGCAGGATCAGGAACAGGATCTCGACGGCGGCGCCGACGGATGTCCACGCCCACAGGTAGGCGCCGGCCAGGTTGGCGAACATCGGCAGCGGCACGGCCTCGCCGGGATGCGCTTTCTTCCACACGCGCAGGTTCACGGACATCAGCGCGACCCAGATCCACGAGCCGACGACGACCAGCACGATGCCGATGTAATAGGCCCAGTGCGCGATCAGCGGCGGGTAGAACGTGTACAGCACGGAGGCCTTGCCCAGCGAGACCGGGATCATCGCGACCACCGTGCCGAGGACGACGAGGGTCAAGCCGATCCACGCCCAGCGCTTGCCGGCGAGCGGCTGCTTCAGCGCGAGTTCGACGATGGCGTAGCCGAAGCCCATCGCCACCAGCGTGGGGAAGACGTAGCCCATCGCCGAACCGTGCGCGGTGACGGAGCGGTAGTACAGCTCCGGATTGCCGATCCAGTCGATCAGCGGACTGCGGATGACCATCTGCCATTCGCCCAGCAGCAGGGCGACGAAAAAGGCGGCGAAGGCGACCCAGAAGTGGGCCAGCACGAGCTGGCGGGAATCTTTACTGAACACAGCTCAACCTCCTTCCTGGCCGGGTCGCATCTTGCTCTCTCACGCGACGCATGAATTCCTCGCGAGGGAGAACCTGCACGTGCGCCCACATTGCGGCATGGCCGTTGCCGCAGAATTCGTGGCACGGCATCACGTGCTCGCCGGGCGCTTCGAATCGGGTCTGGAAGTTCGAGATGTACCCCGGGATCAGCATCATGTTCACGTTGCTGTGGCTGATGGAAAAGCCATGCACGACGTCGGCCGCCGTGCCGCGGAAGTGCAGCCACGTGTTCGCGGGGACGACGAGGCATTGCGGCGTGAACGAGTACTGGTTCGCGAGCACGCGCACCGTGACAGAGCCGTCCGGTTCGGCGGCGGAGCCCAGGTTCGTCTCGACGAACTCGCCGGCGATGTGCAGCGTCGTCGGGTCGATGGTTTCGGTGCGCACGGGCGGCATCGCGGCCCAGTGGAGACTCATGTAGGCCATCATCGCGACGAGGAAGGCGATGATGCCGCCGACGATCCACGCCCAGCGCGCCTCGGCCTTCGCCGCGACGTCGTGTCCGATGGTCTCCATGTCAGTCGCCTCCGCGCGCGACGAACACGAGGAAGTAGAAGGCGAGCCAGAGCGCCATCACGATCGCCACCGCGATGCCGGCGAGGGCGAACGCGCCGCCGGGGCCGCGCGCGACGATGGCGTCGACGCGGCGCTGCTGCTCGCCGCCGTCCAGGTCTTGGTCTGTCGGTTCCAGAAACATGGCTTCCCCTCACTCGACCGTGGCCGAGCGCAGTTCGTTGACTTCACGCGCCGTCACGGGCGCGCCCCGGTTGCCCCAGGCGGTGCGGATGAACGTCACCACCGCTGCGATCTCTTTGTCGTTCAGGTCTTGCGTGAACGGCGGCATCCCGTACGGCATCGGGTTGCGCTTCGTGCCGGGCGGGTAGCCGCCGTTGAGCACCATGCGGATCGGATTCACGGCGGAGCTCATGCCGATCGACTGGTTGCGCGCCAGCGGCGGGTAGTGGGGCAGCTTGCCGCGGCCTTCCGCGCCGTGGCAGGTCGCGCAGCGCGCGGCGTAGATGCGGCGCCCTTCCGTGAACGACTGGCCGACGTCCGCACGCAGCGGGGCCTCGGCCGGGTCCGACGCGGGACCCTGGTCGGCCGGAAGGCTCTTCAGGTAGACGGCCATCGCGCGTATGTCGGCGTCGCTCATGTACTGCAGGCTGTTGAACGTGACCTCGGCCATCGGCCCGTAGACGGTGGCGCGGCTCGACACGCCTTTCTGCAGCAGGTCGACGATGTCCTGCAGCGCCCAGTCGCCCAGGCCCGCCTCGCGGTTCGACGTCAGCGACGGCGCGTACCAGTTCTGCATCGGGATCAGGCCGCCCTGGAACGCCTTTTCCTGGGACGAGCCGCCCAGCGCGTTGATCGGCGTGTGGCACATCGCGCAGTGGCCGAGGCCCTGCACGAGGTAGGCGCCGCGGTTCCACTCGACCGACTTGCCGCGGTCCGGCTGATACTCGCCTTCCTTGAAGTACAGCGTACGCCAGCCGATCAGCAGCGAGCGGTTGTTGTACGGGAAGCGCAGGTCGTGCTCGCGCGACGCCAGGCGCACGGGCGGCACCGAGCGCAGGTAGGCGAAGATGGCGTCGCTGTCGGCGCGCGTGACCTTGGTGTACGACGCGAACGGCATCGCCGGGTACAGCAGATAGCCTTTCGGCGAGCGGCCCGTGTGCATCATGTTGTAGAAGTCGTCCGCGCTCCAGCTGCCGATGCCGGTCTCGCGGTCGGGCGTGATGTTCGGCGCGTAGAGTGTCCCGAACGGCGTCGGCATCGCGCGGTTGCCGGAGAAGATTTTCGCTCCAGGGACCGTGTGGCACGCGATGCAGTCGCCGGCCTGCGCGAGGTAGCGGCCCCGTTCGACAACCGATTGTTGCGCGGGCGCTTTCGCCGCACTGGTCTGCGCGCGCAGAGGGACCGAGGCGGCCGTCGCCAGCAGGACCAAGGACACGGCGGCGAGCGCGATCCTGCGGACCAGGGCGTTCATGGTTGGCCTCCTTTCTGCGGCTGGCTGCCGCAAGCGAGCGGCAGCTTCATGCCGGGCTGGCGCAGCGGCCGGGCGGCCGTGACGGGCAGCGACGCGAGATACGCCGACACGGCGGCGACCTCCGGCTCGCTCAGGCTGGACGCGATGAACTGCATGCAGTCCGGCGCCAGCGCCGTGCGCACCCCGAAGCGCCAGGCGCCCAGCTGGGCGCTGACGTAGTCCGCGCGCAGGCCCAGGAGGCCGGGGATGCCGGGTTCGCGGCCGCCCAGTTCCGCGCCGTGGCACGTGACGCACGCGGGGATCTTCCTGGCCGGGACGCCCTGGGTGACGATGCGCTGGCCGTCGCGCACCTGCTCCGGCGAGCGCTGCACCGGGGGTTGCACGAGGACCGGCGGATTGAGCGAGGCAAAATGCTCGGCCATGCGCATCAGGTAGGCGTCGGGCAGGTAGGCGAGCAGGTAATTCATCGGCACGTACTTGCGCCGGCCATCGCGGAATGCGACCAGCTGGTTGTAGAGATAACCGGCCGGCTTGCCCGCGAGACGGGGGAAATAGACGTTTTCCACGCCGCGGCCCTGGGCCCCGTGACAGCCGGTACAGGCCTGCACCCGCGCTTCCATCGTGTCGGGAATCCGGTCGGCCGCCGCTGACTGCGCATACACCTGGCAGGCCAGGGAAGCGCTTCCGATTCCAATAACGCTGAGAATTATTTTCATCGAATAAACTCCGCGGCCGAGTCGGTGTCGATATGAAAATTAACACAAATGATTTCAATAACGAAGCACGAATTGTTAATGCAAGATTGATTAGTGCAGGCAAATACTTATTCAATCCAAAATGATTACGCGTGCAACGCCCATACGGCACCCATCAGGCTACAATAAGACCATCACCGCTGCGCAGCATCAACGCCTATGAAAAACTGGATCAGCCGCCTCCGGGGCGGTTCCGACAACCCGGCCGACACGAAACCGGCTTCCGCCGCGGCGGCGCCGGACGAGCATCCGGACGGCATTCCGGCCGAAATCGAGGCCACGTACTACCGCTGGCTGACCGCGTCGGCCGGCTACGACGCCTCGGCCGCCGTCGAATCGGCGATCCTCGACCAGGTCCGCGCGCTCGCGCGCGATCCGGCCAGCGCGGCCGAGCTGGTGCCGCGCGTGCCCGAAGTGATCCCGCAACTGCTGCGCAGCTTGCAGGACGAAGCGTCGAACGCCGACCTGGCGCGCCAGGTCGCGCAGGACGTCGTCATCGTGGCGGAAGTGATCCGCGAGGCGAACAGCGCCTATTACCGGCCGATGTCGCCCGTCAAGACGGTCGAGGCGGCCCTGATGATGCTCGGCCAGAACGGCTTGCGCATGCTGCTGGCGCGCATCGCCTTCCGGCCGATCATCAAGCTGCAGACGACAGGCTTCACGCGCCTGGCCGCGCCGCAGGTCTGGAACCAGTCCGAGAAATGCGCGCTCGCCGCGAGCCTGATGGCGCCGGGCCTGACGGCCGGGCCGTTCGAAGCCTACCTCGCGGGCCTGATGCAGAACCTGGGCGTCGTCGTCGGGTTCCGCCTGGCCGACCGCATCTGCGAAGAAAACAAGGTGCCCGGTTCCAGCGAATTCGGGATGCAACTGCTGGCCGAAGGCCGCCTGCTGTCGGCCGCCATCGCGAAGCACTGGGATTTCCCGCCGGTCGTCGCCGACGCCATCGCGCACGCGGGCGATCCGGGCGACGAAAACCTGGCGCAGGCCCTCGCGCTGGGCGACCGCATCGCCAAGCTGCGCCTGCTGATCGACGGCCACGTCATCGACGAGGACGACGATTTCGTTACCGACGGCCTCGACAACTTCCAGCGCCGCTGCCTGGGCAAGCTGGGCACCGTGGAGAGCTGATTCGCCACGCGCCGTTCCTTCATCCGTGTTGCCACGGCTGGGTTTCCGTGTAATCATGATTTTCGGACACAAAACTTTTGCCTGGGTAATAAATACGCGTGGAGGAGACACGATGATCCGCAAGACGAAGATTGCATCCCTGCTGTTGGCATTCGCATTGCTGCCCGTGTGCGGCAGCCAGGCCGTGGCCGGGCCGGTGGACGAAGCGAAGGCGAAGGCCCACCTCGACGCCGTCGCCGCCGGCGACCTGGAAGCGCTGATGCGCGACTATGCCGACGACGCCTACATGGAGTGGGTCGGCGGGCCGCTCGACGGCCGCTACCGGGGCAAGGCCGAGATCCGCGCCGTCTGGCAGAAATTCATCGCGGTGAACGGCGGCCAGCCGCGGCCGGCGACGTTCGGCAAGCTGAAGGCGTTCGCGAATCCGCGCGGGACGTCGGTGGAGGCCGGCGCCGGCTACGGCGGGAAGTTGCCGATGAAGGTCTGGCACGCGCTGACCTATCGGGAGGGCGATCTCACCACCGAAGTGTGGCAGATCGCGCCCGCGCTGCAGATCGATCCGTAATGCGTCCGCTGGTGCCGCTGTTGTTTGCAGCGGCGCTGCTGGCGGGCAGCGCCTGCGCCGCGAACGTCGAGGTGCTCGTGCAGACGCCGTCCGGCACGCCGCTGGCCGACGCCGCCGTGCTCGTTGAGCCGGTCGCGGGTCCGCCGCCGCGCGCCCGCGCGCGCGGGCATGCGTCCATCGAGCAGCGCGGCCGCGAATTCATCCCGTGGATGACCGTCGTGCAGACCGGCACCAGCATCGACTTCCCCAACAACGACACGATCCGTCACCACGTGTATTCGTTCTCCGAGCCGAAGCGTTTCGAGATCAAGCTGTATGCCGGCAAGCCGGGCCAGCCCGTCGTATTCGACAGGCCGGGCCAGATCGACATCGGCTGCAACATCCACGACTGGATGGAGGCGCACGTGCTGGTCGTCGACACGCCATACTTCGCCCGCACGGGCGCGGACGGCCGCGCCACCGTGGCCGGCGTCGCGGCGGGCCGCTACCGCGTGCGCCCCTGGCATGCGCTGCAGAAGGCGGCCGGCGCGGTGGAGGAGGTCGACGTGGCCGATGCGCCTGTCCGCCTGACGCTCGTGCTCGACGCGCGCCCGCGTCAGCCGAAGCCGCATACCGAGGACGACCCGGACCGCTACTGACATGTCATCGAAATCGCTGCGGCACCGGATCGCCATCGTCTTCGTCGGCCTGCTCGTGCTGGTCATGGGGCTCGTGCTGGCGCTCGTCCACCACAGCAGCGGGAGCATCGTGGAGCGCGAGACGCGGCGTGAACTGGCCGTCGGCGCCAAGGTGTTCCAGCGCCTGCTCGAACAGAACCAGCGCCAGCTCGAGACGGCGGCCGCCGTGCTGTCCGCCGACTTCGCGTTCCGCGAGGCGATCGCCACGCAGGACCAGCCCACCGTGCGCTCCGTGATCCGCAACCACGGCCAGCGCATCCACGCCCAGGTCATGATGGTCACCGGCGCCGACGGCAAACTGATCGCCACGACGCAGCACGCCGGCGCGGCGGGCGATCCGTTCCCGTTCCCCGACCTGCTCGCGGCCGCCGAAGCGTCCGGGCGCAGCGCGGGCTTCCGTGCGATGCGCAACGGCCAGGTGTACCAGGTGGTGCTCATGCCGATCCTGGCGCCCACGCGCATCGCCTGGGTGGCGATGGGTTTCCACGTGGACGACCGCTGGGCGGACGACATGGCCGGCGTGACGGGCCTCGGCGTGCACATCGTGCGGACCGGGACGCCTCGCGCGCTCGCGTCGTCCGCCGCCCCCGCAGGCGCGCCTGGAGGGACGCAGGAAGGGATGCGCTACGCGTCCGTGAACGTGCCGCTGGACGGCGGGCTGCAGGCCGTGCTGCAGCTGCCGGTCGCGCAGGTGCAGGCGCCGTTCGAACAGCTGCAGGGGCGTCTGCTCGGGGTGATCGTCGTGGCCGTGCTGGTGTTCGCGGCGGGCAGCATCATGCTGGCCGGGCGCATCGTCCGGCCGCTGAACGAATTGTCGGCCGCCGCCCGCCGCATCGCGCTGGGCGATTACGCGCAGCCGCTGCCGCCGGCGCAGGGCGACGAGATCGGCCAGCTGGCCGGCAGCTTCGAGCAGATGCGCACCGGGATCGCGAGCCGCGAGGAACGCATCGTGCGGCTGGCGTACGTCGACGCGTTGACGGACCTGCCCAACCGCACCCGCTTCCTGGAAGCGTTCGCGCGCCTCACGCCGGGCGCCGGCGGCGCCGTGATGGTCGTGAACATCGACCGCTTCGCCCTCATCAACAACGCGCTGGGCCACCTTGTCGGCGACCGCCTGCTGCGCGCCGTGGCGGGCCAGCTGCAAGCGCTGGTGCCGCAGGGCGGCATGCTGGCGCGCCTGTGGGGCGACCAGTTCGCGTTCCTGCTCGAAGGCGCCAACGTCGGCGCCGCGCGCCGCTTCGCCGACGCCGTGCTGGCCGCGCTGCGCGACCCCCTCACCCTGGACGGCCAGCGCCTCGACATCGAGGCCGGCGTCGGCATCGCGCTGTATCCGGACGACGGCCTCGACGCCGCGACCTTGCTGCGGCGCGCCGAGCTGGCGCTGGCCGCGGCCAAGCGCCGCCATGCCGGTATCGCGTTCGCGCAAGAGACGGGCGCCGAGCCCGCGCACGAGCAGCTGTCCCTCATCGGCGACATGCGCCGCGCGCTGGCGGCCGGCGAATTCACGCTCGCTTATCAACCCAAGCTGGCGCTGGCCAGCGGGCGCATCGTCGCGGTGGAAGCGCTGCTGCGCTGGCAGCATCCGGAACGCGGCGGCATCGCGCCGGCGCGCTTCATTCCGTTCGCCGAGCAGACGGGTTTCATTCGCGAGATCACGCCTTGGGTGCTGGAATCGGCCGTGCGCCAGGCCGCCGTGTGGCATGCGGCGGGGCTGGACATCGCCGTGTCGGCGAACCTGTCGACGCTGGACCTGCTCGACCCGCACCTGGGCCGGCGCGTGCGCGACCTGCTGGAGCGCCACGCCGTGCCGGCGCGCCGCCTGTGCCTGGAAATCACCGAGAGCGCGCTGATGGACGATCCCGCGCTGGCGCAGGCCCACCTCGACGAACTGGCGGGCCTCGGGATCAAGCTGTCGATCGACGACTACGGCGTCGGCCAGGCCTCGCTGGCCTACCTGAAAAGCCTGCCCGTCGACGAACTGAAGCTGGACCGCAGCTTCATCACCGCGATCACGGAATCGCCGCGCAACGCGGCCATCGTCGAATCGACCATCATGCTGAGTCACGCGCTGGGGCTGACGGTCGTCGCGGAGGGCGTGGAGACGCCGGCGGAACTGCGCTGGCTGCGCGAGCACGGCTGCGACGTCGCGCAGGGCTACGGCATCGGCCGGCCGATGACGGCGGCGCAGCTGCAGGACTGGCTCACCGAATTTTCTCTGCGCACCGTGGCCTGAGCCAGGGCAGGCGGCACTTCAGGCGAGGAAGTCGAAGGCCGACATCGGGCGGCCGCCGTTCATCAGGCCGAACAGCGAGTTGCTGCCGGCATTCGCGTACTGCTGCACGAGGGCGCTGGCCTGCGCGTTGACGGCCTGCGTCATCTGCGCCTTCTTGTCGGTGAGCGCGTCGCGGTCCTTCGTCACGGCCGCGGCCTGGCCGGCGAGCGCGCCGCCCGTCGCCAGCTGCTGCGCGATGCCGGCGCCGACCTTGTCCGCGAGACCCGAGCCGCCGTTCGCGAACACCTTGGCCACCTGGTCCGGGCTCGCCGCGATGGCCGCGTTCAGCTTCGCCTCGTCGATCGCCAGCTTGCCGTTCCTCGCGCTCACGCCGATGGCGGCCATTGCGGCCGGATCGGCGCCGCCGACGAGGCGCGCCACCTGGTCCTGGATCTGTGCGAGCGTGCGGTCGGAGGCGACGTCGTTCGTCTTCAGCGCGGCCAGGCGGCCCGGCAGGGCATTCACGGCGTCGGCGAAGGCCTTGACGTTCTTGGCGATGGCCGCGTTGTCGCCGGCCAGCGTGACGGCGCCTGCGCCCTTGGCCTTGAGATCGAGCGTGACGCCGGCGATGGCGCCCGTGACCTTGTTGCCGGCGCTCGTGATGGTCTTGCCGTCGACGTTGACGACGGCGTCCTGCGCGGCGCTCGCCTGCGTCACCGCGCCGCGCGCCCCCGGCTGGTAAGCCAGCAGCGCCTGCAGGGCGGGGTCGCCGGCCACGCCGAGGCGCATCGCGTTCGCCGCGCCGGGCTGGCCGGTCAGGCTCAGTGCGACGCCCTTGTCGTCGGCGACCAGTTTCGCATCCACGCCGGCCGCCTTGAACGCGGCGGCGATGCCTTCCAGCGTGTTGTCGGGCGCGTCGATGCGGAGGGTTTTCGTGTTCCCGCCGGCGTCGAGTTTGATGATGGTCGGCGCGCCGCTGCCGATCGTCGTCGTGGCGGACGGTACCCGGACGGTCACCAGTTGCTGGGCCTGGGCCAGCTGCTTCACGTCGATCTTGTGCGTGCCGGCGGCCGCGCCGGTGGTCGTGATGCGCGCGTCGAGAACCTTGCCGTCGACCTGCGTCGCGAGTTTCAGGCCGCTCGCGGCGAGCGTGCCGGCGACCGACTTCACGTCGTCCAGCACGTTGGCCAGGCGCCCCAGCGTGGACAGGCGCGCGTCGTCGCGCCGGATCTGCGCGTCGACGCCCTGCAGGCCGGTGCTGCGGGCGCTCAGCGACTTCACGGCGCTGCCGTACAGGTCGGCCAGGCCGTGGCTGGAGGCCGCCGCCGTCGTCCGGGATGGAATGGTGGTCGTCATGGTCCGATATTATGCACGCAAGCTTGCCGTTTCATTTACTGAACATCGCAGCGATTATCCGTCAATTCCACGGGCAAGGGCGGCATCTCGACGAAGCCGGCGACGGCGCCCACCACTTCGCCCGCCTCGTCGCGCAGGGGCAGGGCGTTGATGACGACGTGCAGCCGTTCGTCGTCGGCAAAACGTACCGTCAGCCTCTCGCCGCGCACTTCCTCGCCGGTGGCGGCGGCGCGCTGCAGCGGCAACTGGTCGAGGGCCAGTTGCCGGTTCCCCTCGTACACGGCGAAGGCGCGTCCACCGCGGTCGTCCGACACGGGGTTTTCGCCGCGGCGCAGGCGCAGCAGGCGTTCGGCGGCGGCATTGGCCTTGACGCGCCGGCATTCGCGGTCGCTGGCGACGAACAGCGCGGCGGGCGCCGCCTGCATCAGGCCGTCCAGTTCGCTCGTGCGGCGCTGTTCGCGCCGCTGGCTGTCCTGCAGGGCGCCGGCGAGGCGCTGCTGCTCGGTGATCTCCTCGACGACGACCGTCACGCCCAGCACCGCGCCGTCGGTGTCGAATACGGGATGTATGCTTTCGCGCCACACGCGGCGCATGTGCGGCTGGGCCGGCGTCGCGCCTTCGAACACGGCGCCGAGGTTGGGTGTCCCGGTCGCCATGACCTGGCGGAGGCGCACTTCGGCGGCGGGGGCGATGTCGGGGATGACGTCGTGGATCGATTTGCCGATGTGGTCTTCGACCGGCAGGCC
>JBJMVU010000147.1:0-10622 GCA_045810485.1 Massilia sp. | reverse complement strand
GCCCGGCGGCAGTTCGGTGACGACCGCCTGCCACTGGCCGCGCGCCAGTTCTTCGATCTTCCAGCGCGCGCGCACCTTCATCGAGCCGCGTCCGCTGGCGTACATGTCGGCGATCTGCGATTGCGGCGTGATGATCTGGCCCCCGCCCGGGAAGTCCGGACCCGGAATGAAGGCCATCAGCTCGGCGTGGCTGATCTTCGGATTGCGGATCATCGCGACGGCGGCAGTGGCAACTTCACGCAGGTTGTGCGACGGGATCTCGGTGGCCATGCCGACCGCGATGCCCGACGCGCCGTTCAGCAGCAGCATCGGCAGGCGCGCGGGCAGCGTGCGCGGTTCCTCGCTCGAGCCGTCGTAGTTCGGCTGGAAGTCGACGGTGCCCATGTCGATCTCGTCGAGCAGCAGGCGCGAAACAGGCGTCAGGCGGGCTTCCGTGTAACGCATCGCGGCGGCGCCGTCGCCGTCGCGCGAACCGAAGTTGCCCTGGCCGTCGATCAGCGGATAGCGCAGCGAAAAATCCTGGGCCATGCGCACGAGGGCGTCGTACACCGACTGGTCGCCGTGCGGGTGCAGCTTGCCGAGCACGTCGCCGACGACGGTCGCGGACTTGCGCGGCTTCGCGGTCGGGCCGAGACCCAGTTCGTTCATCGAGTACAGGATGCGGCGCTGGACGGGCTTCTGGCCGTCCGAGACGTCCGGCAGCGCGCGGCCTTTCACGACCGAGACGGCATAGTCCAGGTAGGCGCGCTCGGCGAAGGTGGACAGGGTCAGCGTCTCGGCGTCATCGCCGCCGCCGCTGGGGGGAGTGGTTTGTTCGAAGAGGCTTGCTTGGGTCATATGTGTGGTTCGTTCCTGGTGGCGCTATTGGCTGCTCGCCGAACTTGGGTTCCCGCCTGCGCGGGAACGACGTGGTGATTGTGTTGGCATTGAAACCGTCGTCCCTGCGAAGGCAGGGACCCAAGTGTTGCTCGCGTGCCCGCTCCTGTAATCAGATGTCGGCTTCCGTCTCGTTCCCGTGCTCTTCCAGCCACGCGCGGCGGGCGGCGGCTTCGCCTTTACCCATCAGCATGTTGAAGCGCGCCGACGATTCGGCCAGGCCGTAGTCGCCGAAGGCCACCGGCAGCAGGCGGCGGGTGTCCGGGTTCATCGTCGTTTCCCACAGCTGCTCGGCGTTCATCTCGCCCAGGCCCTTGAAGCGGGAGATGCTCCACACGCCTTCCTTCAGGCCTTCTTTCTTCAGCTTGTCCTCGATGGCCAGCAGTTCGCCGTCGTCCAGCGCGTACAGCTTCTGGATCGGCTTCTTGCCGCGCGCCGGCACGTCGACGCGGTACAGCGGCGGGCGCGCGACGCACACGTGGCCGTTCTTGAAGAGGGCCGGGAAGTGCTTGAAGAAGAGGGTCAACAGCAAGACCTGGATGTGCGAGCCGTCGACGTCCGCATCGGAGAGGATGCAGATCTTCCCGTAGCGCAGCCCTGAAATATCCGGGTTGTCGTCCTGGCCGTGCGGGTCGACGCCGATCGCCACCGCGATGTCGTGGATCTCGTTGTTGGCGAACAGGCGGTCGCGGTCCGTTTCCCACGTGTTGAGGACCTTGCCGCGCAGCGGCAGGATCGCCTGGAATTCCTTGTCGCGGCCCATCTTCGCGGAGCCGCCGGCCGAATCGCCCTCGACGAGGAACAGTTCGTTGCGCGTGATGTCCGTCGATTCGCAGTCGGTCAGCTTGCCCGGCAGGACGGCCACGCCCGACGACTTCTTCTTCTCGACTTTTTGCAGCGAACGGAGACGCGACTGCGCCTGCTTGATGACGAGTTCCGCCAGCTTGCGGCCGTATTCGACGTGCTGGTTCAGCCACAGTTCGAGCGGCGGCTTGGTGAACGTCGACACCAGTTTCACCGCGTCGCGCGAGTTCAGGCGCTCCTTCGTCTGGCCCTGGAATTGCGGGTCGAGCACCTTCGCGGACAGCACGAACGAGACGCGCGCGAACACGTCTTCCGGCAGCAGCTTGACGCCCTTCGGCAGCAGCGAGTGCATCTCGACGAAGCCCTTGACGGCGCCGAACAGGCCGTCGCGCAGGCCGGATTCGTGCGTGCCGCCGCTCGGCGTCGGGATCAGGTTGACGTACGATTCGCGCACGACGGCGCCTTCTTCCGTCCACGCGACGACCCACGCCGCGCCTTCGCCTTCCGCGAAACCTTCATCGCCCGCGGCCGCGTATTGCGCGCCTTCGAACAGCGGGATCAGGGTCTGGCCGCCGCCCGCCGTCTGCGCCAGGGCTTCCGTCAGGTAGCCGCGCAGGCCTTCGTCGTAGCGCCAGGTCTGGGTGTCGCCCGTCTTCGCATTGGTCAGCGTGACGGTCACGCCCGGCAGCAGCACGGCCTTCGAGCGCAGCAGGCGCTGCAGCTCGCTCATCGGGATGTTCGGCGAATCGAAGTACTTACCGTCCGGCCAGGCGGTGACGCGCGTGCCGTTCTTCTTGCCGCCGCGTTCGAACGGTTCGGAGGTCAGCGGCTCGATGACGTCGCCGTCGGCGAACACGAGCTTGTGCATGCCGTTGCCCTCGTCGTCCTTGCGCCACACGGTGATCTCGAGGCGCTTGGACAGCGCGTTCGTGACGGACACGCCGACGCCGTGCAGGCCGCCCGAGAACGCGTAGGCGCCGCCCGAACCCTTGTCGAACTTGCCGCCGGCGTGCAGCCGGGTGAACACGATCTCGACGGTCGAGACGCCTTCTTCCGGATGCAGGCCGACCGGGATGCCGCGGCCGTCGTCCTCGACGGTGATGGAACCGTCCACGTTCACCGTCACATCGATGTTCTTGCAGTAGCCGCCCAGCGCCTCGTCCGAGGCGTTGTCGATCACTTCCTGGATGATGTGCAGCGGATTCTCGGTGCGGGTGTACATGCCCGGGCGCTGCTTGACGGGCTCCAGTCCTTTCAGGACGCGGATGGATGATTCGCTGTAATCGGGTGCGGGTTTCTTGGTGGCCATGCTTGATCTTCAATCATTCGAATGCTGCGCATTCTATCTTGTCGCGCGGAAAATAAGCGACTTTCACGCGGTGTGTTCCAGGAGGCAGGACGCGGTATGCGCGCAAAACAACTGTATGGAAATACAGTATTCTTGCCTGTTAAGCGCAAGTTTGCAAGTGCTCGTTGCATCGAATGCCAAGTCGGCGGCATCCCGGCATCTTGTCCATGTGCGGGCGGCCGCGGCATGCTGCAAGTCCGGCGATGGGCGATTTCATTACCAAAACGATATTTTTTTCAAAACGAATCGTGCGCGACCGTCGCAAGGATATATTGAGACCATGGCTTTGGACAATGACAAGCACACTGACGAACCAAGCAAGCCGGACGAAGCCGGCCCGCCGCCGCGCGTACCCGACCGGCGCGCGGACGGGGCGTCGCGCTACCTGCGCAAGGACGACACCCCGCTGAACCTGGCCGGCCGCGTGCTGCGCTCGCGCTGGCGTGCCCTGGCCGACAAGTTCAACCGCGATTTCATGCGGCGCACGCTGCGCATAGGAGTGTCTGCCCGCATCTTTCATCCGGAAGAGGGCGCCAAGGGCCTGCGCAGCAAGAACCTGCAATATCTCGAGGAATCGATCGCCCAATGGGTGATGTCGCGCGACGTGCTCGTCTTCATGGTCCCGACCGTCAATACGAATGGGCTCCTGCACCCCAGCAACATCACGATGCGCCATTACGCGCGCCACCTGGACGGTCTCGTGCTGCAGGGCGGGGCGGACGTGTCGCCGATGACGTATTCCGAAGCGCCGACGCGGCCCGAATGGAGCGGCGACCGCGCGCGCGACGTCTACGAACTGGAGCTGCTGCACGAATTCGTCGATGCGGGCAAACCCGTGCTGGGCATTTGCCGCGGTTGCCAACTGATCAACGTCGGATTCGGCGGCACCCTGTACCAGGACGTCGCGACGAACCTCCCTGGTTCCCAGCCGCACGTGCACGACATCTATGACGCGCACCGCCATGACATCGTATTCCCGCACGGCTCATCGCTGCGCAAGCTGTTTCCCAGGCACGAGCGCGCCGTCGTGAACTCGATCCACCACCAGGCCGTCAAGGACCTGGGCCGCGACATCCACGTGGAAGCGATGTCCGAGCCGGACGGCGTCATCGAGGCGATCCGCTACCAGCGCGCGCCGTTCGTGATGGGCCTGCAGTGGCATCCGGAATTCCACCGCGCCAGCGGCGGCGACCTGCTCGACTGCACGCCGGTGCTGGATGAATTCCTGCGCGCGGCGCGCGAAACACGGCTCTGATTTTTCTGCTTGCGTTCGGCCTCGTCCCACTCCATAATCGAAATGAGAATCATTCTCAACTTGTTCGAGGAGGAATTATGGACGACGATCTGCTGGACGAACTGAACACGCCGGACGGGCGGCGCACCACGCGCCACGAACTGCTCGTGGCGGCGTTGCTGCACTTGATGTCGCAATACACCGTGAACAATGCGGACGCCTGCGACCGCGCGAGCGGCGATGGTCCGTGCGTGAAACTGGCCTCGGTGATCGAGCGCCACCTGAATGCGCTGGCGCGCCTGCCGGATGCCGACCCGGTGCTGCGCGCCACCTGCGAACAATTGAGCGTGAAGTGGGCGGGCCTCGTCGACCGCGGCCTGCCGGCGCCCGTCAAGCGCCCGCTGCTGGCGCGGATCCTGGGGCAAGCCCGGCCGGCGCTGGCGACCTGAGCGCACGTCGAAAAACCTGCTTCAGCCGAGCCAGGCGCGCAACGCCGCCTCGCCCTCCGCGCTGAACGCGAGCACGCGCGAGTCCGGTACGCGGCGCGCCCAGCCCAGTTGCTGGAAGCGCTCCAGCAGCGCCGTCCCCAGTGCGCCGGCCAGGTGATGGCGGCGCTCGCTCCAGTCCAGGCAATGCCGGCACAGCGGCCGCCGCGTGGCGGAGGGCAGCGGCTCGATGCCCAGTTGCGCGACGAGCGCCCGGCCCGCATCCGTGAGCGCGACGCCGCCCGCATCCAGCGCGAACGCGCCGCGCCGGGCCAGGCTTTCGTAGACGAGCACGCCGAGTTCGCCCGCAAGATGGTCGTAGCAGACGCGCGCCTTGCGCAGCGCCGGCTCCCTCGGACTGGACCGCACGCGCACGGCGCCCGTGCCGAACGCGATGCCCATCATGGATTCCAGCAGGTGCGCGACGTCGGCGTCGGCGATGCGGAAATAGCGGTGCCGGCCCTGCGCCTCGACGGCGAGCAGGCCCGCCTCGCGCAGCTTGGCGAGATGTGTGCTGATCGTCTGGCGCGTGACGCCGGCGGCGTCGGCCAGCTCCGTCGCCGTCAGCGCCATGCCGCTCATCAGCACGTTCAGCACCTCGGCGCGCGCCTGGTCGCCGATCAGTGCGGCGATGTTGGCGATATTCGGTCCGTCTCTCATATGCTTCGATCTTAGCCGAAGCATAGTGTCAGGGCCAGTGGCTACCATGGGGCTTCAACGTTACGAGGAGCCATCATGCCCATCACCTGCTTCATCCGCTACGAGATCGACCCCGTCCAGCGCGACGCGTTCCGCGAATACGCCGAAAACTGGGGCCGCATCATCCCGCGCTTGAAAGGCCGCCTGCTCGGCTACTTCCTGCCGCACGAGGGCACCAATTACGAGGCGTGGGGTCTCGTCGGCTTCGACAGCCTGGCCGAATACGAAGCCAACCGGCTGCGGCTGAAAGAAGACGGCGAAGCGGTGGCGAATTTCCAGTTTGCGCGTGAAAAACGCTTCATCCTGCGCGAGGAGCGGACGTTCCTGGAAAACGTCGCATGATCGCCGTGATCTTCGAAGTGGAGCCGGCGCCCGGCAAGCGCCAGGATTACCTGGACGCGGCCGCCGCGCTGCGTCCCGAACTGGAAGCGATCGACGGCTTTGTTTCCATCGAACGTTTTGCATCGCTGACGCGACCCGGGAAGATGCTGTCGCTGTCGTTCTGGCGCGACGAGGACGCCGTGCAACGCTGGCGCACCTTGCCCGCGCATCGCGCGATGCAGGCGACGGGGCGGGCCGGCATCTTTGCCGGCTACCGCCTGCGCGTGGCCGCGGTCGTGCGCGATTACGGGCTGAACGAGCGGGACGAGGCGCCGCCGGACGCGGTTACTCCTTGATTTCGGGCTCGACCAGCTGCGCGAGGAGTTGCAGCGATTCCTGCCAGCCGAGGTAGCACATCTCGGCGGGAATCGCGGCGGGGATGCCTTCCTGTTTGACCTTGATTTCGACGCCGCAGAACACCTCGCGCAGCGTCACGGTCGTCTGCATGCGGCCGGGCAGGTTGGGATCGTTGAAGTCGGCCGTGTAGACGAGGCGCTTGCCCGGTTCCAGCTCCAGGTATTCGCCGCCGAACGAGTGGCTGCCGCCCGTCGTGAAATTCGTGAACGACATCTGGTAGTGGCCGCCGACGCGGGCGTCCTGTTCATGCACGGTGCAGGTGAAGCCGTGCGGCGGCAGCCATTTCGCGACGGCGGCGGGCGTCAGGAAGGCGCGGTAGACGCGGTCGGCGGTGGATTTCAGTACGCGGTGCAACTCGACGGTATTCGTGGACATGATGGTCTCCAGGACGTGGGTGGCAGAGGACATCCTCTGATCCTACGACGAACGGACGACCAGCGGATCGACACGCGGCGAAAAAAATTTTATCGTCCGCGGAAGCGCCGGATCGCCGCGTCGACCATGCCCTCCGGACTGCCCTGGCGTTCGTACTGTCCGCGCAGGAACCCCGAATCGCCGCCGTCGCGCGCCGCCGCGGCCAGGTGCGGCAACGCGTCCAGGCTGCCCAGCGCCTGCGCATGCGGTTCGATCAGGTCCAGCGTGGCGATGATGTCGTCGCGCAGCGGGATCTGTTCATAGGTCTTCGGATGCGTGATCACGCCGTCGAGGCCGAAGCGGCTGGCCTGGAAGCGGTTGTAGTTGTAGACGAGGTAGTCGTCTTCCAGTGGCGGCGCTTCCTTCCGTTCGAGCAGGTGGCGGCACAGCGCCTGCAGGTAGGCCGCGAGCGCGGCGGCCCGTTCGACGGTGAGCGGCGTGTCGCACACGCGCAGCTCGATCGTGCCGTATTCCGGTTTCGGCCGCAGGTCCCAGTAAAAATCCTTCATGCTGCGGATGATGCGCGTGCGCTCCATCTTGGCGAAGTAGACGTCGGCGAAATCGGCCCAGCTGAGCGTGAAGGGCGCGCGGCCGCTCAGGGGAAAGGCCGAGACGGAATTCAGGCGCGCCGAATCGAAGCCGCTGTCGTGGCCCTGCACGAATGGCGACGACGCGGACAGGGCGATGAAATGCGGGATGTAGCGCGACAGCGCGTGCAGCAGGAACAGCGCGTCGTCGCCGCTGGCGCAGCCGATGTGCACGTGCTGGCCGAACACGGTGAACTGCTTGGCCAGGTAGCCGTACAGCGCCGACAATTCCTGGTAGCGCGGCTTGGCGGAGATGCGCTGCTCCGACCAGTGCTGGAACGGATGCGTGCCGCCGCCCGCGATGCCGATGTTCAGCACGTCGCTGGCGGCGACCAGGGTGTCGCGGATTTCCAGCAGCTCGGCCAGCAGCGTGCGGTAGTTCGTCTGCACGCTCGAATTTATCTCGATCATGCTCTCCGTGATCTCGGGCGTCACGTTGCCGGGGAACGGCTTGCGCTTCAGCAGGTGCATCAGGTCCGGGCTGGCGGGCGTGAGGTCGAAGTCGGACAGGCTGACGAGCTGCAGTTCCAGCTCGACGCCGAACGTGAGCGGCGCCGAGTTGGCGAAGGGTTCAAGGGGCATGATGGGTCTCCGGCGCTTCGCGCGCCCACACGAGGGCGCGCTGCAGGACGATGGGACCGAACACTTCGAGCAGCATCGTGACGGCGGCCACGGCGCGCAGCTCCTCGACGACCTGCACGCCCGCGTGGCGCGCATGCTCGATCAGCAGGATCACGAACACGGACAACGGCGTCAGCGCCACGCCCGTCAGCGCGCCCTTGCGCCACGAGATGCCGGACAGGTGCGCGAACGCCGTCGCGCCGGCCGTCTTGGCAAGCAGGCGCACCAGCACGAGGGCGAGGGCGAGCGCGGCGCCGGCCCACACGCGGCGCCAGTCGAGCGTGGATGCGGCGAACACGAACAGCACGACGGTCAACAGCTCGCCCAGCGCGCCGAAATTGCGCTGCGCCTGGCTGAACGCGACGCGGCGGTGGCGCGCCACCAGCCCGAACGCGAGCGCCGCGACGACGGGCGACAGGCCCAATGCGTACGTGATCGCCACGAGCAGGATCACGGCCAGCGCGAAGGCGACGGTGGCATCCTGCGCCAGCTTGCCCAGCAGGCGCAGGACGCCCGGCACGACGAGGCCGAACACGGCGCCCGTGAAGGCCGAGACGCCCAGTACGACGAGGCTGTTCCACAACGCGTCGCCCACGTCTTCGAACGTGCGGAAGATCCACAGGCCGACGGTGGCGTTGAACGCGAACACGGCCAGCACGCAGTTCAGCGCGCACAGGTGCAGCGCCCGTTCCGTCACCTGGCCCGAGCTTTTCTGTTCGTTGATCACGCGGACGACGGTCGCGGGCGACGTCGCCATCGACAGCGACGCGAGCATCAACCGGTCGATCAGCGGCGCGCCGAATGCGTCCGCAACGAAGTACACGCCGACGAAGGTGAGGCCCGCTTCGAAGAGGGAGGTCGCGCCGATCCACGGATTCGTGCGCAGCCAGCGCAGGTTGATGCGGTAGCCCAGCTCGAACAGGACCAGCCCGAACGCGACGTCGGCCAGCAGCAGCGCCGTGCCGGTCTCCGGCCGCGGCAGCACGCCCAGCTGGGGCGCGGCCAGCACGAAGCCGACGAGGCCATAGAAACTGATGCGCGGCAGGCCCGTCCAGCGCTGCCCGAACTCGCCGACCAGCCAGGCCACCGTGATCGCGAAGGGCCAGGCGAGGCTGGTCAGGACAGACAGGAATTCTTGCATGCCCGCTCCTTTGTCAAAATGTCATGACTCCGCGACCGATTCTACAAGACCGATATGTGCGCACGATTACATGTAGGAATTGCGGAAGGTAGAATGCCGCATGAGCCAATCGATCCCCGCCCCGACCCCGCGTCCCCCGATCCGCCTGACGGCCCAGGTGCTCACGTGCCTGATGTTCTGTCTGCTGGCCGCGCCCATCATCTGGTTCGGCCAGCGCGATCCGCTGGCCGGGTTCAAAGGTCCGATGGCGCCGCTGTGGCAACTGTTGATCGGGCAGGGCCTGGCGCTGCTGGCCGCCGCGGGCTCGTACGTCATGTTCCGCCTGACGGCGCGGGCGAAGTCGACCACCGACACCATCGCGAGCTATGCACGCCTCGACCTGCGCGGCCTGAATCCGCTGTGGATCGCGCTGGCCGCCGCCATCGGCGAAGAGACGCTGTTCCGCGCGGCGCTGCAGCCGCTGCTGGGCATCTGGATCACGTCGCTGGTCTTCGTCGTGACGCACACGCCCGCGTACCGCTTCCGCCGGCTCGACTTTGCCACGCTCGCGCAGGCGGCCGGCGTGTTCGGCGGCAGCGTCGCGCTGGGGCTGATCTACCAGTACGTGGGCTGGATCGCCGCGGTGCTCGTGCACCTGTGGATCGACATCGTCGGCCTGCTGGTCGTGCGCGCGGCGGTCAAGACCCGATGACGTAACGCTGGTGTCGCGGGTAGGGTGGACGGCTCCATCCGTTCACGCGACTCTACGTGCAGTATCTGCCGTCCACGCGTTCAACGCAGGTCGGAATTGATGGCAACGCATGCCGCTGTCGAACGCGTGGACGGCGCATAGGCAACCGTCGTGCAAATCGCCGGGTCCAGCCGTCCACCCTACTTGCTCAATAAACGCATCGCCCGTTCGAGCCCGTCGATCGTCACCGGGAACATGCGGTTGCCCATGATCTGGCGGATGACGGCGATCGACTGCCGGTACTGCCACAGATGCTCGGGCTCCGGATTCAGCCACGCGAATTTCGGGAAGGCGTGGCAGAACCGCGCCAGCCATTCCGCGCCCGCTTCGTCGTTGGCGTATTCGACGGAACCGCCCGGCGCGAGGATTTCGTAGGGGCTCATCGTCGCGTCGCCGACGAAGATCAGGCGCGTGTCGGGTGGGTAGGTGCGCAGCACGTCCCACGTGGGAAAGCGCTCGGCGTGGCGGCGGCGGTTGTTCTTCCACAGGTGGTCGTAGACGCAGTTGTGGAAATAGTAGAACTCCATGTGCTTGAACTCGGCCTTCGCCGCCGAAAACAGTTCCTCGGTGCGCTCGATGTGGTCGTCCATCGTGCCGCCCACGTCCAGCAGCATCAGCACCTTGATGCGGTTGCGCCGCTCCGGCTGCATCCTGATGTCGAGCCAGCCCGCGTTGTTGGCGGTGGAGCGGATCGTCTCGTCCAGCGCCAGCTCGTCGGGCGCGCCCTGGCGCGCGAAGCGGCGCAGGCGGCGCAGCGCGACCTTGATGTTGCGGATGCCCAGTTCGCGCTCGCCGTCGTAGTCGCGGTAGGTGCGCTGGTCCCAGACTTTGACGGCGGACCGGTTGCCGCCTTTGCCACCGATCCGGATACCCTCGGGGTTCGTGCCGCCGTTGCCGAACGGGGACGTGCCGCCGGTGCCGATCCACTTGTTGCCGCCCTCGTGG
>JBJMVU010000146.1:0-4187 GCA_045810485.1 Massilia sp. | reverse complement strand
CGCCGCGTCTTCAAGAACGTCGACCTGGGCACCCTCGCCCGCTACATCGACTGGGGCCCGTTCTTCCAGACGTGGGACCTGGCCGGCCCGTATCCCGCGATCCTGACGGACGAGGTGGTGGGCGAAGCGGCGACGAAGGTGATCGAGGAAGGCCAGGCGATGCTGAAGAAGATCATCGACGGCCGCTGGCTCACCGCGAACGGCGCCATCGCCCTGCTCCCCGCGAACACCGTCAACGACGACGACATCGAAATCTACACGGACGACACCCGCAGCGAAGTCGCCTTTACGTATTACGGCCTGCGCCAGCAGGGCGTCAAGCCGGTCGTCGACGGCGTGCAGCGCCCCAACCAGTGCCTGGCCGACTTCATCGCGCCGAAATCGTCCGGCATCGCCGACTACATCGGCATGTTCGCCGTGACGGCCGGCATCGGCGCCGAAAAAATCGAGAAGCGCTTCGAAGACGCGGGCGACGACTACTCGTCGATCATGGTCAAGTCCCTGGCCGACCGCCTGGCCGAAGCCTTCGCCGAATACATGCACGAACGCGTCCGCACGGACCTGTGGGGTTATGTCGCGGGAGAGTCCCTGTCGAACGAGGCGCTGATCAAGGAAGAATACGTCGGCATCCGTCCGGCGCCGGGCTACCCCGCGTGCCCGGAGCACACCGTCAAGGCCGACGTGTTCAAGACCCTGCAGGCCGGCGAGATCGGGATGCAGCTGACGGAGTCGTTCGCGATGTATCCGGGCGCCGCGGTGTCGGGCTTCTACTTCTCGCATCCGGAATCGAAGTATTTCGTGGTCGGCAAGATCGGGCAGGACCAGCTCGACGACATGGTCAAGCGCCGCGGCCTGCCGAAGGACGAGCTGGAACGCTACCTGGCGCCGAACCTCTGATCGAACGTCTGGTGGGCTCGGGGAGCCCACCCTACGATCTGCCACCGCCGTAGGGTGGGCACCCCGTGCCCACGAAGCATCACACCTGCTCGCGCCTGAAGCGCCACACGGCGGCCGCCGTGAACAGCAGCGCAAAGCCCAGCAGCACGGCGATGGACGGCAGCGCGGCCTGCGCGCCGAGGCCGCGCCACGTGACGGCATCCAGGCCCGCGATGGCCCAGCGCGTGGGCACCACGAGCGTCAGTTGCTGCACCCAAGCGGGGAACATGAACGTCGGCACCCAGGCGCCGCCCAGCATCACGAGGATCAGGGTCGCGAACATCGCGATGCCGCGCGCCGCTTCCGGCGTCTTGCCGAACGCCGCGATGAGCAGGCCGAAGCCCGCCGTGAGCGCGCCGAAACCGACAGCCACGCCGAGGAAGCCCGGCACGCTGGAGATGCGCACGTGGAACGCCAGCACTGCCACGACGAAAATCGCGCACAGCAGGCAGGTCGCGATGATGGCGGCCGAGGCGGCGCGCGCCAGCACCACCTGGGTGAGCGTCACGGGCGCGGCGAGCAGGCGGTCCCACACGCCGCTGCGGCGCGCGAGCAGCATGCCGATGCCCATGTTCACGCCCATGAACAGGATGAATTGCACACCCATGCCCGAGAACGAGTGCGCGTACGGGTTGTAGCCTTCGGCGACGGGACCGTTCGTCAGGCCCTCGTCGTGCGTCGTGAACGGCATCGCCAGGCCGCGCGGCTGGGCATCGCCCGTATCGCCGGCGCGCGGCTGGTCCTCGTACTTGCGCACGGCGACGAGGATGTCGCGCAGCGCGGCGTCCTGCACCTTGCTGTCGTCGAGCTGCTGCAGGCTGCGTTCGGTGACCTTCCTGCCCAGCGCGCCGCCGAACATCTCGCTGCTGACGACCTGCATCACCTGCTGCGTCAGCATGCCCTTCACCATCGCCAGCACGGCCGGCTGCGACGGGTCGTACAGCAGCGGAATGGCCGGCTTGTCCTGGTTCGAGAACATTGCCGTGCCGGCCGCCTCCGCGAAACCGGCCGGCAGCACGATGGCGACGGACTGGCTGCCCTTGCGCACGGCCTCGCGCGCATGATCGAGGTCCAGCGGCGTCACGTGCAGGTTCGGGTCGGCCTTCAGGCCCGCCGCGATGCGGTTGCCGGCGTCGCTCGTGTCCAGCTGGACGAGGGCCACGGCGATGCCTCCGCCCTTCACGTCGCCGCCGCCGAACACGGACCCGAAGAACGCGGCGATCACGATGGGCAGCACGAGGTGCATCAGCAGCGCGCGCCTGTCGGCGATATACAGGATGAGGTCCTTGCGGACCAGGGCGAGAAAGGCCGTCATGTCAGTCGCGCAGCGTGCGCCCGGTCAGGTCGAGGAAGATGTCTTCGAGGCTCGCGCGCGCCGTGGCGAAATGCACCGGGCGCTGGCCCTGCCCCTGCAGCCAGCCGAGCAGCGGGACGGCGTCGGCGTTGTCCGTCAGGCCGATGTCGAGCGCGGCGCCTTCGCTCGCCAGCGCCGTCACGCCGGCCTGGGCGCGCAAGGCGTCGAGCAGGCCGGCACTGGCCGGCTCCGCCAGTTCCACGCGCAGCAGCGCCCTGGAGGCGAGCTTGCGGTGCAGCGCGGACGGGCTGTCGTCCGCGAGCACCTTGCCGTGATCGATGATGACGATGTGGTCGGCGAGGCGCTCCACCTCTTCCATGTAGTGGCTCGTGTAGATCAGGGAACGGCCCTGCGCCTGCAGCGCTTCGAGCGTGTCGAAGATGGCGTTACGGCTCTGCGGATCGACGCCGACCGTGGGCTCGTCGAGGATCAGCAGGTCCGGATCGTGCAGCAGCGCGGCCGCGATGTTAAGGCGGCGCTTCATCCCGCCCGAGAACGTGGCCGGCTTGTCGCGCGCGCGGTCGAGCAGGTTCACGAGGCCCAGCACGCGGGCGATGCGTTCGTCGAGCGGCTTTCCCTTGAGGCCATACAGGGCGCCGAACAGGCGCAGGTTCTCGTGCGCGGACAGGTCTTCGTACAGGGCGAGATCCTGCGGCACGAGGCCGATGCGGCGCTTGACGCCTGCCGCGCCCGTCGTCACCGGCTGGCCGTCGAGCAGCACCTGGCCCGCATCGGGCCGCAGCAGCCCGCACAACATGGAGACGGTGGTCGACTTGCCGGCGCCGTTCGGCCCGAGCTGGCCGACGGTCTGGCCGGCCATCACCCGGAACGACACGCCGTCGACGGCGCGGCGGGCGCCGTACGACTTGACTATTCCTTCAACACGCAACAACACGGACACGAACACCTCCCAAACTTTGACGACACGGAACGTATCGGGGCTATCGCATGACCGTCGCGAGCGGCCGCAGGTGTGGTCGAGAAGCGCAGCCGTACTTAGGGTACGGCCGGTCCGCCGTAGCGGAGCATCGCAAACCGCACCTGCAACGCGCAGCAGGCCAGGCGAACCCCCTTCAGATCGCGTAGCGGACGACGGAATCGCTCCACTGGAACGCGGACATCTCGAGCTCGATCATGTCGTCGCCCGAGATCTGCAGCTCCTTCAGCGTGGGCAGCACGAGTTCCGTGTTCTCGTCGGCCTGCTCGATGCTCTCGGACAGCTTGAGCAGCTCGCCGAAGAAGCCGGCGCGGCCCACGAGCGCCTGGCGCACTTCGTCGCTGACGGGGATCTGTTCGACGATGTCGGTCATCGGAATGCCGAACAGGACGTCCATCAGCGACATGATGCCGACCGTGAACGCGATGTCCGCGACCGTGCGCTGGCCGGGGCGCAGGCGCTGGGCCAGCAACTCCATCAGGCGGCCGCGCGTCGTGGCCAGCATCAGCAACGGCGTCTGGTTATGACCGCGCGTGGCCGGCTCCGCGTACAGCATGATCTGCAGCCAGCGCTGCAGCTGGCGCCGGCCCAGCACGAGCAGGGCCTGGCTGACGGAATCGATGCGCTGCGTCGCGCCCACGGCGGGCGTGTTCACGAGGCGCAGCAGGTTCAGGGCGAGCGTCACGTCGCGCTTGACGGCCTTTTCGATGTCGGCATTGTCCGCGTCCGACATCACGAGGTTCATGAGGTCGACGACGGCCAGCTGCGACGGCGACAGCTTGCGGCCGCCCAGCACCGACGGGCGCGCGAAATAAAAGCCCTGGAAGTAGTCGAAGCCGAGGTTCATGGCGGCCTGGTAGGTGTCGCGCGTCTCGACCTTTTCCGCGACCACGGTCTTTTCCATGCCGTGCAGCTGGCGCACGAGGTTCGGCAGCTGCGCGGGTGGCACGCTGCGCAGGT
>JBJMVU010000145.1:0-15480 GCA_045810485.1 Massilia sp. | reverse complement strand
GGCGCGCCACCCGGCGCCGCACGCGCGCCCTGCGCCGGGATCTGCACCGGCGTGCGCACGCTCGTATCGGGACGGCGCCGGAAGCTGGCCTCCGTGCCGGCGCTGAATTCCGAGCTCGACGCCGGCGGGCGCTGCAGGTTGCGGATCAGGTGCGGCGTGATCGACAGCACGACCTCGGTCTTGTTGCGCGTGTCCTGCTGGCTGCCGAACAGCCGGCCCAGCACCGGCAGGTCGCCCACGCCGGGCAGCTTCGTGCTGCTGGAGCGGTCCTCGTTCTTGATCAGGCCCGCCAGCACCTGGTTCTCCCCATCCTTCAGCTGCAGCATCGTGGACGCCGAGCGCGTGCCGATGCGGTACGCCGTCGTGCCGCCCTTCGTCGTCACGGTGTCGACCAGGTTGCTGACTTCCAGCGAGATGCGGATGCCGACTTCGTTGTTCAGGTAGATCGTCGGCTCGACGTCCAGCTTCAGGCCCACGTCGACGTAGTTCACCGACTCGGACGCGAAGCCGCCCACGCCCGACGAGATGGTCGTCGTGATGGTCGGCAGCTTGTCGCCGATGACGACCTTCGCCTTTTCCTTGTTGCGCACGCGGATGCGCGGGGCGGCCAGCGTGTCGGAATCGCCGTCGGTCTTGCTCGCGGTGAGGGAGCCCGCGACGCCCGTCACGGAGATCGTGCTGCCGTTCAGGTGGCGCAGCTGGTCGAGCGTGACCGCGGCGCCGCCGGCCGCCTGCAGCGGCGCGAACGACAGGCTCGTGGGCCAGTCGATGCCCAGGTCGAGCAGGCGGTTGCGCTGCACTTCCAGCACCTCGACGTCCAGCATCACCTCGGCCTCCGGCACGTCCTGCAGCGCCACCAGCTGCGTCGCCAGTTTCACGGCTTCCGGGCTGTCGCGCAGGATCACGAGGTTGAGCTTCTCGTCCACGACGATGTCGCGCGCCTTCAGGATCGTCTTCAGCGTGTTGCCGACGGACTTCGCTTCCGCATTCGCCAGGTAGAAGGTCTTGACCGTCATCTCCTGGTATTCCTTCTGCTTGGCCGCGATGTTCGGGTAGATCAGGATCGTGTTCCCGTCCATGACCTGGCGTTCCAGCTGGTTCGTCATCAGGAGGTAGTACACGGCCGCTTCCACCGTGCTGTTCTTCAGGAAGATCGACGCGCGCTGGTCCGTCTTGACGTCCTTGTCGAACAGGAAGTTCAGGCCCGAATGGCGCGCGATGACTTCGAAGATCTGCTTGATGGGCGCGTCGCGGAATTCCAGGTTGATGGGCGTGCGGAACGCGGCCGCCAACGCCGCCTCGGGCGAATTCGCCGCAATCTTTTCATTGACCTCCGCCAGCAGCTGGCGCGCCGGCTCGTGCGTCGGACGCTCGGTCAGGATGGCGGACAGCTTCGCTTTCGCCGTGTCGTAATCCTTGCGTTCCACGGCGGCCCGGGCCTCGCCCATCAAGACGCCGTGGCGGCGGTCCGCGTCGACCAGGCGCAGGCCGGCGCGGGCGCGGTCGTTCAGCGGATCGATCGCCAGTACGCGCAGGTAGTCCGCGACGGCCAGGTCGACCTTGCCGTCGGCCAGTTCACGGTCGGCCTGCGGCAGCAGGCGGTTGGTGGCGGCGTCGCGCGCGCGCAGGAACGCCGACTTGTACTGGACGTTGGACGGATCGGCGGTCAGCGCTTCCTGGTATTTCGAGAGCCCGGCTTCGACCTTGTCCTGGGCCACGAGCTCGTTCCCTTCGCGGTAGGCCATTTGGGCCGCGCAGCCGGACAGCAGGATGGCGAGCAGCGCCGGAAGCAGGCGGCGGGCCAGAGTGGGGCAAGCGATCAATCGAATACTCCAATATTGAGCTGCTGAACCTGGTTCAGCGGCAGGTAGGTCAGGGTCAGGACCGGCGGCGCGATCGACTCGACGCGGTACGTCCCGTCGATCACGGCGCCTTTTTCGCGCACGACGTAGGTGCGGTCGCCGCGCGCCAGGTAGACTTCCCAGGCGCCGTCGCCGACCGACTTGCCGATGAAGGTGAACGGCAGCGGCGGCGCGGTCGGTGGTGGTGGCGGCGGCGCGGGTTGCTGCGGCGGCGGTGGCGGGGGCGGGGGCGTCCAGTCCTGGTGCGCGAACGGACCGGCGCCATTCTGCCCCTGGCCGAACGCGCCGTCGCTGTCCCCGATCAGCACGTCGCGCGGCACCAGTCCGAGGATCTGTTGTCCGGCGGGCGCATCGCCTGCCTTCGCTGCCGGCACCACGGGCACGGGCGCCGGGGTGCGGGCGGAAGCGGCCGTGCGCACGAGCGCCGCCTTCGCGGCCGGACGCTCGACCGGTTCGGCGATGGCGCCGTTCGTCGACCGGTCGCCGAACGCGGCCAGCAGCGCGGCGCCGACGAGGGCCAGCGCGAGGATCGCGTGGCGCGGCTTGATATCGGCCTTCTTCATGACGGATCCGTCCCGTCGCGCAGGTACAGCGTCAGCTTCAGGCGCGCGTCCACCGTCGCGTCGCCGATGGCGTCGCGGTGGAAGGTGATCTCGTCCAGCGACGCGAACGGGATCGTGCGCAGCGCCGCCATCGCAAACTGCCAGATCGCCGCATAACTGCCTTTCACGGGCAGGTTGACCTGGTACGTGTAGACCTTCGCATTGCGGTCGTAGCCCGGCTTGTACTCGCCCTGGCGCAGCACGAGGCCCGACTTGGCCGCGAGGCCGAACAGGATCTTGACCTGCTGCTCGGCGCTGCCGCGGGCGCCCAGCGCGCCGTAGAAAGCGTCCAGGTTGTCGGGGGGCTGCACGGGCGTGGGCGCCGGCGCGGCATCCGACGCGGCCGCCGCCTGCGGCTGTCGTTTCGCCTGCGCCTCGCGGGCGGCCTGGGCGCGTTCCATCGTCCACACGGCGTTCAGTGTCCACGCCAGCGCGCCGGCCATCACGAGGACGAGGACGCCGGCCGCCAGCACGAGCGGGTTCACGCGCATCAGCAACACGCGCAGGCGCAGCATCGGCGAAGTCAGCGTCGTCTTCATCGCGCGGGCCTCCACTGCGCATCGACCTGGAAGCGGATCGGCCGGTTCGCATCCTGTTCGTTGATCTCGTGGCGCGCCAGGAGCACGGTGGTGAACCACTCGATGCGCTGCAGCGCATCGACGTAGGCGATCATGTCGTCGCTGTTCTTCGCTTCCGCCGTGATGCGCACGCTGCTCTTCTTCGCGTCCGGTTCCAGCGCCAGCAGCGCGATGGTGGCCGGCGTCGCCGCCTGGACGGCGTCGTGCAGGCCGCGCCACGGGAGGTTCAGCTGCTGCACGGACGCGTTCACGGCCCCGGCCTGCGCGGGCGGCACCGTGCGCGCCGGGGCGGCGACGGGCGCGCGCGCGATGGCGCGTGCCTGCGCCTGCGCCACCTGCGCCGTGCGGTGCGCCTCTGCGCGCTGCAGGCTGCGGTATTGCGCGACGCTGCTCGCGAGCGGCCCCGCCAGCCCGAGGGCGACGACGAACAGGCTCCACGTCCCGCGCGGTGCGCGGTGCCACATGCGCGCGAGGCTGGGCGGCGCGAAATCGATGTGCACCTTCCTCATGGCGCCCTCCCCGTCAATGCGAGCCGCGCGCAATCGGGCCACAGCGGATCGGTTTCGTCCTCGAACAGGGTGCAGGCGAATTTCAGCCGGCCCGCGCTGCTCGCCCAGCCCTTCGGCGCCGGACCGCAGATCTGCAGGCGTTCCGGCCGCGACAGGCCCACGCGCAGCGCCTCGCGCGCCACGTGGCCCTCGAGCCAGTCGCGGTCCGCGCCCGCCGGAATCGGGGCCGTGCGCACGGCGGCGAGCAGGTCGCCGTCGAACGCGGCGACGGACAGCACGCCGCCGTGCACGACGCCGAACCACGCGCCCGTACGGCGCGAGCGGCGGTGCCGGTTCAGCGCGGCCACGAATTGCGGCACGATCTCGACCAGCCTGAAGCGCTGGCTGGATGCCGCCATCGTCAGTTGTTCGAGCAGCGCCAGCGGCAGCGCGGCGGCGAGGAACGGGCGCGCCGCGTCCCAGTCCGCGCTGATGGTCCATCCGGCGCCCGAGCCGAACAGCGCCTGGTAGCGCAGCATGGCCGCCGCCTCGAGGTCGGCGAGGCGCGTCGCGCCTTGCGGCGGCGTCACCTGCCACAGGCGCGCGAGGTCGTCGGCCAGCACCACCGTCACCGGCAGGCCGGCCACGTCATGCTCGCCCAGCAGCATGCCCAGCGCCGCGCCGAGCGACACGGGGTCCGTGCCGGTCGCCGCCACCTGGCCGAGCAGGCGCGCGCGCTCGTGCGGCCAGATGCTGGTGCGCACGAGCGCCAGCGCGTCCGGCGCGATGCCGATGCGCAGCGACTGGCCGAATCCGGATCTCAAAGTACTAAGCATGCAGCGTGACCCTCCGGATTTCCTCGATCGTCGTCGCCCCGCGTTTCACGAGGTCCAGCGCCGCCAGGCGCAGGCTGCGCGTGCCGTTGGCGGTGGCCGCCGCCTTGATGCGGCGGATCGGCTGCTTGTCGACGATCAGTTCGCGGATCTCGTCGTTGAGCGTCAGGATCTCGGCGATCGAGCGGCGGCCCTTGTAGCCGGTGCCGCGGCAATCGCCGCAACCCAGGCCGTGCATGAATTGATAGTCGTGGACGTCCTCGCGCGTCAGGTGCGCGGACGCGAGCTCCGCGTCGTCCGGTGCGTACTGCACGGCGCAACGCGGGCAGTTCATGCGGATCAGGCGCTGGGCCCAGATGCCGTTCAGCGCCGACACGAACGCGTACGGGTCGATGCCCATGTGCGTGAAACGGCCGAACACGTCGAACACGTTGTTGGCGTGGACGGTCGTCAACACGAGGTGGCCCGTCAGCGCCGACTGCACCGCGATCTCCGCCGTCTCGCGGTCGCGGATCTCGCCCACCATGATCTTGTCCGGGTCGTGGCGCAGGATCGAGCGCAGGCCCTTCGCGAACGACAGGCCCTTCTTTTCGTTGACCGGGATCTGCAGGATGCCGGGCAGCTGGTATTCGACGGGATCCTCGATCGTGATGATCTTTTCGCGGCCGTTATGGATCTCGGTCAGCGCCGCGTACAGCGTGGTCGTCTTGCCCGAACCCGTCGGCCCCGTCACGAGCAGCATGCCGTAGGCTTCCTGCGCGAGCATGCGCAGCGTGGCCAGCGACGGCGCGTCGAAGCCCAGCGCTTCCAGCGTGAGCGAGCCGTAGGCTTCGATCATCGCGCGCTTGTCGAGGATACGGATCACGGCGTCCTCGCCGTGGATGCTGGGCATGATCGACACGCGCAGGTCGATCTCGCGTCCGGCCGATTCGACGCGGAAGCTGCCGTCCTGCGGGACGCGGCGCTCGGCGATGTCGAGCTCCGCCAGCACTTTCAGGCGCGAGATGATGTGCTCCGCCAGTTCGATGCCGCCGACGGACGCCGCATGATCCAGCACGCCGTCCACGCGGTACTTGACGGCGAGGCCGCCCGCGGTGCTCTCCAGGTGGATATCGGAGGCGCCGGCCTTCAGCGCATCGTACAGGGTCGAGTTCACGAGCTTGACGGCGGGGCTCGCGGCTTCCGACACGGATGCGAACGACAGCACGGTGGCGCTCTTGCCGTCGCGCCGCCCCTCTCCACTGTCGCCGACCAGCGTGTCGACGGCGCGCGCCGATTCCTCGTGCTTGCCGAGGTACGCCGGGATGTCGGATTGCAGCGCGAGGCGCAGGTGCAGCGGCGCGACCGCCGTCGCGCCGGCCTGCGCGTGCAGCCACGTCTGCAGGTCGAGGTCGAACGGGTCGGCGATCACGCCCGTCAACGTCTTGTCGTCGGCGCGCAGCAGCACGCAGTGGCGCGCGAGCGCCTGCGCCAGCGGCAGCAGGTCGAACGCGGGCTGCTGGCCGAACATCTCCGGCGTTTCCATCGTCGCGAGGCCGAATGGCTCGGCCAGCAGGCGCACGATCTCGCGCGGCTCCAGGCCGGACAATCCTTGCAGTTCTTCGACGAGCGACCGGCGCGATTGCCGGCTCTGCGCGCGGGCGCGCGCCAGCAGTGCGGCATCCAGGGAGGCGAGCGGCGCGTTCACGACATGTCTCCGGCGAGGTCGAAAATGGGCATGTACAACAGCACGACGATGGCGCCGACGACGAGGCCGATGGCCGCCATCAGCAGGGGTTCGAAGGTGCGGGTGAAACGGTCGATCCAGCGGCCGATCTCGCCGTCGTAGAACGCGGCCGAGCGCGTGAGCATCGTGCCCATCGCGCCCGTGCGTTCGCCCACGCGCAGCATGCGCAGCGAGATCGGCGTCGTCAGGCCGTTCGCCTCGAACGCATCCGAAAGCGGCCGTCCGGCCTCGATCGCGGCGCGCGCCGCCTTCAGGCCGGCGGCCACGCCGGGCGACACCATGCCCTGCACGGTGTCGATCGCATTCACGAGCGTGATGCCGCCTTCGTTCAGCATGCCCAGCGTGAGGTAGAGGCGCGAGAGTTCATAGATGCGGGCGCGCTCGCCGATGCCCGGCAGCTTCGCCAGCAGGCGCGCGGCGCCGCCCCGTTTCAGCGCGCGGCGGACGCCCCACGCGGTCAATGCGACGAAGGCCGCGAAGCCGATCAGCAGCGCACTCGCGTGGCGGCCCGCGAACTGGCCCCAGTCCAGCATCATGCGCGACATCCACGGCAGGTTGCGGCCCGCGCCCTGGTACACCTCGGCGAAACGCGGCACGACATAGGACATCAGGAAGATCGACACGCCGCCGCCCACGAGCAGCAGGATCGCCGGATAGATAGCCGCGCTGACGACCTTCGCGCGCACGGTGTCGATGCGCTGCTGGTACTCGATATAGCGTTCGAGCGCGCGCGGCAGATCGCTCGTGCCTTCGGCCGCGCGCACGATGCCCACGTACAGCGGCGGGAACAGCGCGGGTTGCGCGGCCATCACGGCGGACAGGCGCTTGCCTTCGCGCAGGCCCGCCAGCAGGCGTTCCAGCACGCCGCGCGTGGCGGGACTCGCTTCCTTTTCCAGCAGGGCCTCGAGGCCTTCGACGATGCCCAGGCCGGCCGTCAGCAGCGCCAGCAGCTCCTGGCTGAACAGCACGAGCGACAGCTTGCCGCCGCGCTGGCGGCGCAACAGTGGCGCCTGCGCGGGTTCGATCGCGCTGACGAACAGCCCGCGCGCCTCGACCTGGCGGCGCGCGTCCGCCTCGTCGAGGGCGTCGACGAGCACGCTGGCGATGCGCATGTCGGGCGCAAGGGTGCGAACCGCGAACTGCATGGGAGCGACCGGTGGAAAGCGTTATTGGGAGCTGATGTCGGCGTTCTCGCCTTCGCCGCCCGGCTGGCCATCCTTGCCGAGCGAGATCACTTCGTACTCGGCCTTGGTGCCCGGCGCGCGGTACTGGTAGGCGTGACCCCACGGATCGGGCGGGACGCCTTTCTTCAGGTACGGGCCGTTCCATTTGCCGGAGGTCGTGGATGGCGCGGTGAGCAGCGCGTTCAGGCCCTCTTCCGTCGTCGGGTAGCGGCCGACGTCGAGGCGGTAGGTGTCGAGCGATTTTTCGAACGCCTCGATCTGGGCCTTGGCGACGGTGACTTCGGATTTACCCAGTTGCGAGAAATACTTCGGCCCCACATAGGCCGCCAGCAAGCCGATGATAACGATAACTACCAAAAGTTCAAGCAGGGTAAAACCAGCCTGGCGGACCCGCGCGGCGGTGTCCTGGTTCTGCACACGATACATCCAACCGACTCCTCTATTGCTTTAGTGTAAAGCCTTGCGTGAAGGCTACCATGGCCCCGTCATGGCGACAAATCATTTCCCGCATCGATCGTCGGTCGAATACCGCAACGGATTTCTTGTTCGCAAAATTTTAACCTCGTTCCGCTCGCCTGAACACTGTTGCGCATGCGTTCCCCCATCCCTGGGGTCGGGGATAACGGAATGGTTAGCATACCTCGTTATCTGTGTGAAATCCTTTATGTTTTTTCGTTAAGTGAAGAAAGAATTCTGTCGTTTTTGGGCGATTCTTTTCTCATGTGCATTTAAAGTTTCCTGTAGGATATTTCTGTGCATCATCGCTTATCGTCGCTTATTTCCATGCGAAAATCTTTCGAAACGATAATATTTGCACGAAATTAACAACAAAAATATTGATTTACGGAAAAACGGACGCTACAGTGACGCATTGATGAGTTTTGCGTTGCCTAAAATCATGAAAATCTCCGCTTTCCGTACCGTCTTCGCCGTCAGTCTCGCCGCCCTTCTCGCCGCCTGCGGCAGCGGCGCCCAGATCGACACGCCGACCCAGACCGCAGCGATGTCGGGCAGTGCCGCCCAGGTGGCCTCGGCCAATTCGCCCGCACCGGATTGCGCGGCCGATGGCTGCAAGGGCCTGCGCATCATCGATGCGAACGCCGAAGCCTTCCGCTACGAAGCCATGCGCCGCGCCGCGGCCGACGCACCGCAGTCCTGACGCATCCCTTCGCTGGAGCCTCACTCCTCCAGCAACCGTAGATCCATGCAGCGCGCCAGCGCATGCACCCGGTTATTCACGCCGAGTGTGCGGTAGATGCGCTGTAAATGGTTCTTGACGGTCAGTCCGCTGATCCCCAGCAGTCTTCCCATCTCGTCATTGCTCTTCCCCGCCCGCAGCCAGCCGATGATCTCGGTCTCGCGCGCGGAGAGCGGACGTGCCGGCGCCCCATCGGCCGACGTTTGCGCCGGCGGCAGCCGTCCCAGCGCCAGGTGCAGGTGCGGCAGCAGCAGTTCCAGGAAATACGCATGACGCGCGGTCGCCCTCGCCAGGCCGAACAGTAAAAACACGCTCCCGCCCGCGCTCGTCGGCCCCGTGCCGTGCACGAGCACGTTGTCGAATCCCGTCCCCAGAATCTCAACGCCGAGCGGCGCGCGCGCATCGAGTTGCGCCGGCAACCGTCCACCCCGCATGCAATGCCGCGCGACGCGCAGCGCGAGACCGTCGCGCGGGTCCGTCAACGCCTGCTGCACGCCGGGCGCCAGCACGGCGCCGTGCAGGCATTCCAGCCGCGCCAGGGCGCCGCCGGGGCCGAACTGCAGGCACACGAGCACCCGGTGCGGCAGCAGCGCCTGCAGCTGGCCCTGGGTCCACAGGAAGAACTGGTGCGGGCTGGCCACGCGCAGGCCGGATTCGATGGCGCACAGCAGGTATTCCTGCTCCCGGCGGCTGAGGATGACGACGGGATCCACGGTCAGGCGACGAAGCGGTAGCCGGTGCCGCGCACCGTCTCGATATGCTCCTGGTGTCCGCTCGGCTGCAGCGCGTGGCGCAGGCGGCCCACGTGGGCGTCGACGGTGCGCTCGTCGAGGACGGCATGCCGGCCCCACACCTTGTCCAGCAGTTGCGAGCGCGTGTGCACCCGCTCCGGATGGTGCATGAGGAAGTTTAGTAAACGGAATTCGACGGGCCCCAGCGCCACCGGGCTCGCCCCGGCCACCACGCGCTGCGTGTACGGGTCGAGGCGCAGGCCCGCCATCTGCACGGCATCGACCGACGCCTGCGGCACGCGCCGGCGCAGCACGGCCTGCATCCGCGCCAGCAGTTCGCGCGGGTTGAACGGTTTCGTCAGGTAGTCGTCGGCGCCGGCTTCCAGTGCGAGGATCTTGTCGTGCTCGCCTTCCCGCGCGGACACCATGATGATGGCGGTCGCGCGCGTGCGCGCCTGCGCGTGCAGGCGCCGGATCAGCGCTTCGCCCGACTGGCCGGGCAGGTCCCACTCCAGCAGCAGCATGTCGGGGACGGCGTCGTCGAGCAGGACGAGCGCCGCCTCGGCGTCCGCGCACAGCCGGACGACGTGGCCGGCACGGGTCAGGTTCAGTTCCAGGAGCTGGCGGACGACCGGGTCGGGGTCCGCCACGAGGACATGTGCGCGCATTTAAGATCCTTGTCTCGGCGACAACAGGATCGAATATGCACTAAGCAAAGCCCCCTGAACAATATGATTTCCATTTGGAATTCATATGTTTAACGAATAAATACACGTCCCGTCGTCCCCGCGAAGGCGGGGACCCATGCTGAGCTGGCTTAAGAAGCTCAGCATGGACTCCCGCTTTCGCGGGAGCGAGGGTACAAAGTCACGGTCAGGCGCGGCGCCGCTGCATCGCCCCCAGCAGGAACAGCCCGGTCGCCACCAGCGCCCAGTCCGCCGGCTCCGGCACCGCAGTCACGGCCGCGAACGCCGGATCGGCCGCCACGATGGGCGCCTCGCCCGCCACGAGGCTGATCTGCACCGCCTGGAACGACAGGTAGTCGCCGACACTGTCGAGCAGGCTGACGGACAGCCCCGTGCTGCCGCCGTCCGTCGGCACGCCGCCGAACGTCACGTCGAAGCCGAACTTGCCGCCGAGCGTGATCGACTGGAAGAACTCGGAGAACGCGTCGCTCGAGAACGTGTACGACCCGCCCGCCTGGACCACGTTGTCGAGGGCCGGCGTGCCGGTGAAGGCGCCGTCCAGGCCGCTGATCGTCGCCGTCAGCACGTCGCTCGTGCCGAACGGGAGGAAGTCGATCTGCATGTAGCCGTCGCCGACCGTGCCGGCCGTGTCGAGGGCCACGTGGTAGATCGGGCTCGCGGTCGCGGCCCCCGTCAGCAGGGACAGCGCCAGCAGCGCGCGGGAAAAGAGATGTTTCAGGTTCGTCATGGTGCGCTCTCAATCAATCTTCAAAAGGTGCCGGAATACAGCTTCGACGTGAACGTGATGTTCGTCTTCGACGGGTTCGTGAACGTCAGCGCCACCTTCACGGTCGCGCCCGGCGCCAGCGTGGCGCCAGGCAGGGTCACGTAAGGGGCGCCGTTGAAGTCGCCGCTCTTGTTGTCGAGCGTGACGCCGGCCGGCAGGCCCTGCAGCACGTATTGCAGCGGGCCGGACAGCGCGGCACCGCTCGTGTTCGTGAACGTCACGTTGCCGCTGAATTTACCCGTGACGCGGTTGTAGCCGAGCGTGCCCGGCACGATCTTGACGCTGGCCGTGACGTCGGCATAGGCCGGCGCCAGGTTCAGGCTCACGACGACCGGATCGTGGTCGGACGCGCGGAATGGATTGTTCACGTACGGGTCGTCGGCCGTGTCGCCCAGGTTGTAGTCGATCGCGTCCGGCTCGTCCGCGTTGTTGTGCCACTCGGTCACGCCGGCCACCTGCGGGTTCAGGGCGCTGCTGGCCAGCGCGTGGTCGAGGTAGCCGCTCTGGCCGTCGAACACGTAGGAATACGGGGTGCCGTTCGGCCGCACGAAGCGCTCCAGTTCGTTGACCATGCCGTTGTCGGTCAGGTAGGCGATCGGATCTTCATGGCCATACGCGTTGAAGTCGCCCACGGCCAGCACGTCGGGGTCGCCGGCGGCCGCCACCACGGTCGGGATGAAGTAGGTGAACAGGCGCTTCGCCTGCTGGATGCGGGTCGCGTTCCAGCAGCCCTGGCCGTCGCCGCTGTCCGAGTCGCCGGCGCCGGCGCCGCCGCAGCTGCCCTTCGATTTCAGGTGGTTGACGACCAGCGAGAATGTCGCGCCGTTCGCATTGACCTTGAACGTCTGCGCCATCGGCGGACGGTTGTTGACGGCGTCGCCGTCCGACAGCGCGCCGCCCACCGGCGTCAGCACGGCCGGCTTGTAGATCATCGCCACGCGGATCGCATCCGTGCCCGTCGCGGCCGGCTTCGCCACGTACGCATACGTGGGCGTGGGCGCGCCGATCGCCTGGTTCAGCGCGTCGACGAGGTAGCTCACCGTGATGTCGCCGTTGTTCTGGATTTCCATCAGGCCGACGGCGTCCGCGTTCATCGCTTTCAGCTCGTCGACGATCTTGTCGCGCTGGCGGTTGAACTCGGTGATGTTGTCGGCGCCACGGCAATTGCTCCTGGACGGTGCGGACGAGCCGATGCTGCAGCCCTGCCCCGTGCGGCCCCATGCATCGGTGCCGTCCGTGAACGTCGTGAAGAAATTCAGCACGTTGGCGCTGGCCACGCGGACGTTGCCGGCGGCGACTGTCGGCGCATCCACGCGCGCGTTCGTGCGGCTGAACACAGGCGTCTCGGTCGGCTGCAGCTTGTACCAGCCGCCGCCACCGCCGATGGCGCCGAAGTCGAGCACGCCGACGAGGTCGGTCACCGTGTCGCCCGCGCGCACGGTCTTGTCGGCCACGAGGTAAGGGATGTGCGGCGGCGCCGTAAAGATGCCGTCGTCCAGGATCACCATGTTTTGCGCGTTGGCGGCGATCAGCGCATTCGCATCAGGCGTGCCGGCGCGGTAGCGGTTCGTCGGCGTCTCGCGGCGGCCGTTGGCCAGCACCAGCTCGCCGCGGTCGCCCAGGTAGCTGTTGCCGTTGACGGTCAGCGGATTCGTAAAGCGCACGAGCATGCCTTCGTAGTGGCTCAGCTCGGCCGGCAGGTCGATGTTGACCGGCGTGATCGCGCGGCCGCTGCCGAGGATCGTGACGGCACTGATATCCTTCAGTTCCGTGTACGAGCGCTTGGCGCCGTTCGGTGTGAACTCCGTCACGGTGCCCGTTACGCGCACGAGGTCGCCCTCGTTTGCCGCGGCTGCCGCGGCGGCGCCGAACACGAAGATGGCGTCGGACGTGTCGGGGTCGCCGTCGCCCTGCGGGTCCTGGATATAAAAGCCGCTGCCCAATTTCTTCGTGACGACGCCGGTCGTCGACTGCACCGTGTTCACGTACGGACTCGCCAGGCCGCCTCCCTGGATCCGCGGGATTGTGACGAGACCGCTGACGGCCACGTTGACGGTGCAGCTCGCGGTCTGGCTCGCGTCGTTGGCGAACGTGATCTCGACCGGATACGTGCCGGCCGGCAGGCTCGCGTCGACGACGAGGTTGGCGGTCGCCGTGCGGTTGTCGACGGTCGCGGCCGTGAAGCCCGTCAGGCTGATGCCGGACACCGCCCCCTTGCTGATGACGGCGCTGTTGACGAGGCTGTCGGCGTCGCTCGCCTGCAGCGGCGCGGTCGCGCCGGTACCGACGTCGATGCCCACGCTGCCCGGGCACGCGAGCACGATCGGCTGCGGCAGCGGCGCGCCGCTGCACGACACGCGGTCGCTGCCCGTGGTGCGCGGGCTGGCCGCGCCGGTGACGAAGTCGACGCTGTTGTCGTTGGAGTCTAGGCAGCCATTGTTCTTGCGCAGAACAGCCAGCGCATTCGACGGCGCCGGCGTCGCGCCCGAGCCCTCGTAATAGCCGGCGGTGGCGCCGAAACCGACGAGGTCGACGACGTTGTCGACCGGCTTGCCGCCGGCCAGCGCCGTCGTCGTGTTGACGAGCGCGACCTTGCCGGCCGTCGCGCTCATCGGGATGGTGCCGGTCGCGTCCGGCGTCAGCGCGTCCGTGCCGCCGCTGCCCTGCGCCTCGTGCACGAGGTAGTACTGGCCGGCCGCCAGGGTCACGCTGGCGGGCAGCTTCGTCACTTGCCAGGTCGTGCCCGTGGCCGATGCGTATTGCACGCTCCAGTTCGTCAGCGTGACGGCCGTGTCGCCCGTGTTCAGCAGCTCGATGTAATCGTTCTTGTAGGTGGCGCCGGAATTGCCGCCGCCGCCGTAGACCTGGCTGATGACGACGCCGCCCGGCGCGGCGAACACGGGTGCCGACAGGCCTGCCAGCAGGGCTGCCAGCACGGTCATGCGTCCTGGAGAGTGCAAATGTGTCATGGGTATCCTAGAAATGATTTGTCAGCGCAACACTTAACAAATGTATATTAAATGCGCAAATTGACAACATCATGACTACGGATTAGTCCGAACGGACCAATTCGACACTTGCCTCAACGTTTCCGATAGGGTGCGGCCAGGGGCTCGCCGATGAACAGGCCCTGGATGGGCCAGGCGACGCTCTTCCAGTAGGCTTCGATCGCGCTGTTCCCCTGCACATAGTGCCTGAGCAGCACAGCCGGGTTCGGGAACTTCTGCCAGTGGTTGCACGGCTCGCTGACGGTGCCGTAGCTTGCGGTCGCGCCCGCTTCCAGCCAGCGCAGGCTGCTCATCTGCTCGTCGCCCAGCAGGTCGCCGCCCAGGGACGTCAGGTGGTCGGCCAGCGCGCCGGGCAGGAAGTGGAGCGTGTCCAATTTGTCGACCTCGGCCATGCCCGTCTCATACAGCATGACGTCCTGCGCACCTTCCAGCACGTCGGCCTGCATCGGCTTCGTCGTCAGCTTGCGCGCGGCGATCCTGCCGGCCGGCGGGAAGAACGGGGCGCGCGAGTTGCGCGCCTTTTCCGACGTCGCCAGGAAATAGGCGGTGGCGGGCACGATCCGGAAACCGGCCCCGGCGCCGCGGTCGATGAGCGCTTTCGCCTCCTCCACGGATTCCGTCGGCAACAGCATCGAGATGCGGACGTTCAGGTCCGTGTAGGGACGTGCGGAACTGGAATTGAAGTAAGGACTCGGCCGGCCCGGCACACACGTCCTGATGCACTGGTCGGGATCGAACCCGAGGCTGTAGGCGCCCGTGATCGAATTGCACGCGACCTTGTACGGCGCCGTCCACACCATCAGCACGGCCTGCACCTCGGGCCGCAGGTGGGCGTCGATCTCTTCCTTCAGCGCCGCGAAGCGTGACGGGCTGATCTCGTGCGGCTTGCCGGGAATGCGCACGTGCACGACGTTGGCGGCCGGGATGCCGCGCCGCTTGCGGTAGTACTCGCCGACCTTGACGCTGTTCGGCTCGGCATCGTTGATGACGATGGCCAATTGGTCCGGCTGGAGATGGGGGGCGCTAGCGAATTGGGCGCGGGCCGGTGCCGTCAGGACGGCGGCGAGGAGCAGGAAGAGGCAGAGTCTCGGGATCCAGATCATGGGCAATGGCACAGGGTCAAAGAAAACGGGAGCGCGACGCTCCCATTCATCATGCCACAGCTTGGTAGGGTGGGCTCCCCGAGCCCACGCGTACGTTGACGCCGTGCCGGCGTTCGCGCGGGCACGTGATTGATGCCCCCGGCATCAATCGCCCCACCCTACAGTGTGCGCCTGCGCACCGTGACGCCCAGGATGCAGATACCCGCCAGCAGCATCGCCGCGTTGCCTGGCTCCGGCACGGGTGAAATCGCGAACACTTCCATCGCGTCCAGCTTCACGATCTCGCCGTGCAGGCTGCCGTCGACGATGCTGAAGCCCTCGTGCGCCGGGTTCCCGTAGCTCAGTTGCCACGACGTGGCCGCCGTCAGCTCGTCGTTGACGAACAGGTCCGGCCCCGAGCCGAAGATGGGACCGTAGCCCACCTCGTTGTACGTCTGGCGCAGGCCCTGGCTCGGCAGCACGTAGTCGGTCAGGACCTGGCGGTACACGGCCGGGCTCGTCATGTTGAACAGGAAGGCCGTGCGCTGCCAGTCGCGCTGGGTCTCGTGCCAGCCTTCGTCCGACGCCCAGCTTTGCGGGTTGTAGCCGCCCACCAGGAAGCTCTGGCCGGCCGTGTTCGTCACTTCCAGCACGGTAAAGGTGGCGCCCTTGCCGTCGGCGCCCTGGTGGAAGTTGACCGAGGTCTCGCCCGGGC
>JBJMVU010000144.1:0-14299 GCA_045810485.1 Massilia sp. | reverse complement strand
CACTATTCCGAATCCTGAATCCTCCAAGGAGAACTTGATCCATCCATCCGTGATGGCGCTCACTGTTAGGTCCACCTTGCCCTTGTCCGTGAACTTGACGGCGTTCTACAGCAAATTCTTGAGGATCTGCTCCAGGCGCTGGCGGTCCGTGTGGATGCTGATCGGCACGTTCGGCTCGACGGTCAGGCTGAACGCCAGGCTCTTCTGGCGCGCCAGCGGTTCGAACACGCGCGCCAGCCCCTCGATGACGCGGCGCAGCGGCAAGTCTTCCGGCACGAGTTCCAGCTTGCCCGCCTCGACCTTGGAAATGTCGAGGATGTCGTTGATCAGGTTCAGCAGGTCGTTGCCGGCCGAATAAATCGTCTGGGCAAACCGCACCTGCTCATCGTTCAGGTTGCCGCCCGCATTGTCGGCCAGCAGCTTGGCGAGGATCAGCGACGAGTTCAGCGGCGTGCGCAGTTCATGCGACATGTTCGCGAGGAACTCGGACTTGTAGCGGCTCGCGCGCTCCAGTTCCAGCGCACGCTCGCGCAATTGATCCTGGGCTTGTACCAGCGCGCTGTTCTTGTTGTCGAGATTGGCGGCCTGCTCGGCCAGCTGTTCGTTCGTCTGCTCCAGTTCCGCCTGCTGGTTTTCCAGCGCCGACTGCGATTCTTCCAGCGCGCGCGACTGTTCTTCCAGCTCTTCATTGGCCGTGCGCAGCTCTTCCTGCTGCACTTGCAATTCCTCGTTCAGGGCCTGCTGCTCTTCCAGCGCGGCCTGCAGGCGCTGGCGGTGCAGCACGCCCGCGATGGCGGCGCCGACCGAGGCGGCGATCGTCTCCATGAACTGGACGTCGCGCTCGCGCACGGGGTGCAGGAAGCCGATCTCGATGACGCCCTTGATCCTGCCGAAGTTGGACACGGGCGCGATCAGGAGTTCGCGCGGCGCCGTCTCGCCCAGCGCCGAGCCGACCTTGATGTAGTCCGGCGGCAGTTCGCGCAGCGTGACGATGCGGTTCTGGTTGGCAGCCTGCGCGGCCAGCGATTCGTTCGGCTGCACGATGCGGCCACGGTCCGTGTCGTCGTGCGCGAAGCCATAGGCGCCGATGCGCGTGAGCGTGCCATCCTCGGCGCGCACGTACATCGCGGCGACCACGCCGTTCAGGTAATGCGCCACGTAGTTCAGCACGGCGTCGGCCAGCGGTTCCAGGCTGATGATGCCGGTCGTCTTGCCGGCGAGTTCCGTCTGGCCCGTGCGCAGCCAGGCCTGCTGCACCAGCTGGGCATTGTGGTCTTCCTCGTGCTGGAGGATGTCGCTGTACGACCTGGACAGCGCCTGCAGATCGCGCCGGCCGAACAGCGCGAGCAGGCCGGCCACGATCAGGCTGAACGCGAGGAAGGCGGCGACGGACCATGCGATCACGGAGCGCGACGTGGCATTCCGTTCCTGCAGGATGCGCTGCTCTTCCATGATGAAATCGAGGAATTCGCGCCGGACCTGGTCGGTCAGCACCTTGCCGCGGCCGGACTTGATGCCCTGGACGATCTCGACGAAATCGGCGTTCTTGCCACGGCGTGCGATCATCTCTTCGGCGAACGCCTGCCACTGGACCTGCGCAGCGCGCACCCGTTCGATCCGGTCGACCTGCGTCGGATTGTCGCCCACGAGCCGGGCCAGGTTCCTGAGCTCGGCATCCATGCGCGGCTTGGCCGCCAGGTAAGGCGCGAGGAAATCGTCGTCGCCGGACAGGACGTAGCCGCGCATGCCGGCCTCCATGTCGGACGACAGGCGGGTGACCTCGTTGGCGCGCCCGATCACGTGCTCGGAATGCTCGACCCAGCTCAGGACATTGATGAGGTAGGCGATGATACCGACGAACACGAGCGCGCTGAGTACCCCCATGCCCAGCGGCATGGCGACGTTGCGCGACAGGATGCGTCGGAATTGGTCTCTATCGATACTCGAACCGGCCATGCTGTGTCGTTACTCTTATGAAAAAAATATCCCAAGTGTAACGCAAGCAAAGAATCCGGCGCGTTCTCTTGAACGTGCTTTTTTACCAAGTCGGCGGTAATGCGGCGTATTTATCAGCGGAATCGCCGAGGTTAGGGCGATCTTGCCATGAACGCCGCAAGATACGGCGCCGTGCGGCTGTTCCTTGCCGTTGCGACGTCCGCCGGCGGCCCCTCCGCCACCACCTTGCCGCCGGCGTCGCCCGCACCCGGGCCGATGTCGATCATCCAGTCGCACGCGGCCACCACGCGCATGGTGTGCTCGACCATGATGACGGTGTTGCCCGCGTCAACGAGACGGTCGAGCTGGGCCAGCAGGCGGTCGGCGTCGAGCGGGTGCAGGCCCGTCGTCGGCTCGTCCAGCACATATAAGCTTCCGCCGCGGCCGGCGCGCTGCAGTTCCGTCGCCAATTTGATGCGCTGGGCCTCGCCGCCGGACAGTTCCGTCGCGCTCTGCCCCAGCCGCAGATAGCCCAGTCCCACCTCGCGCAGCACCGAGAGCGGCCGCGCGACGGGTTCCACGTCCGCGAAGAACGCGTGCGCCTCGTCGACCGTCATGCCCAGCACGTCCGCGATATTGCGGTCGTTGTAGCGGATCGACAGCGTGTCGGCGTTGTAGCGCGCGCCGCCGCACGTGGGGCAAGGCGCGTACACGCTCGGCAGGAACAGCAGCTCGACCATGACGAAGCCCTCGCCCGCGCAATGCTCGCAGCGCCCCTTCGCCACATTGAACGAGAACCGGCCGGCGTCGTAGCGGCGCTTCTTCGCGGCCGGCGTCGCCGCGAACAGTTTTCTCACCTGGTCGAACAGGCCCGTGTACGTGGCGAGATTCGACCGGGGCGTGCGGCCGATCGGCTTCTGGTCCACGCGCACGAGGCGGCGGATGCCGTGCATGGGCCCCGCGATGTGGCCGACGGTCGGGATGTCGGCCTCGCGTTCGAGGTCCATGCCCTCCTCGGCGTCCTCCTCGGCGGCGCCCTGCCCCAGCGCCGCGGCGACGAGGTCGACGAGCACCTGGCTCACGAGCGTCGACTTGCCCGAGCCCGACACGCCCGTCACGCCCGTCATCACGCCGAGCGGGAAGCAGACGGCCAGGTCGTGCAGGTTGTTGCGCGTGACCCCTTCCAGCCGCAGCCAGCCCGTCGGCGCGCGCGGCGTGCGCGCGGGTGGGTGCGCAGCGTCTTGCGCATCCGTGAACAGGTAGCGCCGCGTGTGCGAGCCCGCCACGGCGCGCAAACCGTCGGGCGGACCGCTATATAGAATCTGCCCGCCCTGCTCGCCCGCCTGCGGGCCGACGTCGACGATCCAGTCCGCGTGCCGGATCACGTCCAGCGCATGCTCGACGACGAACAGCGAATTGCCGGCCGCCTTCAGGCGCGCGAGCGCTTCCAGCAGCGCTTCCGTGTCGGCCGGATGCAGGCCGGCCGACGGCTCGTCCAGCACGTACACGACGCCGAACAGGTTCGATCTCACCTGCGTCGCGAGGCGCAGTCGCTGCAGCTCGCCCGGCGACAGCGTCGGCGTGCTGCGCTCCAGCGCCAGGTAGCCGAGGCCCAGCGCCAGCATCGTGTCGAGCCGCGCACACAGGTCCGCCGCGATGCGCTGCGTGACGATCAGCTGCTCCGGATGTTTATCGGCGCGCGCCTTGCCTTTCGGCGCCGTGCCGTCCGCGTAGGGCCGCAGCAGCGCGGCGAGGCGTTCGAGCGGGACGCGCGACAGCGTCATGATGTCCATGCCGGCGAACGTCACGGACAACGCTTCCTGGCGCAGGCGGCGGCCCTGGCACAGCGGGCATTCCATGCTCACCATGTAGCGCGTCACGCGCTTCTTCATCGACGCGCTTTCCGTGTTGGCGAACGTCTGCAGCACGTAGCGGCGCGCGCCGCTGAACGTGCCCTGGTAGCTGGGCGTCTCCTTGCGCTTGAGGGCGCGGCGCGTCTCCTCCGGCGTGAGCCCGGCGTACACGGGCACGGTGGGCGTCTCGTCCGTGAACAGGATCCAGTCGCGGACCTTCTTCGGCAGGTCGCGCCACGGGGTGTCGACGTCGTAGCCCATCGTGACGAGGATGTCGCGCAGGTTCTGGCCGTGCCACGCCGGCGGCCACGCGGCGACGGCGCGCTCGCGGATGGTCAGGCTGTCGTCCGGCACCATCGACTGTTCGGTCGCGTCGTACACGCGGCCCAGGCCCGAGCACTGCGGACACGCGCCCTCCGCCGTGTTGGGCGAAAACGATTCGGCGTACAGCAGTTCCTGGCCGGGCGGGTAATCGCCGGCGCGCGAATACAGCATGCGCAGGGAGTTCGACAACGTCGAGACGCTGCCGACGGACGAGCGCGTCGTCGGCGTGCCCCGCTGCTGCTGCAGGGCGACGGCGGGCGGCAGGCCGTCGATGTCGTCCACTTCCGGCACGGGCATCTGGTGGAACAGCCGGCGTGCGTATGGCGACACGGATTCCAGGTAGCGCCGCTGCGCTTCCGCGTACAGCGTCCCGAACGCGAGCGACGACTTGCCCGAGCCGGAGACACCCGTGAACACGACGAGCGCGTCGCGCGGGATGTCGAGGTCGACGTTTTTCAGATTGTGCTCGCGCGCGCCGCGCACGCGCACGTGGCCTGGCTGTTGTTTACTGGGTTGATCGCGCATGCTTGGGGCTCCGGACGCTTCACGATGCCTCATTCCAGCACGCGCGGGCCTGGATGTCGGTGCGGTCGGGCACAATAGCTCGTCGTTCCCGCGCAGGCGGGAACGACGGAGTTTAGGGAATCAGCCCCCTCGCCCGCAACTCGGCAAACAGGTCGAAGAACGCATCCTCGGTCGACTGCCAAGCGGCAAAGCCGAGGCGGCGGCTGTTCGCCATGTCGGTCATCACTTCGATGGGACGGCCGAGGTCGAGGTCGGTGTGCCACGGCGATACGAGCCGGTTCAGGTCCGCCTCGACGAGCTTGTGCCGCGTGGCGATCTCGCGCCAGACGGCGTGGTCGTTCGCCATCTCGGCCTCGAGCGGCCGCGTCTCTCCCTCGAAGCCGGCCGCCTGCACGCCGAACCACGCGGCCAGGCGGCGCCACAGCCAGCTCCAGCGGAAATAATCGCCGTTCGTGATGTTGAAGGCTTCGTTACGCGCGGCGTCGTGATCCGCCGCCCAGCGCAGCTGCTTCGCGAGCATGCGCGCGTCCGTCACGTCGGACAGGCCCTCCCACTGCGCCCGCGAACCGGGGAAGCGGAACGGCCGGCCCGTGGCCTTGCAGATCGACGCGTACACGGCCAAGGTCGTGCCCAGGTTCATCGCATTGCCGACGGCCATGCCGATGACCGTGTGCGGCCGGTGCACGGTCCACGTGAAGCGGTCGCGCGCGGCCGCCGCGTACACCTCGTCTTCTTGCGCGTAATAAAAATTGTCGAGAGGCAGGCGCGGCTGGGATTCGCGCAGCGGCGTGTCGGGCAAGGTGCCCGAACTGGCGTAGGCCTCGAACGGGCCGAGGTAGTGCTTCAGACCCGTGACCAGGGCCACGTGGCGCAGCGTCTTGCGGCTGCTGAGCGCATCCAGCAGGTTGCGCACGAGCGCGGCGTTGACGCGGATGTTTTCCGCCTCGCTGTCCTGGCGCATCCACGTCGTGATGAAGACGTGCGTCGGCCCCGTCGTGCCACCTCCGCCGAATGCGGTCGCGAGCGCCTCCCCGAGGCGTTCCGGGTCCATCAGGTCGGCCGGCACGGGGATCAGGCCCGGCAGGTCGGCGGGTGGACGACGCGCGAGGCCGTACACGGTCCAGCCGTGAGCCAGCAGTTCCCGTGCCGTGGCGTGGCCGCCGATGCCGCTGGCGCCCACGACGAGTGCGCTTCTTTGCATGCCGCTTCTCCTTGACGATGGCAACCTCTATTCTTGCCCGCTTCGCGAAAGCGCGTCGCGCCGTTGCCTAGTCGGCCTTGAAGTTCTGGCCCAGCGATACCGGCTTGTTCAGCAGGATCGTGCGCGGATCGCGGCAGATGACGACCAGCACGGCGATCGTCGCCAGGTAGGGCAGCATCGACAGGAACTCGGACGGGATCGGCACGCCAAGCCCTTGGCCGTGGAATTGCAACACCGTCACCCCGCCGAACAGATAGGCCCCCAGCAACAGGCCGCGCGGCTTCCACGTCGCGAACACGACCTGCGCCAGTGCGATCCAGCCGCGGCCGGCCGTCATGCCCTCGACCCACATCGGGGTCAGCGCCAGCGACAGGTAGGCACCGCCGAGCCCTGCCAGCGCGCCGCCCGCCAGCACGGTCGCATAGCGCAGCTTCACGACCGGCATGCCGATCGCGTGGGCGCTGTGCGGCGCCTCGCCGACGGCACGGATCAAGAGGCCCAGTCGCGTGCGCGCCAGCATCCAGCCCGTGACCAGCACGAGGGCCAGCGACGCATACACCAGCGCATCGAACGAGAACAGCAGCGGCCCGGCGAACGGCAGGTCGGACAGCAGGGGCACGTGCAGCCGGGGCAGCGGCGCCACGGTCTGGCCGACGAGGTCGCGCCCCGCGAACGCGGACAGGCCGATGCCGAACAAGGTCAGCGCCAGGCCCGTCGCGACCTGGTTCGTCTGCAGGGTGAGCACCAGCACGCCGAACAGCAGCGCCATCGCCATGCCCGCGAGGAGCGCGGCGGCGAGGCCCATGGCCGCGGAGCCCGTGTGCAGGGTGACGGAAAAGCCTGCGACGGCCCCGACGAGCATGATGCCCTCCAGGCCCAGGTTGATGACGCCGGAACGTTCCGCCACCAATTCTCCCGTCGACGCAAGGACGAGCGGCGTCGCGGCGCCCGCCGTGCTGGCGAGGAAGGCGACGAAGTAATCGGCATTCATGCGGCCTCCCTGGCGACGACGGGCATGGCCACCGCGGGCTTGCGGGGCTTGATGCGGTAATGGATGAACAGGTCGGCCGCCAGCAGGTAGAACAGCAGCAGGCCCTGGAACAGGCCGGTGATGGCGGACGGCAGCTGCAGCTCGATCTGCGCCGTCTCGCCGCCGATGTACAGCAGCGACATCAACAGGGATGCCAGCAGCACGCCGACGGGATGCAGCCGGCCCACGTAGGCGACGATGATGGCGGCGAAGCCGTAGCCGGGCGACACCGACGCCTGCAGCTGGCCCAACGGCCCCGCCACTTCGCCCACGCCCGCCACGCCGGCCAGCGCGCCGCTCGTCAGGAATGCGATCCACACGTTCTTTGGTTCGGAAAACCCGGCATACAGCGCGGCGGCCGGCGCCATGCCGGACACCTGCATGCGGTAGCCCGCGAAGCTGTGGCGGCAAAAGAACCACGCGCCCGCGACCGCCACGAGCGACAGCAGGAACGCGGCATTCACGCGCAGGCCTTCCTTCAGCAGCGGCAGCATGGCGGCATCGGCGAACATTTTCGATTGCGGGAAGTTGTAGCCGGCCGGGTCGCGCACGGGTCCGTGCACGAGATAGCCGAGGAACAGGTAGGCGACGTACACGAGCATCAGCGACACGAGGATCTCGCTCGTGTTGAAAAGCGTGCGCAGCAGCGCGGGCACGGCCGCCCATCCGGCGCCCCCCAGCGCGCCGGCCAGGATCATCAGCGGCAGCAGCCACGGCCCCTTGGCGCCGTCGAAGTACAGCGCGACGCAGCCGGCGGCCACGGCGCCCATCGTCAGCTGGCCGTCCGCGCCGATGTTGTGGACGTTGGCGCGAAAGCCGATGGCGAGCCCCACGCCGCAAAGGGTCAGGGGCGTGGCCTTGAGCAGCAGTTCGCCGATGCCGTACATCGAGGTCAGCGGCTGCACGAAGTACACGTGGAACGCGTGCAGCGGCGCCTGGCCGAGGAACAGGAACAGCAGCGAACCGGAGACGAGCATCGCCGCGGCGGCAATGAGCGGCGACGACAGCATCATCGCGCGCGAGGGTTCGGGACGGGCTTCAAGCCGGGACATGGGACACTCCTTGAAAATCGAAATCGCCGCCCATCCAGCGGCCGATCTGGTCGACGCTGGTGGCGCTCGTGGGCACGACGGGCGACAGGCGGCCCTTGGCCAGCACGGCGATGCGGTCGCACATCATGAACAGTTCGTCGAGTTCTTCCGACACGACGAGGACGGCCACGCCCGCGTCGCGCAGGTCGATGATGGCCTGGCGGATCAGCATGGCGGCGCCGACGTCGACACCCCACGTGGGCTGCGCCACGACCATCACCCTGGGCGCCAGGCGGATCTCGCGCCCGACGATGAATTTCTGCAGGTTGCCGCCCGAGAGACTCGCGGCGGCGGACGACGCGCCGCCGCACTTGACCTTGAAGCGCTCGATGACGGCGCCGGCAAACGCGCGCACGGCGCCGCGCCGGATCACACCGCCCGTCGCCATGCCGGCATCCGGGTTCAGGTAGCCGGTCAGCAGCGCATTATCGGCGAGCGACAGCGCGGGCACCGCGCCACGGCCCAGCCGCTCTTCCGGGACGAAGCCGAGACCCAGGCGGCGGCGCGCGGCCGCGTCGAGGCGGCCGACGTCCTTGCCGAACAGGCGGATGGATGCCGCGGCAGGCGCGAGCCGCTCGCCCGAGATGGCCTTGAGCAGCTCCTGCTGGCCGTTGCCCGAGACGCCGGCCAGGCCGACGATCTCGCCGGCGCGCACGTCCAGCGCGATGCCGCGCAGCGTCGTGCCGAACGGCTCCGCCCCCGGCAGGTCGAACGCATCCAGCGCCAGCGCCACGTCACCCGGCGCGCGCGGCGTCAGCGTGCACGTGGGGAGGTCGCCACCGATCATCAGTTCGGCCAACGAATGCGCCGTTTCCTCGCGCGGGTTGGCGGTACCGGCCACGCGCCCTGCACGCAGCACGGTGGCGCGGTCGCACAGGGCCTGGATCTCGTCCAGCTTGTGGCTGATATAGAGGATGCTGACGCCTTCGTCGCGCAGCCGGCGCAGCGACACGAACAGCGTCTGCACGGCGTCCGGCGTGAGCACCGACGTCGGTTCGTCCATGATCAGCAGGCGCGGCGACTGCAGCAGGCAGCGCACGATCTCCACGCGCTGGCGCTCGCCGACCGACATGCTGTGCACGAGGCGGTCCGGGTCGAGCGGCAGGCCGTATTGTTCCGAGACCGCGCGAATGCGCGGCGCGAGTGATTTCGGCGTCGTCTTCCCGTCCAGCGCGAGCGCGATGTTTTCGGCGACGGTGAGCGTCTCGAACAGGGCGAAGTGCTGGAACACCATGCCGATGCCGAGGCGGCGCGCGGCCGACGGCGAATCGATGCGCACCTGCCGCCCTTCCCACATGATCTCGCCGGCGTCCGGCTTCGTGACACCGTAGATCATCTTCATGAGGGTGCTCTTGCCGGCCCCGTTCTCGCCCAGCACGGCGTGGATCTCGCCCGGCATGACGGTGAGATTCACGTCCGCGTTGGCGACGACGGACGGGTAGATCTTCGAGATCCCGAGCAGCCGCAGGCGCGGTTCGCTCCTTTCGTGGGGATCGTTCATTCTGGCTCCAATCTTTGTATACAAAACGTGGTTGTCGTTTGCAATTTGCGTGCCCACCGCACCGGCGGCGCATGACGCACGACTTGTATACAAACCGCACCGCCGCGGTTCACGGTCTCACCGAAAACGGGCACGTGCCTGCCGCCGGTGCGGCATTGCGTACGGACATGCGTGCGCACGATTCCTGCTTCCTGTGTCGCCAATCGCACCCCGACCTGGAGACAAGCATGACCGACACCGCCGCCGCGCCGCCCCCCCGTTCCACGCCAGCCCGCAAGCGCGGACTCACCGCCGTCGACGAGCGCATCTACCGCGCCGTTGTCAACGCCGTGATGAGCCACCGCCTGCCGCCCGGCACCCGCCTGGGCGAAGCGGATTTCTGCGCGCTGTACGACGTGAGCCGGACCACCGTGCGCAAGGCCCTGCAGCGCCTCGCGCACGACCACATCATCGAACTGCGTCCGAACCGCGGCGCCGTCGTCGCCTCGCCCACGCCGAAGGAAGCGCGCGACGTATTCGCCGCGCGGCGCGCGCTGGAGCGCGAGATCGTGCCGCTCGTCGTCAAGCGCGCGACGCCCGCGTCGCTGCACGCGATCCGTACGGCCATCGATGCCGAGGAGGCGGCGCGCCACGGGGCCGACCGCACCGCGTGGATCCGCCTGGGCGGCGAATTCCACCTGCTGCTGGCGGAACTGGCGGGCAACGCCGTGCTGCAGCGCTTCATGGCCGAACTGGTGTCGCGCTGCTCGCTGATCATCGCGCAGTACGAAAACCCGGGCGCGCCCATGTGCGGCAACCATGACCATCACGACCTGCTCACGCTGATCGAGAACGGCGATGCGGAGCGCGCGACGGCACTCATCGAACACCACCTGCTCGAGATCGAGGCGCGCCTGCACCTGGCCGAACAGGATCGCAAGGTCAACCTGGCGGAAGCGCTGGGCGAACGTTGAACGGCCTGGCCCGCTCCTTGCATAAGGATGAGATGGAGATTGCATCCAATTCCGTTCGCGATCGGATGCAATCCGCAACGCCCGCCCACCATAACAAGGAAACCGAATGAAGACGCCTGCCTGTCTCGCCCTCCTCGCCGCCTTCTGCACCACCGCCGCCCATGCCGCCGACTGGAGCGACACGTCGCTCAGCTGGCGCTACGGCACCAAGTTCTCCGAACCGTACAACGGCGAGGACATCACCAAGCACGTCATCAACTTCTCCAACGTCAGCGGCTACAAGTACGGCAAGAACTTCTTCAGCGTCGACTTCCTGTTCTCCGACTCGCACGATCCGTCCGCCGTGGGCGCATCCAGCGGCGCGCACGAAGCCTATGCCCTGTACCGCCACACGCTCGACCTGGGCAAGGTGACGGGCGCGAACCTCGCCTTCGGTCCGGTGCGCGGCGTCGGCGTCACCGGCGGCTTCGACGTCAACAGCAAGACGGACGCGGGGTACAACTCCAAGAAGCGCATGCTGGTGCTGGGCCCGACCCTGATGTTCGACGTGCCGGGCTTCCTCGACGTCAGCCTGCTCGCCCTGCGCGAGAGCAACGCACCATTCAACGGCTTCACGAACACCTCCACCGCGCGCTACACGTACAAGACGCACGCGATGCTGTCGGCCGCGTGGGGCATCCCGTTCACGCTGGGCGTGCCGCTGTCGTTCGAAGGCTACGCCAACTACATCGGCACGAAGGGCCGTAACGAATTCGGCGGCCCGACGGCCGTCGAGATCAACGTCGACATGCAGGTCATGTACGACCTGAGTCCGGCCATCGGCGCGGCGAAGAACACGCTGAAACTGGGCGTCGAATACCAGTACTGGAAGAACAAGTTCGGCAACCCGGAAGACGTCGCACCGGGCGCCACCGCGAAGACCCCGATGGTCCGCGCCGAATACCACTTCTGATCCATCCATCATTCACTGAAAGAGGAACACCATGAACCGTCGCACACTGCTCGCCCTCGCCCTCATGTCGTCCCTGAGCGCCGCGCTGCCCGCGCACGCGGCCGATCCGCTGAAAGTCGCCTTCGTCTACGTCGGCCCCGTCGGCGACGCCGGCTGGACGTACGCCCACGAACAGGGTCGCCAGGCCATGGAAAAGGCGCTGGCCGGCAAGGCCGTCACCACCTATGTCGAGAACGTGCCGGAAGGCGCGGACGCCGAGCGCGTCATCCGCAAGCTGGCCGTAGACGGCAACAAGCTGATTTTCACGACGTCGTTCGGCTTCATGAACCCGACGGAGAAGGTCGCGAAGGCCTTCCCGGACGTCGTGTTCGAACACGCCACGGGCTTCAAGCTGGCGAAGAACATGGGCGTGTACGAGACGCGCCAGTACGAAGGCACGTACCTGCAGGGCGTCATCGCGGCGAAGATGAGCAAGACGGGCACCATCGGCTTCGTCGGCTCGTTCCCCGTGCCGGAAGTGATCCGCAACATCAACGCGTACACGCTCGGCGCGCAGAGCGTGAATCCGGCCATCAGGACGAAGGTCGTGTGGATCAACAGCTGGTACGACCCCGCCAAGGAACGCCAGGCCGCCGAGACGCTGATCGCGCAGGGCGCCGACGTGCTCACGCAGAACACGGATTCGCCGGCCACGCTGCAGGTGGCGCAGGAAAAAGGCAAGTACGCGTTCGGCTGGGACTCCGACATGGTGAAGTTCGCACCGAAGGCACACCTCACGGCGACGACGAATTCGTGGGGCGACTTCTATACCCGCACCGCGCAGGCCGTGATGGCCCGCACGTGGAAGAGCGCCGAGGTACGCGGCGGCCTGATGGAAGGCATGGTCAAGATGTCGCCGCTGAACGCCGCGATCCCCGCCGATACGGCGAAGCTGTTCGAAGCGAAGAAGGCCGCGCTCATCGGGGACAGGCTCAAGCCGTTCCAGGGGCCGCTGAAAGACCAGTCGGGCGCGCTCAAGGTCGCCGCCGGTTCGGAACTGTCGCTGGCGGACCTGAAAGGCATGAACTGGTACGTGCAGGGCGTGGAAGGCACGATTCCAAAATGAGCGACATGAGCGCGCCGACCCCGCAGGACCACGCCTTCCTGACCCGCGTGTACGCGCTGGCGCAGCGCTCGCGCGACGAAGGCCACCACCCGTTCGCGGCCCTCGTCGTCGGCGCCGACGGCACCGTCATCGCGGAGGCGATGAACGATTCGTCCACGGACCGCACGGCGCACGCCGAGATGAACGCGTTACGCCAGGCGTCGCGCAGCTTCGGCCCGGCCGAACTGGCCGGCGCCACGCTGTACAGCAATGCGGAACCGTGCGCGATGTGCGCGGGCGGCACGTACTGGAGCGGCGTGGGGCGCGTCGTCTACGGCATGTCGGAGACGAGCCTGCTGGCGCTGACCGGCAGCGACCCGGAGAACCCGACGCTGTCCCTGCCCTGCCGCGACGTGTTCGCGCGGGGCCAGCGGGCAACGGAGGTGATCGGGCCGCTCAGGGAGGACGAGGCACGGGAAGCGCATGCGGGGTTCTGGCACAAGGATTGACGCGTCACGATCCTGCCAGACCTTCGAGCGCATCGCACATCCTGTCGATTCCAGCCGCCGGCTGGAATCGCCCCGCCACCGCCCGCGTCCGTTCGGCCAGGCCCGGCGCCGCCAGCAGATCGCCCAGCGCGCGCACGAGCCGCCGTTCGTTCAGCCGCGCCGCCGGCAGGCTCGCGCCGACGCCGAGCGCCGTCACGCGCGCCCCATTGTCGAACTGGTCGTGCGCCAGCGGCACGACGAGCTGCGGCGTCCCCGCGCGCAGCGCTTCCGCCGTCGTGCCGATGCCGCCGTGGTGGACGAGCGCCGCCGCATGCGGCAGGAGTGTGCGCAGCGGCACGTAGTCCTGCCATAGCATCGACGGCGGCAGGTCGGCCGGGACCTGGTCGCGGTGCGGCGTCAGGAAGACGGCGCGTCGGCCCAGGCGTTGCGCGGCCGCGCAGGCAGCGCAAAAATACGCGGCCGCCTGCGTGTTGCCGGTGCCGTGCGTGAACACGAGCGGCGGCGTTCCCGCCTTCAAAAACGCGACCAGATCGGCCGACAGCGTTGCCTCCGCGTTCGGGTCGAACAGGGGAAAATCGCCGCGCACCAGCGGTTGCGGCCAGTCCGGCTGCGTGGGCGCGAACCAGTCGGGGAACAGCGTCAGCGACAGGTCGGGCACGGACGCGATCCAGTCCATCAGCGACGGCGCCGGTGTCAATCCATGCGTCGTGCGCGCCGCGTTGATGTCCGCCAACGCGACGGGATCGATGAAGCGCCGGCCCACCCAGCGCCAGAACGCGCGGCGCGCAGCCAGCGGCACCCACGGCGGCACGCGCCACGGGCCCACCATCAACGGATCGTGCACCGTCATCAGGTTGGCCGGCGCGAGGTAGGCGGCCGCGATTTTGATGCCGGGATGCGCCGCGCGGCACAGGTCCGCCTCCGGCAGCGCGAGCGGATGCACGAGCAGCACGCAGCGTTCCTCCGCCGGCAGCGCTGCGACGAAGGGAACGATGCGCGCCATCGCCGGCCGCGTCGCGCGCCACACGACGCCGAAGCCGCGCGTGGGATGCCACAGGTCGGGGTCACGCAGCACGGCTTCGTCCGCGGGCAGGCCCGTGAACGGCAAGCCGGTCGGCCGCACCCACGGGCCGTGCTGTTCGGGCGCGAGAAAGCTCACGCGGTGGCCGCGTGCGCGCAGCGCCAGCGCCAGCGCGAGGAACGGAAACAGGTCGCCGGCCGAGCCGATGGTGACGACGACGAAGTGTTGAGGTTCGATGCAAATCTCCTGCTAGAATATGGGATCGTTCAAGGAGATTCTACCCATGCGCCTGTAATGCCCGCCGCTCGCACGCTATTCGT
>JBJMVU010000143.1:0-13604 GCA_045810485.1 Massilia sp. | reverse complement strand
TGGCCGCCAGTGCCGCCGCGTGGAAGCCTGACCTCGTCGTGCACGTGGGCGATTTTCATTATCGCGAAGACCCGTGCCCGGCGGACCGCCCGGGCTGCGCGGGCAGTCCGTACGGCTATGGGTGGGACGCGTGGAACGCCGACTTCTTCGCGCCCGCGCGCGCCTTGCTGGCTGCGGCGCCTTGGGTGCTCGCGCGCGGCAACCACGAGACGTGCGCGCGCGGCGGGCAGGGCTGGTGGCGCTTCCTCGACGCCCACGCCTACGATCCGGCCGCGAATTGCGACGACCCGGCCGCGGACGAACGCGCGGACTACACGGATCCGTACGCCGTGCCGCTGGGCGGCGGTGCGCAACTGATCGTGTTCGACAGCGCGAACACGAACTGGAAGGGATTCAAGCCGGGCGACCCGCGCATCGGCCACTACACCGACACGTGGCGCAAGGTCGAGGCGCTCGCGCGCCGCCAGCGCTACAACATCGCCGTCGACCACCATCCGCTGTACGCATTCGGCGCCAACCAGGATGCGCGCACGCGAGACGTCACGCTGTTCGGCGGCGACGCCGGTCTCACGCAGGTCTTTGGCGCCCTCGATGCGCGCCTGCTGCCGTCGACCATCGACATGCTGCTGTCCGGCCACGTCCACCTGTGGGAACAGACCAGTTTTGCCAGCGATCATCCGACCCAGTTCGTGGCGGGCTTCGCCGGCACGGCGGAAGACATCGTGCCGCTGCCGCGGACGCCACCGGCCGGTCGCTCGCCCGCGCCGGGCGCGGCGCTGGAGGCGATGAGTTCGTGGATCGACGGCTTCGGCTTCATGACGATGGAGCGCACCGGGCCCGCCACGTGGCGCGTGGTCGTCCACGACCGCGACGGCAGGGAACGCAACACGTGCACCGTCGAGGGCAGGCATTCACGCTGCGCGGTCCCGCAGGTTTGATGTATTGCTACAAATGTGATTGCTTCGAATACACGTTTTATGTGACAATGAACGTGTGAGCGGGGCTGCCGTCGTTGCTTTGTTGCCGCCTTCGCGATCAGCGATGAGGATACCAATGTATCTCTTGGGCTCGCGGCTTGCCGCGAGCTTCTTTTTTGGCGAACGGCTTTTTACATTTGCGACAACAGGACGTTGGCGCTGGATTCGTCCGCTTCGAGCAGCGCGATCAGCTTGCCCAGGTCCAGTTCCAGGCGGGCCAGCGTATCGGCGTCCAGTGCGGACAGGGCGTCCGGCAGCACACCGGCGAACGGCAGGGGCGCGCTGCGCAGCACGTCGGCGCCGGCGGGCTGGATGCGCAGCGACACGCTGCGGCGGTCCGTGCCTTCGCGGCTCGTGGCGACGAGGCGGCGCTCGACCAGGCTCTTGATCAGGTTGCTGGCGGTCGACTGGTGGATGTCCAGTTCGCGCGCCAGCTCGGTCACGCCGATGCCGGGACGGCGGTCGATGACGGACAGCGCCCACAGCTGGGCGCCGCCGACGCCCGCTTCGCGTTCGACCTGGCGGAAATGGGTTTTGACGGCATTGAAGACGACGCGGAACTGGCGCAACACACGGGTTGACGGCAGGGTCGACGGCGCCGGGGTCGCCTCGGAAGCGACGGTGGGTGGTAAAGACGAGGACATGCAAGAATGATAGCGGAAAACCCGGCAAGTCGTCGGAAAATGGTATTCGGGCAACCATATAAGTGGGAGCTACGGTGAACCCGGCGCCGGACCTGCGCCGCGAACTGGGCGACTGGCGCCTGTGGACCGTGCGCGCCATCGTCGTCCTGCTGTCCGCCGCGGCCGGCCTCACGGTCGTCGGCTTCACCTGGCTGGCCGAGGCGGCATACGGCCGCTTCGCCGCGCTGCGCGACCTGGCCTGGTGGAGCCCGCTCGTGTGGACGCCGGCCTGCACCGCGCTCGTCGTCTGGTGCACGCGCCGCTTCGCGCCCGGCGCCGCCGGCTCCGGCATCCCGCAGGTGATGGCCACGCTGGAGCCCCAGGTCGGCGAGGCGGAGCGCGGGCTGTTCGTGTCGCTGCGCCTGTCGGTGGCCAAGATCCTGCTCACGGCCGGCGGCCTGCTGGGCGGCCTGTCGCTGGGCCGCGAAGGGCCCTCCGTGCAGATCGCGGCCGGCGTCATGCTGCAGGCGCGCCGGCTGATCCCCGCCGGCAGCGCCGTCGGCGTCCACGGGCTGCTCGTCGCGGGCGGCGCGGCCGGCATCGCGGCCGCGTTCAACACGCCGCTGGGCGGCGTGATGTTCGCCATCGAGGAGCTGGCGCGCGCGCCCGAACAGCGCTCCAGCGGCCTGATCATCGCAGGCATCGTGCTGGCCGGCCTCGTGGCCGTGTCGGCCCACGGCAATGGCGCGTATTTCGGCGTCATCCATGCGCCCGCGATCGGGCTCGACCTGCTGCTGCCGGGCCTGCTCGTCGCCGTGCTGTCCGGCCTGGCGGGCGGCCTGTTCTCGCGCCTGATGATCGCGTCGCTGTCCGGCCGGAGTCCCGACCGTGTCAGCCGCTGGCGCGCCCGCCGGCCCGTGCTGTTCGCCGCCGCCTGCGGGCTCGGCGTCGCACTGATCGGCATCGTGACGGGCGGCGCCGCGTTCGGCTCCGGCTACGCCACCACGCGCACGATGGTGGAGGGCAGCGCCGCGATGCCGTTCGCCTACGCCCCCTTCAAATTCCTCGCGACCTGGCTCACCACGTGGTCCGGCGTACCGGCCGGCATCTTCGCGCCGTCGCTGGCGATCGGCGCGGCGTTCGGCAACGACGTCGCGCTGCTCTTGTATGGCATGCAGGTACCGGCGCTGATCGCGCTGGGCATGGTCGGCTTCCTCGCGGCCGCCACGCAGGCACCGCTGACGGCCTTCATCATCGTGATGGAAATGGTCGACGGCCACGCGATGGTGCTGAGCCTGATGGCGTGCGCGCTGATCGCCTTCGCCGTCGCGCGCCTGATCAGTCCACCGCTCTATCCGACGCTGGCGAAGCTGCAGCTGGGGCGGATTCCGGCCCCGGCCATGGCGCCGCCACAACCTCCTTCGCCAGACTGAGGCGGCACGGAAACAAGCCGCGCCGGGACGTCCCATAGTGCTAGCATGGGGCATGCTGACACGTAAAGTGCGTCTCGGCCGCGCGCGCGCGCGGCCCCCGACCCCTGCCGCGGTGCTCACACTGCTGGCGGGACTGGGTCTGACTGCCGTGCTGGTCGTCGGGATGGTCGACGCGGAGCGCGAACGGGCCCGCTCCGAATTCCTGCAGCGCGCGGAAATCCGCAACGCCACCGTGACACGCAGCTTCGGCGACGCGCTCGACGTGCTGCAGGCCGCGAACGCGTTGTTTTCCTCGGTCGGCATCGCCAGCCGCGACGAGTTCGGCGCCTTCACCCGGCCGCTGCTCGCCAACCACCCGTACCTGCAGGCCGTCGTGTTTCATCGCATGGTGAGCAGCGGCGAGCGCGCCGCGTTCGAGGCAGAGAACCAGCGCTTCCGGCCAGGCTTCGAAATCCGCGAGCGCCGCGTGAACGGCAACACGGCGTCGCTCGTGCGTGCCGCGCCGCGTCCACGCTACCTCGTGGTGGACTATATCGAGCCGATGGCCGGCAACGAGGTCACGCTCGGCTACGACGCCTTTTCGTTCGCCCAGCAGGGGGTGACGTTCATGCGCGCCATCGACACGGGCCAGCCGGCGGCCAGCCTGATGCTGCCGCTGCTGCAGCGCGGCGACCACCTTGGCTTCCTGCTGATGATGCCCGTCTACCGGCGCGGCGCCGCGCTCGTCAATGCGGCCGCGCGCAGCGACGCCGCGCTGGGCGATACGGCCGTCGTGATCGACGTGGCCACGCTGGTCGGCACGACGCTCGCCAACTCGAACATGTTGGTGCGCAACGGACTCAGTATCGAACTGTACGGCCCCGGCCTCGACGGCCCGCAGCGCGCTTACGTGCACGACGCCCTGGACCGCACGACGCGTCCGTCCTGGTATGCGTGGCTCGGCGACACGGTGTTCACGAACCACCATGCCTTCGACGTGGCCGGCCTGCCGTGGGAGCTGCGCGTCACCGGGCGCTCGAGCGAGATGGCCGGCAGCGCCGGGGCGCTCATTGCGCTCGCCCTCGGCTGCCTCGTGAGCCTGGCGACGTCGGCCTACGTGCAGAGCCGCGTGAAGCGCACGCGCCGCATCGAGGCGCTGGTCGAGAGCCGCACCGCCGACCTGCACGAGGCCCTCGACGCCCTGCGCCTGTACCGCCGCGCGATCGACGCCAGCGCGAACGCCATCGTCCTCGTGAGCGCGACGCGGCCCGGCTACCCCATCGAGTACGTCAATCCCGCGTTCGAGCGCATGCGCGGCGTCGCGGCGTCCGACGTGGTCGGGCGCGGGCTGCTCGACATGGGCAACCGCGAACCCGACCAGGCCGGCGTGGCCGAACTGCGCGCCGCCATCCGCGAGCAGCGCGAGGCCCACGTGCAGATGCGCCTGCGCCGGCGCGACCGCGAAGACCTGTACGCCGAAGTCTATATCGCGCCCGTCAACAACGAGGACGGCGCCACGACGCATTTCGTGATGACGCAATACGACGTGACGACGGCCAAGCGCTACGAGGCGGAGCTGGAAGCGCGCGCCCGCTTCGACACGCTGACGGGCCTCGCCAACCGCGCGCTGCTGCACGACCGCATCGACAACGCGATCAACCTCGCGGCCGGGCGCACCGTGTGGGTGGCGGCGCTCGACCTCGACCACTTCAAGTTCGTCAACGACACCCTGGGCCACGACGCCGGCGACGAGCTGCTGAAGGCGGCCGCGCAGCGCATCTGCGGGGCTGTCGAGCGCTCGGACACGGTGGCCCGCACCGGCGGCGACGAATTCGTGCTCGTGCTGCCGGGCCGTGAGAGCGAGTCCGACGCGGCGGCCACCGTGTGGGCCGTGCTGCAGGCGCTCGCCCATCCGCTCAACCTGCTGGGGCAGGAGCTCGTCCTCACAGGCAGCGCCGGCCTCGCCGCGTTCCCGGGCGACGGCAACGATGCCGCCACCCTGATCCAGCATGCGGAAGTCGCGATGTACCGCTCCAAGGAACTGGGCCGCAACATGGTGCAGTTCTACATGCCGACGATGAATGCCCGCGCCCGCGAACGCCTCGCGCTGGAGGGTGCGCTGCGCAGCGCGCTCGTGCACGACGAGTTCGAGCTGTATTACCAGCCGCAGGTCGACCTGGTGACGGGCGCCGTCGTCGGGCTGGAGGCGCTGATCCGCTGGCGCCATCCGAGCCTGGGCATGGTGCGGCCCGACCGCTTCATCAACCTCGCCGAGGAGACGGGCCTCATCGTCCCCATCGGCGCCTGGGTGCTGCGCACGGCCTGCCGCCAGAGCCGCGCATGGCAGCGTGCCGGGCTGGGCCACCTGCGCATCGCGGTGAACCTGTCCGCGCGCCAGTTCGCGGAGCCGAACCTCGTGCGCGAAATCGCCCGCGTACTGGACGAGACGGGCCTGTCCGCCGGCTGCCTCGAAGTGGAAATCACGGAAAGCCTCGTGATGGGCGACGTCGAAAGCGCGATCCGCACGATGCGCGAACTGAAGCAGATGGGCGTGCAGCTGTCGATCGACGACTTCGGCACCGGCTATTCGAGCCTGTCGTACCTGCGCCGCTTTCCCGTCGACGTGCTGAAGATCGACCGCAGCTTCGTGCGCGACATCGCGTTCAGCGAGGACGGCGCCGCGATGGTCGCCGCCATCATCGAACTTGCGCGCGGCCTGCGCATGCGCGTGATCGCCGAGGGGGTGGAGACGGAAGCGCAGCTCGACTACCTGCGCCGGCGCGGCTGCGACGAGGTGCAGGGCCACGTGTATGCACAGGCGTCGTCCGGTCCCGACGTCGAGCGCCTGTTGCGCAACGGCCGGCACATGATCCCGCACGACGCGGAAGGTATGAGCGTGCGCTAACCGAAAGTCGCGGGGGCGTCGGCTATACTTGTGCCGCGATTAACAAGGAAGCTGACGGGAAACAAGAGTGGATGACCATAACGAGGGCAAGGACTGGGACGGACGCGAACGCAGGATGATCGACCGCGCCGGGGCCCGCGCCAGGGATGCCTATGCGCGGGCGCACGGCCACCTGATGACGAAGCCGCCCCACGTGCGCTGGCTGTACATCGCCGCCGGCGCGGCCCTCCTGCTCATGACGCTGTTCGCCGTCTGGATCGCGCTGCTGTTCCCGCTCACGCCCGGCATCGCGGACGTCAGGCAGGCCCGCGTCGCGCGGCCGACGGTCGTCGTCTCGGCCGACGGACGCCAGCTGGCCAGCTTCGAGCAGGGCATCCAGATGAAGGTGCCGCTGGCGGCGGTGTCGCCGCACGTCGTCAACGCCCTCATCGCGACGGAAGACCACCGCTTCTACGACCACCACGGCGTCGACTTCACCCGCATCGCCGGCGCCTTCGTCGCCAACCTGAAGGGCGACGCGCAGGGCGGCTCGACGATCACCCAGCAGCTCGCGCGCAACCTGTTCCGCGACGAGATCGGCCGCGCACGCAACATCAACCGCAAGCTGAAGGAACTCATCACCGCCTTCAAGATCGAGAACACGTACAGCAAGACGGAGATCCTCGAAGCCTACCTGAACACCGTACCGTTCCTGTACAACACCTACGGCATCGAGGCCGCGGCGCACACCTACTTCAACAAGACGGCGGCCCAGCTGAACGAGACGGAAGCCGCCACGCTCGTCGGCATGCTGAAGGGCACCGCGTACTACAACCCCGTGACGAACCCGGAACGCTCGCTGGCGCGCCGCAACGTCGTGCTGGGGCAGATGCTGAAGGCGGGCGTGTTCGACGAGGCCAGATACCGCCAGCTGGTGAAACGTCCGCTGCGCCTGCGTTTCGCGCGCCTGGCCGAACGCACGGGCAAGGACGACCATTTCACCGCCTACGTCCGGCGCTGGCTCGTGGACTGGGCCAACAAGAACGACGCCGACCTGCAGCAGGACGGCCTCGTCGTGCAGACGACGCTCGACTACGACCTGCAGCAGGCCGCCGTGCGCGCCGTCGAACGCGAGGCCGGCGCGCTGCAGGCCATCGCCGACGTCGACTGGGCCCATTCCTGGCCCATCAACGCGACGTCCACGCAGACCTATGTCGACATGCGCCCCGGCGTGAATCCGTTCGAGTACTACTGGCAATCGCACGGCGAGCTGCTGGAGACGTTCATCCGCGAATCCGCCGACTACCGCAAGGCCGTCGACGGCGGCGACAACCCGGTGACCGTGCTGAAGCGCCTGCGGGGCGACCGCGACTTCATGCGGCAATTGAAAGCGTCGAAGTCGCGCCTGGAGGCTGGCTTCCTCGCGATGGATCCGGCGACGGGCGAGATCAAGGCGTGGGTCGGCAGCCGCGACTTCGAGAAGGAGCAGTACGACCACGTGGCCCAGGCCGCGCGCCAGCCCGGCTCCACGTTCAAGCCGATCGTCTACGCCGCCGCGCTGGAAAAGGGCATCGCGCCGGAGCACGCCTACCTGGACGCGGTCACGACGATCCGCTTCAACGACGGCACCGTATGGCGCCCGACGGACAACAGCGGCACGACGGGCCGCCAGCTCACGTTGCGCGACGGTCTCGTCCTCTCGAAGAACACGATCACGGCGCAGGTGGTGCGCGACATCGGCGTGGCGCCCGTCGTCAAGCTGGCGCAGGACCTCGGTGTCCGCACGAGCAAGCTGGCGCAGGTGCCGTCCATCGCGCTGGGCACGAGCCCTGTCACGCTGCTCGAGATGGTCAACGCGTATTCGACGATCGCCGCGCAGGGCGAGTACCGCAAGCCCGTGTTCGTGCGCCGCATCACGGACCGCAATGGCCAGGTGATCGCGGACTTCGCGCAGCAGGCGACGCAGCGCGTGCTGTCGCAGGCGTCGGCAACGACACTGATCGACATGATGCGCGGCGTGATCAACCGCGGCACGGGCACGGCCATCCGCTACCGCTTCGGCATCACGGCCGACGTGGCGGGCAAGACCGGCACCACGCAGAACAACGCTGACGCCTGGTTCATCATGATGCATCCGAACCTCGTCGCGGGCGCATGGGTCGGCTTCAACGACAACCGCGTGACCATGCGTTCGAATTACTGGGGGCAGGGCGGCCACAGCGCGATCCTGCTCGTCGGCGACTTCTTCAAGTCGGTGCTCGACACCGGCAAGATCAGCGGCGACGCGCTGTTCCCGGGCGGGCGCAAACCGGAACCCGTGACGCGTCACGAAGAGCCGCCGCCGGAGGAAGACATGGAAGAGGGCGGCGACATGCAGCAGGAAGGCGGCCCGCCGGCCGACACGCCGCAGCCGCCGGAGAACGAACCGCCGGCGCCGCCGCAGCCGGAACTGCAGCAGGAAGGCATCACGCTGCCGCCACCTAACGACGCCTAATGTGCGGATACGCCTGGTGGGCACGCCACCCTACGGCATGTCATATATCGTAGGGTGGGCACCCGTGACCACGCGCGACACGCCGATCACAGAATCGGCGTGCCGCCCGTGACCGGAATGCGCGCGCCCGATACATAACTGGCCTCGTCGGACGCCAGCATCACGTACACCGGCGCCACCTCCACCGGCTGGCCCGGCCGCTTCATCGGCACCTGCTGGCCGAAACTCTCCACCTGGTTGGGCGGCATCGTCGACGGGATCAGCGGCGTCCAGATCGGCCCCGGCGCCACCGAATTCACGCGGATTCCCTTCTCGGCCAGCAATTGCGCGAGGCCGGCCGTGAAGTTGGCGATGGCACCCTTCGTCGTGGCGTACGCAAGCAGCGTCGGCTTCGGATTGTCCGAATTGATCGACGTCGTGTTGATGATCGACGACCCCGGCTTCATGTGCTTCACGGCCGCCTTGCAGATGTGGAACATGGCCGTGATGTTGACGGCGAACGTGCGGTCCCATTCGTCGTCGGGGATCTCTTCGAGTGACTGGCGCGTCATCTGGAACGCCGCGTTATTCACCAGCACGTCGATGCGGCCGAATGCCTCCACGGCGCGGTCGACGATGGCGCGGCAGTGCGCCGGATCCGCGATGTCGCCCGGTACCAGCACCGCCTTGCGGCCGGCCTCGCGCACGAGCCGCTCCGTCTCGCGCGCGTCGTCGTGCTCGTTGAAATAGGAAATCAGCACGTCGGCCCCTTCGCGCGCGAAGGCGAGGGCGACGGCGCGGCCGATGCCGCTGTCGCCGCCGGTGACGATGGTCGCCTTGTCCTTGAGGCGGCCGTGGCCGACATAGCTCGTCTCGCCGTGGTCGGCCCTGGGCGTCAGCTGCGATTCATGGCCGGGCGGGGTCTGTTGTTGCGCGGGTGGGTGTTGCTGCATCGTGACCTCCTGATCGAACGTGGGAGGCACGAATGATAGGCCCGGACGCCCGCGCGCGGCGTCCGGTTCCGCTGGTCAATGCACCGGCCGGGCCTGCGGCGTGCCGCGGCCGTCCGGACGGCGCGCGCCGGCGCCGTCGTTGGCGGCCGGTTGCTGGAGCGACAGCTCCTGGGTCCGCGGCGCCGTCGAGACGCCCAGTTCGCGCAGCATCTGCATCGTCTCGAGCAGCACGGCCTGCTGGGTCTGCAGGTACAGGCCGTAGTTCGCTTCCGTCAGGTTGTAGACGATGTCGTATTCCAGGTAGTTCTGGTCCATCGTCGTCAGGTTCACGTGGTCGAGCTTGACCTTGTCCCTGGCCGAGATGATCGCGCCCACCCGTTCCGGCAACGCCGCCGCCAGCTCGTGCGGCGTGGCCGGGTTGATGCGCAGCGTGTACTGCACGCGGCGCGTGTTCTGGCGCTTGAAGTTGTGCACGACCTTGCGCAGCAGCTCCGTGTTGGCGATCACGATCTGTTCGCCGGACAGCGCGCGGATGCGGGTCGTCTTGAGGCCCACGTGCTCGATCGTGCCCGAGAATTCGGGCACCGAGATCGCATCGCCCACTTCGAACGGCTTGTCGGTCGCGATCGACAGCGACGCGAACAGGTCGCCGAGGATGTTCTGCACGGCCAGCGCGACGGCCACGCCGCCGATGCCCAGGCTGGCGACGAAGGTGGTGACGTTGATGCCGAGGTTGGACAGCATCGCCAGCAGGAACACGGTCCACACGCTCCACTGCAGCGCCCAGATGATCAAGGTATGCGCAACGGTCACCTGGTCGTTTTCCAGGCCCTTGCCGCGCACGCGGAAGTAGCGCCGCGCCGTGACGGCGATGGCGTGGTGCAGGTACAGGGCCAGTTGGGCGCCGAGCGTGACGAACCACAGGTGGCCGATGCGCTGGTCCCACGGCGGCGGCAGGTCGAGCAGCGACACGCCGATCAGGATGGACGTCGCGAGGATGGCGAGGTTGCTCGTTCGCGCGAGCGTGTGGCGCAGGACTTCGACGATGGGTTTATGGGCCCGCTCGTCGTCCAGCCGGTCGAGGCGGCGGCGGAACAGGTGCACGGCGCCGTGGATGGCGATGAAGCTGACGACGGCGGCAGAGACTCCCACGGCCGCGTTGGTCCAGCTGATGTCGAGATTGGAGAGATAGCCGCGGATAGTCATCGGGCTCCTTTCGAAATGGCGGGAATTCGGTTGCGCGGGAGCACGCGCGAAGGAGAGCGCCCGGCCGGCGAGGCCGGCCGGGCGTCAGGCGGAACGCCTGGACGATCAGTGACGCGTGCCGCGCAGGTGCGCGCGCACGGCGTCGGCGCTGCTGCTGCCGGCCTCCTTGACGGCCTTGGCCAGCTCTTCCTCGGTCACGCCCAGTTCCTTGGTCCAGTACTGGACTTCCCATTTTTCGTGCAGGTTGATGCGCGAGCGGTCCTGCTGGCCGCGGTTTTGCAGGTTATCGGACATGATGGCCTCCTTGGTCGCCTTGATCGATAAGCGCAGGATGCCACGGGGCGCAGCCGTATTCCGTTCGGTGTTTCACGTTGCGACCGCCTGAAAAGCGGCCCGGACTTACGGCAAACGGGTATTTTGTTGTAGGCTAGCGTGATCGACAACATGGAGACCCGCATGTCCAAACCCTATGAAACCGCGCAGCCCGAGCGCAGCGCCATCGACGCGCTGCCCGGCGTGGTCGCTCTCGACTTCGGCACGAACTGGTGCGGCTATTGCCAGGCGGCAGCCAGCCATATCGACGACGCGCTGGCGCCGCATCCCGGCGTCAGGCACATCAAGGTCGAGGACGGCCCCGGACGCAAACTGGGGCGTTCGTTCAAGGTGAAGCTGTGGCCGACCGTCGTCGTGCTCAAGGATGGGCAGGAAGTCGCGCGCGTCGTGCGCCCGGTCGCGAGCAGCGAGCTCGCCGACGCGTTGTCGCAGGCCGGTGCCGCATGACCGGAGCCGCCACGCATGCCAAGCACATCGCGCAGAACCGCCCGGCGACCGTCCTGTTCGCCAGCCTGATCGGCACGACCATCGAGTTCTTCGACTTTTATATCTACGCCACGGCCGCCGTGCTCGTGTTCCCGAAACTGTTCTTCCCGGCCGGGGATGCCGCCGCGGCCACCCTGCAGTCGCTGGCGACGTTCGCCATCGCCTTCTTTGCGCGCCCCGTCGGTTCGGCCGTGTTCGGCCACTTCGGCGACCGCGTCGGCCGCAAGGCCACGCTCGTGGCCGCGCTGCTGACGATGGGCCTGTCCACCGTCGCGATCGGCCTGCTGCCCACCTACGCCTCCATCGGCACGCTGGCGCCGCTGCTGCTCGCGCTGTGCCGCTTCGGCCAGGGCCTCGGTCTGGGCGGGGAGTGGGGCGGCGCCGTGCTGCTCGCGACGGAAAACGCGCCGCCGGGCAAGCGCGCCTGGTACGGCATGTTCCCGCAGCTGGGCGCGCCGATCGGCTTCTTCCTGTCGAGCGGCGTGTTCCTGCTGCTGTCGCAGACCCTGTCCGACGCCGAGTTCCTGCGCTACGGCTGGCGGATTCCCTTCCTGGCCAGCGCGCTGCTCGTGCTCGTCGGGCTGTATGTGCGCTTGAAAATCACGGAAACGCCCGATTTCCAGGCCGTGCTCGACCGCAACGAACGCGTCAAGCTGCCCGTCGCGGCCGTATTCGCGAACCACACGCGCGCCCTCGTGCTGGGCACGCTGGCCGCGCTCGCCACGTTCGTGGTGTTCTACCTGATGACCGTGTTCGCGCTGAGCTGGGGCACGTCCGCGCTGGGCTATTCGCGCCAGACCTTCCTGCTGCTGCAACTGGGCGCCATCGTCTTCTTCGGCCTCACGATCCCCATCGCGGCCGTGCTGGCCGACCGCCACGGCCGCCGCGCCGCGATGATCCTCGTGTCGGTCGGGCTGGCCGTGTTCGGGCTGCTGTTCGGGCCGCTGTTCGGGTCCGGCCAGCTGGCGCTCGTCGCGCTGTTTCTCGTGCTGGGCCAGTGCCTGATCGGCCTGACCTACGGCCCGCTGGGCACACTGCTGTCGGAAATGTTCCCGGCCGAGGTGCGCTACACGGGCGCGTCGCTCACGTTCAACCTGGCCGGCATCCTGGGCGCTTCGCTGGCGCCTTATGTGGCAACATGGCTCGCAACCAACTACGGCCTGCAGACCGTGGGCTGGTATTTGAGCGCGGCATCCGTCATCAGCCTCGTCGCCCTGGTGTTGACGGCGCCGGCGCCGGGCAGTTCGCCGGCGACGGCACGCTAATCCCGGGCGACGGGAGAGGGCCATGGCCTTGCAGGGTGGATGCATGTGCGGCGCGGTGCGCTACGAGGCGTCGGGGGAACCGTTCAACGCCACGCTGTGCCACTGCGTCGATTGCCGTCGCGCCAGCGGCGCGCCCGCCCTCGCGTGGTTCAGCGTGCGCGGCGACGCGTTGCGCTGGACCCGGGGCATGCCGGCCCGCAATGCGTCCAGCCCCGGCGTCGAGCGCCTGTTCTGCGCCCGGTGCGGCACGCAGCTCACGTGGCACGGCGCCGGCGCCGCCGACGAGATCGACGTCACGCTCTGCAGCCTGGACGATCCCGATGCCGTCGTCCCTGCCGACCACACGTTCGCGTCCCAGCAGGTACGGTGGCTGCACCTGGCGGACACGTTGCCGCGTTACGCCACGACACGTACTGACGGCATCAAATGTTGAATCGATGATATTTACGACGTCTCGTTTTGCAACACACTTACAATAAAATACACATTTGTGCGGACGAAACGATAGCAAAACGCTAAAATTGGGGTTCTACAATTTTTGTTTGGAGAACTTCATGTTCAAGTCTGTCCTGCGTCTTGCCACCGGTGCCGTCCTGATGTCCGCCGCGTTGTGCGCTTCCGCCGATTCGGCCACGTACAAGGACTTCAAGCTGTCCGGCGTGCTGCAGGAAATCCCCGGCCCGTCGGCCCGCTGCCCGTCGGGCTTCGGCGGCACCATCCTGGGCTTCGGTACCGCCAATGTTGCCGGCGGCAAGGTCACGTTCCTCGCCAGCGACTGCATCACGCCGAACGGCACGTCGTACACGTTCAGCGAAGGAAAATTCCTGATCACGACCCTGACCGGCGAACTGATCTTCGCTAACTACAGCGGCCAGTTCGTGCCGACGGGCGAGGGTACGAAATTCGTCTTCAGCAACGCGACGTTCCAGATCACGGGCGGCACCGGCCGTTACGCCAAGGCGACGGGCGGCGGCGACCTGACGGGCACGGAG
>JBJMVU010000142.1:0-25040 GCA_045810485.1 Massilia sp. | reverse complement strand
GTTTTATAATGACCGCCATCGCCGACCGTTACCCGACCGCGTCCATGGAATTCCACCAGTCCTCGCAGATCCCCACCCTGTCGTACATCGAGAACGAAGACCATCCGGTGTTCGGCACCCTGGTCGAGCAGATCCTGCACCTGCTGAATTCGAAGCTGGTGTTTTCGGACATCATCATCCACCAGAACAGTCCGCTGATGCTGCGCCAGCCGAAGGGCCTCGTGGCCGTGACGGACTCGCCCATCACGAAGGAAGAGCTGGAAGAGTTCTTCGACGTCATCGAGCCGAACTGGGCCGAGCGCATCGCCGACCGCGCCTTCGACCGCTCGATCGACCTGCACACGGCGCGCATCCGCGCCAACTGCTTCAGCTTCCAGGGCAAGAAGCGCCTGGGCTGCGTGATCCGCCGCTTCCCGAAGGAACCGCTGGCGCTGGACACCCTCGGCCTGCACGCCAACGAGCGCGAATTCGCGCGCCTGACCAGTGGCCTCGTGCTGATCATCGGCGACACGTGCCAGGGCAAGTCGACCACGATCGCCTCGATGCTCGACGAGATCAACAAACAGCGCTCGGGCCACATCATCACCATCGAAGACCCGGTCGAGACCCTGATCCCGCAGCGCAAGTGCATCATCACGCAGCGCGAGGTGGGCCTCGACGGCGACGTGGAAAGTTACTATCTCGGCGCGCTGGACGCGCTGCGCGAGCGTCCGGACGTGATCGTCATCGGCGAGATCCGCGACGCCCAGACCGCGCAGGAAGCGCTGGCGCTGGCCGAATCCGGCCCGCTCGTGCTGGCCACCCTGCACGCGCGCTCGACGGAACTGGGCCTGCAAAAGATGCTGCGCCTGCTGGGCAATTCGGACGCGCAGGGCCAGGCCCTCGCGCACGCGCTGCGCGGCGTGCTGTGCCAGGCGCTGCTGCCGTCGAAGCAGGGCAACCGCTATTACCTGGCGACGGAATGCCTGACCATCAACCCGGCCGTGGCCGCGATGATCGAGGAGGGCGACCTCGGCGCGATCCGCGCGCACATGAACGCGGGCCGCGGGCCCGCGTGCCACACGATGAACAGCGTGCTGGAAGCGCTGCTGGCCGCGCACAAGGTCGGCGTGGACGATGCGCGCGCGGCGACGACGGACCGGATCGGGTTTGCCGACATGGTGTAACGGGCGCTAGCCCACAATGTGTTCCTTGATGAGCGCCCGCATGCGCTCGCAGGCCGGCGTCGGCGTCGCCGCACCGCTGTACAGCGCGAGCCGGATGCCCGGGAGCGCCGGTAAGCCATCGAGTACGCGCACGTCGCCGGGCAGCCCCAGATGGGTCCTCACCGTCACGCCGAGCCCTGCCGCGACCGCGGCCCAGATGCCCGCCAGGCTGGCGCTCGTGTAGACGACGCGCCAGGGTATGCCGGCCCGGTCCAGCGCGTCGGTGGCCGCCTTGCGCATCAGGCAGGGCGCCTGCAGTGCGACGAGGCGGACCGGTTCGCCGATGGCGCAGTTCTCGATCCCTTGCGCCGCCGAACCCACCCAGCGCATCGGATAATCGCCCAGCACGTCCACGTGGGGCAGCGCCGCGTCGGTGTGCCAGCCCAGCGCGAGATCGATCTTCCCGGCCTGCAGTTGCGCGATGAGTTCGCTGTTGCGTGCGATGACGGCCTCGATCTGCAAGTCCGGATGGCTGCGCATGAAGCGGCCGAGCACGTTCGACAGCAGGCGTTCTCCAAAGTCTTCCTGCAGGCCCAGCCTGACCGTGCCTTCGAGATCCAGCCCGGCCAGCGCCGTACGGGCCTCGTCGTTCAGGTCGAGGATGCGGCGCGCGTAGCTGAGCAGCGTTTCGCCGGCCGCGGTCAGCTCCAGGCCGCGCCCGGATTTGCGCAGCAGGTCCGTGCCGGCCTGGCCCTCCAGCTTTTTCATCTGCATGCTGATGGCCGACGTCGAGCGTCCGAGCCGGTCGGCCGCCTTCGCGAAACTGCCGAGGTCCATGCCTTCGCAAAAGCTGCGCAGCGCATCCATGTCGAAATTCGTGCGACGCATGATCGTCCCGTTTTGATGAATTATTGATTCAAATATATTCGATTTTCGAAATCGTCGTGCGCCCTTATGATGGTCCCGTCAACCAATCAAGGAGCAATGACGATGACGACGATGACAGGCATGGGCCAGCGGGCCCTCGGTGCGGTGCCGGCGCTGGCGGACCTCACGGACCGCGTGCTGTTCGGCGAAGTGTGGGCGCGGGAAGAACTGAGCAAACGGGACCGCAGCCTGGTGACGGTCGCCTGCCTGGTGGCCCTGTGCCGCGACGGGCAGCTGCCGTTCCACCTGCAGACGGCACTCGACAACGGCGTCACCCGGCCGGAGCTGGAAGAAGTCGTGACGCACCTGGCCTTTTATGCGGGCTGGCCCGCGGCCGCCACCGCCGCGCGCCTGCTCGGCGACTTGCGTTGAGGAGACCATCATGCCCTTCGTTCGACTCTCCCTGCGCCGCGGCAAATCGCGCGAGTACCTGCGCGCCGTCGCGGACGCCGTGCACCAGGCCCTCGTCGACGCGTTCCATATTCCACCAGCGGACCGCTTCCAGGCCATCCATCAACACGAGCCCGAGGAACTGATCTTCGACCGGGATTACCTGGGCGGCCCGCGCAGCGACGACTTCCTGCTCGTCTGCGTCACCGGCGGCAAGCCGCGCGACGCCGGGACGAAGCAGGTGTTCTACCGGCGCCTCGCCGAGCTGCTGGCCGCGTCGCCCGGGCTGCGGCCGGAGGATCTCATGGTGATCGTCCAGACGACGGACTACGCCGACTGGTCGTTCAGCGGCGGCATCGCGGCGCCGCTGGCGGAGCAGGGAGCGCGGACATGATCGCGATGCAGTACCGTTTTCCGCTGCCAGCCGACTACGACATGGCGATCATCGACCGTCGCATCGCGGACCGGGGCCACCTGACGGACGGCTTTCCGGGGCTGCTGTTCAAGGCCTATCTCAGCGCCCGCAAGACGGGACTGGGGGACGACAACGCGTACGCGCCGTTCTACGTCTGGAACACGGTCGACGGCATGCACGCCTTCCTGAACGGCCCCGGCTTCGCGGGCGTGGCGCAGGCGTTCGGGCGGCCCTCAGTGGCGACATGGCTCGTGTGGCAGGCTCTGTGTGCGCCCGGCTTCGAGCACGCACGCTTCGCGTCCGTCGAGCGGCGGGCTATCCCGCCCGGCGCCGATCTGGAAGCGTTGCGCAGGGAGGCGACGGACGACAGCGACGGCGCGCTCGCGGTGGTCGTGGGCTACGAGCCGGGCGACTGGACGCTGGTGCGCTTCCGGTTATGGGACGCGGAGCCGGCGGCCGGTGACGCCGTACAGGTCTACGCGGTCGGCCACGTGTCCACGGCCTGATTCACCAGATCGCGTTCATCTCGCTTTCGTCTTCCGTGTAGCGCACGGGCGCCAGGTTGTGGCTGGCGACGAGTTCCTTCACGGTGGACGCGCCCGCCCGTTCGATGCGTTCGTGTTCGAGCACGTGATCGACGATTTCCGCTTCGCTGATGCGGCCGGGCGTGGCGAATTCCAGGGGTTCCTCGTTGTTGCGGTACCAGACGCGATAAGTCGGCATATCCATCTCCTTGTGATCAATCGAGCGGCACCGCCCGCCACCGGTTGACTTCCGGCGGCGTGACAGCCGGCGCCGCATTGCCCCAGCTGTTCCTCACGTACGTCACGACGGCCGCCACTTCCGCATCGTCCAGCACGGGACTGTGCGGCGGCATCCCGAACGGCCGCGGATTCCCGGCGGTGGTGGGCGGGAAGCCGCCGTTCAGCACGATGCGGATGGCGTTCACCGGGTCATCCATCGTCAGCGCGCCGTTGCCCGCCAGCGGCGGATACGCCGGATGGCCCGCGACGCTCGTGCCGCGGCCGTTTGCGCCGTGGCAGTCTGCGCAATGGTGATCGTACAGCTTCCTGCCTGCCTTCATGACGTCCTCGGGCGGCGACACGGACGGGCGGCGCGGGGAAGGATCGGCCGGCAGCGATTTCAGATACGCCGCCATTGCCCCCGCATCCGCATCCGTCAGGTATTGCAGGCTTTGCCCCACGACCTCCGCCATCGGCCCGAACACGGCCCCGCGCGGCGCGACGCCCGTGCGCAGCAGCTGGACGATGTGCGCCTGGTCCCAGTTGCCGAGGCCCGCCTCGTGGTCGGCGTCCAGCGCCGGCGCGTACCAGCCGACGATCGGGATGTGGCCGCCGGACAGCCGGGAGCCCGTCGCGCCGAGGCCGTTGCGCGGGCTGTGGCAGGCGCCGCAATGGCCCAGGCCCTCGACGAGGTAGGCGCCCCGGTTCCACGCGGCGCCTTTCGACGGCTGCGGCGCATACACGCCCGGCTTGAAATACAGCAGGCGCCAGCCCGCCAGCACGATCTGCTGGTCGTACGGGAAGCGCAGCGCGTGCGGACGATTGGGGTGGTTGACGGGGGCGAGGCTGCGCAGGTACGCGTACAGCGCATCGGCGTCGTCGCGCGTGACCTTCGTCGTGTTCGTGTACGGGAAGGCCGGGTACAGCAAACGGCCGTCGCGCCGGACGCCGTTGTGCAGGGCGTGCCAGAAGTCGTCCGCGCTCCAGGCGCCGATGCCCGTCTGCGTGCCCGGTGTGATGTTCGGCGCGTAGACGGTGCCGAACGGCGTGGCCAGGGCCCGTCCGCCCGCGTACGGCGCGCCGCCCCGCGCCGTGTGGCACGCCATGCAGTCGCCCGCGCGGGCGAGATAGGCGCCGCGGGCGATGTTGGCCGGCGTCGCGGCCCATGCCTGCTGCGAGCGCGACGGGATGAATTCGGCACGCGGCCACGCGGCGAACACCGCGGCCAGCGCCGCCACGACCAGGACCAGGACGACGATGCGCTTCATGGCCGCTCCCGCGCTTGCTCCGATTGGCTGCCGCATTCGAGCGGCATCGGGTGAGTCACGCCTGGGGCCGGCGTGACGTCGTCCGGCGCCGGCTCGCTCGCGAGCCAGCCCGAGATCGCCGCCACGTCCGCCAGCGACAGGCGCCCGGCGATGGTCGCCATGCAATCGGGCGCGGCGGCCCGGCGGGTGCCGTTTCTCCACGCGCCGAACTGCGCGTTGATGTAGTCGCGCGGCAGGCCCACGAGGCCCGGGATGGCGGGCAGGGCGCCCGTCAGGCGCTGGCCGTGGCAGGCCACGCAGGCCGGCACCTTCAGGGTCGCGTCGCCGCGCATGACGAGTTCGCGGCCCCGTTCCAGCTGGCCCGCCGGCAGGCCTGCGCGCGCCAGCACGGGCGCGGGCACGTGCTGCGTCGAAAACCACGTCGCGATCTCGCGCAGGTAGTCGTCGGTCATGTGCTCGACCATGTAGGTCATCAGCGGATACTGGCGGCGCCCGGCGCGGAAGTTCTGCAGCTGGTTGTAGAGATACCCGGCCGGCTTGCCGGCGATGCGCGGATAGTAGTTCGGACCGGAGGTCGGCGGCGGCGCGGACGGGCTGCCGTGGCACGAGATGCATGCGGCCACGCGGCGTTCCAGGGTGTCCGGCACGGACGGCTGGGCCGGCGCCGGTGCGCTGTGCAGGCCTGCGAGCAACAGCAGTGCGGGGCGCAAATGCATGACGTTCCTGTGGTCGACGAGGGGGTACACACGGCATGATACCGCGCCGACTTGAGATTCACGCAATCTTTTGAAAACGCTAACTAGTGCGCGTGCTGGAATGTGCGCAGGTAGGCCAGCAGGGCCGCCATGTCGTTCTCGTCGTGGATGCCCCAGAAGCGCATCTTCGTGCCCGGGACGATCTTGTCCGGATCGCGCAAATAGGCGGCCAGGGTGCGTTCATCCCACACGATGCCCGACGCCTTCATCGCGTCGGAATAGACGAAGTCGGCGGTGCTGCCGGCGCGCCGGCCGAACAGGCCGTTCAACTGCGGCCCGAAGCCGCCGCGCGCGTTCGGGCCGACCTGGTGGCAGGACGCGCATGGTTTGAAGACGGTGGCGCCGTCGACGGGGCCGTCGCTGCGCGAGCAGCCCGCCAGCGCGAGCGGCAGGACGAGCAGCAGCACGGGCAGCAGCACAGGCGGCAGCAAGACCGCGCGCATGTCAGGTGCGCGGCTTGGGCTGGGTCGCGCGCATGGGCCCGCCGGCGATGGGCTTCGGCGGCAATGGCGGCGGCGGATTCGCGCGCCAGTGGCGGTAGATGCGCAGGGCGACGTGGGCGTCGTCGGCCGCATACAAAATCTGCTTGTCGGACAGGCGCGGCAGGGCCCAGTTGGTGGTCGTGATCTTGCGCGACTTCTGCAGCCGCTTGCCGAAGAAGCGCGCGACGGCCGTCCTGGCGCCCAGCGCATTGCGTTCGCCGCGGCGCAGGGCGGTGGACAGGTCGAGCACGTTGTGCGCTTCGATGCCGAGCTTGGCGCGCAGGCGGCGCAGGTCGTCGCCGAGGCCGAACCCGACTTTCAGGATGGCGGGCGATTCCAGAACGGCGCGCAGGACGTCGATGCCGGGAATGGCCGGCGGCGGCGCGTCGGCGCCGGCGTCCGGCGCGCGGGCGGACCGGGCGCCGATCTGGAACAGATAGGCGTGCTGGTCGGTGGCGAGCTGGACGAGGTGCGGCCCCGTCGATTGCTCGCCCTTCTGGAACGTGGGCTTCGATTCGGTGTCGAAGCCGATGACGTCGGACGCCAGCAGCGCGGCCAGCGCGCCATCCGCATCCTGGCGCGTGCGCACGAGGCGCACGTCGGCAAGCAGGATGCCTTCGTAAGGGGGAAGGGCGTCGTCGGCCTCGCTCATCCGGCGCGGCCGATCAGCGCTTCGCGAACTTGGAGGCCAGCTGCTGCAGCTTTTCCAGGCGCTTGCGGTCGGCTTCTTCCTGGGCGGCGGCCTCGCGCTCGGCCTTCTTGCGGTCGGCTTCCTTCTTGAAGCGTTCCTGCAGGAGTTCCTTGGCGTGCTGGCGGTGGGTGTCCGTCACCTCGGCGCCCGGATTGCCGTCCAGGTCGAAGCGCACGGTGGCTTTTTCCATCGCGCGCAGGTAGCGCATCGAGCCCGTGTGGATGCCCAGGGCGGCCCGCATCGTCTTGCGGTTCAGGTCGGGCAGGCGGGCCAGCACCTGCTTGTCGATGCCGATCGCCAGCGGCAGGCAGTCGCGGAAAGCCTTGAACTGCTGTTGCAGCTGCTTGAGCAGGGCGCGCGGGGACTGGGACGCGGCGTCGGCGCCCGCGGCCGGAGCGGCTGCCGGGGCCTCAGCCTGAGGCGCGCCGGTGACGGGCGGCGCGTCGGGAGTGGCTTGGGTGGCGTTTTCGGTGGCCTCGGGGAGCTCGGCGACAGGACTCATCGTATTCATTGACTTCATGGTAAGAACGGGAAGCGGAAGGATAGCATGGCCGCGCCACGTGCGTGCCGCTCTGCTGTGTAACGGATCGTTTTGTTGACCAAACGACCGTGATTTCATGCATGTGCAGCGGCGCGCGGCCGCGAAATCGTGTATGATCCACCCCTTTTCTTGCGCACGGTTTGCGCCGACGCAGCCAGGGTCGGGAAGAGGAAAAGGAAATATTCGGCTGAGTGATATCCCTTATCGGATATTTCAATTATCGCTAAAAATTTCCTTAAGGCATAATGCCTCTGTCTCCTCTATTTCTCCTCTGGAAAATAGATTCAAGCCCGTTGTCTGACGGGCTTTTTTTCGTTCCGACATGTTAAACCGCGATTTCAAGCACATACCGTTCCGCTCGAACCCCTTCAGCGCGCGCGTCGCAGCCCCTTCCGGGCGCCCAGGACGACGCCCGCCGGCCGGTGCAGCGGCAGGAGTGCTTGATATCCAGGCTTTCGCCCTAAGCTAGGGCCATCCCCATCATCCGCGCCCTCCAGGGCCCGCATTGCGGGCCAGGTGGGTTATTGACTTCGCAGGCATGCGCCACGCCTCGACTGGAGAAAGATATATGAAAAACACCGCCAAGACCCTGACACTGACAGCGAAGAAAGCGCCGGCCAAGAGCACGGCCCAGCTGTCGGTGCCGAAGACCGCGACCTCGTACTTCCTCGAAACGGAAGCGGCAGCCAAGGTGACGGTGGTGAAGACGCGTTCGCGCCTGGCGTCGCTGAAAGCCGTCCAGGCCGAGGACGCGTCGCGTCTGCAGCCGGAAGAGTTCGACGCCGCCGCCGCCGAGGTTGAAGCGCAGGCCGAGGCCGTTGCCGCCGACGTGCAGGCGCACGAGATCGCGGCTGAACCCGTCGCAGCCGAACCCGTCGCCGAGGTTGCCGAGGTTGCCGAGCCGGTCATCGCGCCGGTCGCCGCCGTGGCCTTCGACGAGTCGGACGACGCGATCCCGACGCCGACCGCGCCCGCCGCGCCGCCGGTGATCGTCAAGAAGCGCGTGTCGCGCCTGGCCGCGCTGAAAGCCGACGCCACGCCCGCCGCGGCATCGAACGTCGCGGCCGCACCGGACCCGGTCGCCGCGCCGGAAGCCCCGGCGGCATCCGCCGCCGAGTCGGCAGCGGCCGCGCGCATCGTGCGCACCCGCACCGCGCGCCGCATCGAGCCGTCGACCGCGACGACCTCCGCCCAGCCGACCGGCACCGTCAGCACGACGACCGACGCCGCCACGCTGGCCGCCATCGACACGTCGGGCTACCTGCTGCCGCAGGTGAAAGTGCCGGGCCGCCGCGGCCGCAAGCCGAGCGAATTCGTGCCGGAGAACGACGAGATCGCCGCACTGAACGCCGTCGAGCGCGCCGAAATGAAGGCCGCGTCGAAACTGCGTGAGCGCAAGGCCAAGGGCAGTACCAGCCTGTTCGGCACCGAGCAAGGCTTCTCGGCCGAGGAACTGGAAAAGCGCCGCCAGCAGCTGAAGAACCTGATCAACATGGGCAAGGAGCGCGGCTACCTGACCCATGCGGAGATCAACGACCAGCTGCCGGAAAACATCGTCGATCCGGAAGCGATCGAAGGCATCATCGCGACGTTCAACGACATGGGCATCGCCGTCTACGAGCGCGCGCCGGAAGCGGAAATGATGCTGCTGTCGGACGCCGTCGTCACGCCGACGAGCGAAGACGAAGTGGAAGCCGCGGCCGCCACGGCGCTGTCGACCGTCGACTCCGACTTCGGCCGCACGACCGATCCGGTCCGCATGTACATGCGCGAGATGGGCGCCGTGTCGCTGCTGACGCGCGAAGGCGAGATCGCGATCGCCAAGCGCATCGAGGACGGCCTGAAGGACATGGTGCAGGCGATCTCCGCGTGCCCGGTGACGATTTCCGAGATCATCGCGCTGTCGCACAAGATCGCCAAGGACGAGCTGAAGATCGATGACGTCGTGGACGGCCTGATCGACCCGAACGACGGCGCCGGCACCAGCGCGCCCGTGACCAGCGCCGCCGACGAGGACGACGACGAGGAAGACGACGACGTCGGCGAAGAGGAAGACGAGGGCGGCGCCGGCAGCAGCGGCGCAGCGGGCTACTCGGCCGAGCAGCTGGCTGCGCTGAAGAGGGGCGCGCAGGACAAGTTCACCCTGATCGAGAAGCAGTTCGACAAGATGGGCCACGCGTTCAAGACGCAGGGCTACGGCTCGCCGGCCTACACCGCGGCGCAGGAAGTGATCTCGTCGGAACTGCTGGGCATCCGCTTCACCGCGAAGGTCGTGGAAAAGCTGTGCGACACCTTGCGCCACCAGATGGACGAGGTGCGTTCGATCGAGCGCGCCGTGCTGGACATCTGCGTGAACCGCTGCGGCATGCCGCGCGCCCACTTCATCAAGGTCTTCCCGGGCAACGAGACGGACCTCGAATGGGTGCAGCGCGAAGTCGACTGCGCGTATCCGTACAGCGCCGTCCTGAAACGCAACGCGCCGGCGATCCTGGAACTGCAGCAGCGCATGATCGACCTGCAGGCGCGCGTGGCGCTGCCGCTGGCGGACCTGCGCACCATCAACCGCCAGATGGCGGCCGGCGAAAAGCGCGCCCGCACGGCGAAGCGCGAAATGACCGTGGCCAACCTGCGTCTCGTGATCTCGATCGCGAAGAAGTACATCAACCGCGGCCTGCAATTCCTGGACCTGATCCAGGAAGGCAACATCGGCCTGTTGAAGGCCGTCGATAAATTCGAGTACCGTCGCGGCTATAAATTCTCGACGTACGCGACGTGGTGGATCCGCCAGGCGATCACGCGTTCGATCGCCGACATGGCCCGCACGATCCGCGTGCCGGTGCACATGATCGAGACGATCAACAAGATGAACCGCATCTCGCGCCAGATCATGCAGGAAACGGGCACCGAGCCGGACATGGCCACGCTGGCGACGAAGATGGAGATGCCGGAATCGAAGGTCCGCGAGATCATGAAGATCGCGAAGGAGCCGATCTCGATGGAAACGCCGATGGGCGAGGACGGCGATTCGCAGCTGGGCGATTTCATCGAAGACAACGCGACGCTGGCCCCGCTCGAAGCGGCGATGCATGCCTCGATGCGCGGCGTGATCAAGGAGGTGCTGGACTCGCTGACCCCGCGCGAAGCGAAGGTGCTGCGCATGCGCTACGGCGTCGAGATGTCGAACGACCACACGCTGGAAGAAGTGGGCAAGCAGTTCGACGTGACCCGCGAGCGTATCCGCCAGATCGAAGCGAAGGCGATGAGCAAGCTGCGCCAGCCGTCGCGTTCGGACAAGCTCAAGACGTTCCTGCAGAACCAGTAATTCAGCGCTTTTTCAGCGTTTTTTGCGGAAAGCCGCGCCGCCCGACCGGGCCGCGCGGCTTTTTTTCGTCTGAAAGAAAGATCATGACGGCCTGGATCGACGGCGCGGCGCACTGATCATTACGATTTGGACAGAAATGGCCTCGCGTGCATCGGCGCCGGGCCGGCCTTGGCATACTGACGGCATTCGTCACGTTGCCGATACCATGCCGACCGTATTTCGCCCTGTTTCCCTGGCCTGCCTGCTGGCAGGCGTCCTGTCCGTCCCGGCCGCCCACGCCGACGACGACACGATCAATCCCGACCGTCCCAACGTCGCCAATTCGAGCCAGGTGGTGGGCGCGCATCGCGTCGAGCTCGAGACGGGCGTGCAATGGGACCGCCAGCGCGACGCCGGCGCGCACGTGCGCACGCTCACGACGCCGACGCTGCTGCGCATCGGCCTGTCCGACACGCTCGAACTGCGCGTGGAAACGGACGGCCGCACGATCGAACACGCGAGCGACCCTTTGACGGGTGCGCACACGGTGAGCGCGGGCTGGGCCGACCTGTCTGCGGGCGTCAAATGGCATCTGTCCGGTCAGGACGGCATGCGTCCGTCCGTCGGGCTGATCGCGGAGTTGTCGCTGCCGACAGGGAGCGCGGCGCTGCGCGGCAGCGGGTTCCGGCCGGCGGTCGAGCTGCCGGCGGAGTGGGATCTCGGGCATGACTGGTCGCTGGGCGTGATGCCCGGCGTGGCGCGCGACAGCGATGCCACGTATGGCGTGTTCGCGGCGTCGCTCGGGAAGGCGTTCAGCGAGCGGCTGCACGGCTTTGCGGAAGTGGCCGCGCCGCAGATCGGGCACGGGGGCACGCAGGTGCTTGTCGATACGGGCATGTCGTGGCTCATGAACAAGGATTGCCAGCTTGATGTGATGGCCGTACATGGGGTGAATCGCCAAACGCCAGGGCTCAGTCTGGCGTTTGGGATATCGGTAAGGCGATAAGCACAGCGCGAATCGCCGCTATATGTTCGTACTGAAATGATTGAAGCTTGAAATAAGCTTCGCTCCGCAACTGAGACTGTCGCCATCGAAGGCGACGTGTTTTCCGCTGATGGTGTGGTGTGCGGAGCCGCTAGTGATCGTGCAGCTTGAGTGGCCGGTGATGGGGCAACTGCACGTGTCGCCCACGCAGGCCACCGGAATCCCGTGAACTTTGAAATGGGAAGCGCTGGTGCTGATCACTTTGCCGCCGTGGGTTGTGGCGTCGCCTAGCCTGATGACGTTTTTCATGGTGACTATCCTCCTTTGAACCCGAGAATATCTATTTGGCAGCCGGTGCGGCGTCGTTTTCGGGAGTGACGGCCATCGATTTAATACTCCGGAACACGTCTCCGCGCGATTCTTGCTGCGCCTTGCGCTTTTCTTCCGAAGGCGGGCTGATGAAAATAAAGGTCGCCTCGTGCGGATCGCGCAGGTTGACGGCCAGGCTAGGTCCACCGGCGCGATAGCTGCCCATCACACCAATCGCCATCTGCATGAACAGAGTGGCGGCGCCGGTATTGCCGAGGCGCCGGTCAATGTTGAGGAACTGGTCGAGCTTGCCGCTGTCGATTTCAGGACCGCCTTGCGCGGCGTACTGGTGCAGCATGCCTTCGAGGGCGACCAGTTGGTCGGTCTGGTTATTCGTGGCGGCGATCACGCGCGCAGGCCCCTTGGCGCGCTCGGCCTCGGGCAGGGTGCGCAATGCTTCCTGCAGGCCTTCGATCAATGCCTTTTGCCGCGCATCGCGACGGGGTAGCGGTTTGCCGTGCTCGTCCGTGGTCTTGACGAAAACTGGTCGGTGGATGAAGCCGAGCGTTGCCATGCTGTCGAATTGCTGGATCTGTAATTTGCTCCACGGGATCGGGAACCAGGGCGTCGGTTTCCAGTCGAGCGGTGGCCGGTGCTTTGCATTGAATTCGCGGTCCAGGAAACTGATCTGGCCGGTGCCGCGGATGTCCGGGCGCGTGCTGAATTTGGCGGCGTATGCCAGCCATTCGGGGATGGCCGGGGGACGATCATGAGTCACCCTTTCTGGGCGCGGCAACGACTTCGTCAAGTCGAGGTAGCCCAGAAAAAGGCGTCGCGCGACCCCGTCGCGGTTGAGTACTTCCATTGGAGTTCTGTAATCGTCGATATCATGGTAAGCGAACAGGCGGATCGGATCGACACGTTCGCGGCGCGCAAGGACGAAAAGCGCTGATGCATCCGGCATTTGGGGGACGTAGTAACCCTCTTTGACGAGCGATGGCGAACCAGGCGGCTGGGACACGTCGCGGACGGCCATATCGTCGTCGGAGTTCAATACGACATAAGGGACATCAGGGTTGGCATCAAAGAACTCGAAGACGTCTTCGAGGATGCGATCTGGCCGTTCGGCAAAGCGGGCCGGGCCGGCCACAAACAGGCTGGTTGACATGCCGGATGACTCGGCCGATGCGGCGATCCCCATGTCTGGCATAAGTGGGTTGCCCGCATACTTACTCATGTCAGGAGGCCTTGCGTTAAAGACTGGCGTCCCCCATTCCGTTACGGTATAGCCCGCACCGTTTTCCAGTGTGTCCCCACTTCGCCCACCGCTTTGGCCAAGCTTGTCGAACATCGTCCAAGGATATTTTTTTGGATCATGCTCGCGAAGCGACGTGTACGGGTTGCCGGTCTGTAGTGCATCCCACAACTTGCCCTGCCGATACTTGTCGAGGGTAACGCCGAGATTGATCACTTCCAGCACGTATTCGCGTCGTCCCTGTTCGGTGCGCGCGGTCTCCGCTTGAGCACGCACCTTCGCCGCAGCAGTTGACGCCTGCGTCTGCCTCGCGTCGGCGTCGCGTATCGCCAACATCCACCGTCCTCCAAATACTAGTCCGACTCCTAACGCAACCGCGAGAAGCCACCATGGTTTATTCATTGTCGTCTCCGTTTCTTTGGATGCCGCGATTGCGCTTATTGAAATCAAAAAGATCAACCCAGGAGTCAGGAGGAATACTGCATTGGCTAATATGCGGTTTGCTCTCGGATGCCGCTTAGTTTGGAATGCCCTCATGAGGATCCCTTTCCAGCTTTCCGGATCGTTCCAGCCATTGATTCCACGACGAGGCACTCTGGAAGTCCCTCTGGCGGTAACGGCAGATCCGCAGGCAATTTACCGGTTGAGTAATACACTTGGTTACCTTCGATGAGCGCTTTTCGCCAAGGGCGCTCGTCTGCCCAGTAGGTTGCAAACTCTTGAAGGAACTTGCTCCACTTGGGGATGCTCGGTCGAGGTGTTTCTTTTGCAGACGGATCTTTCAATCGCCAATCCGCCACCGCACACAGATATTTGTAAAACAGCGGATGCGTCGGCGCCTTGCCGCCACCAATCGCCACGTCGTACGCGATCACCTGACTGTGGTTTTTCCTTCCACCGTAAATCGCGCTATGGAACGAGCGCGCGGTGCTCGTCTTTTGCCAGCGGAGGCGGGCTTCGCTCGGGGTTTCGGTCCGTTCGATCAACAACTTGGGCGGATTAAGCGGGCGTTCAAAGCCGACCTCCAGGCAAACGTAGACATTCTTGACCTCGCATCTGTCCTCGACCTTCTTGTCGTGATTGAGAGCTTCCGTCAGCATCGGTCGCCGTTCGTTGAGCTTTGCCACCCGGCCGGCATGGAGATTCGGACGGGGGCTTGCAACTGGTTGGTAGCCTCTTAACGTCGCAGCGGCGCCGCACGGATCGGCGATGCATTCCCAGCGATGTCCATCGATGCCGTAGCCGCTGGTGACGGAAATCGCCGCGTCAAGTTGATCGACGTTTTCGCGATTTGAACATTGAAGCCGCCACAAATCGCTTCGCTCCCGATTGCCCGTTGTGGCAGCAAGGGTTCCTTGCCGGCATCGATCGACTGATCAAGAATCAGGCGAAGCGGCCGGTGGCGATCCCTCAGCGCATATTGGACTTGGGCGAACGTTCTCGCGATGTCGGAATCTGCCATCGGTCATCACCTCCTTCAGGTTCAATACGCTCTGTGCACAGCGGGTATTCCCAGACGTCGAGCTGAGAAACCTTGTAATTATTCAAGCTCTTGCTTGCGAGACATTTGAGCGAACACAACCTGACGATCGTCGCGCGAGACGATCTACGCGAATGGTCGAAGCGTGGGGACAGGAATCGAGACGAGTCGGACGACTCGGAGAAGAGGACTACGAGCAGGGACCCGGTAGCCAGGTCCCTGCCATTGCGGAAACAGCGATATCAGCCAGTGTTGCGCAACCCCGCCGCCACCCCGTTGATCGACAGGTGAATCCCCCGATGCACCCGCTCATCCACTTCCTGCTCGGCCGACAGCGCCCGGTGCCGCTGGATCAGCTCCACCTGCAAGTGATTCAACGGATCGAGGTACGCAAAGCGGTTCTGGATGGAACGCGCCAGCAACGGGTTGTTCACGAGGCGTTCCTCCGTCCCGGTGACGAGCTCCAGGCAGCGCAGCGTTTCCGCATACTCGGCCGCGATGCGCTTGAAGATGCGTTCGCGCAGTTCGGCGTCCGGCACCAGTTCCGCGTAGCGCGAGGCGAGGGCGAGGTCGGTCTTCGCGAGCACCATGTCCATGTTCGACAGCAGCGCAGCGAAGAACGGCCAGTGCCGGCCCATCTCGCGCAGCAGCGCCAGGCGTTCATCACGGTCGCCTTCCGCCAGCCAGCCGGAGACCGCGGCGCCGAAGCCGAACCAGCCCGGCAGCAGCAACCGGCACTGGCCCCATGAGAAGCCCCAGGGGATGGCGCGCAGGTCTTCGATGCGGCGCGTCGATTTGCGTGACGCCGGGCGCGAGCCGAGGTTCAGTTCCGCGATCTCGGCGATCGGCGTGGCGGCGAAGAAGTAGTCCGTGAAGCCCGGCGTTTCGTACACGAGGTTGCGGTACGCCTTGTACGCGCGTTGCGACAGCTCGGCCATCACGGGCTCGAAGCGCGCCAGGCGCTCGATCTGCTCGCGGTCGGCTTCGTGCGGCATCAGGCCCGCTTCCAAGGTCGCGGCGACGAGCAGCTCGAGGTTGCGGCGGCCGATTTCCGGGTTGCTGAACTTCGACGAGATGATCTCGCCCTGTTCCGTCAGGCGGATCTGGCCGTTCACGGTGCCCGGCGGTTGCGCGAGGATCGCGTCGTAGCTCGGACCGCCGCCGCGGCCGACCGTGCCGCCGCGGCCGTGGAACAGCCGCAGCTTCACGTTCGCATCCGCGAACACCTTCACCAGCTTCAGCTCCGCCTGGTACAGCTCCCAGTTCGACGTCAGGAAGCCGCCGTCCTTGTTCGAGTCCGAATAGCCCAGCATGACTTCCTGCAGGCGGCCCTGGTGCTCGATCACGTCCGCCACGATCGGCAGCGCCATCCATGTGTTCATGATGTCGGCGGCGCGCTGCAGGTCGGGAATGGTCTCGAACAGCGGGATCACCATCGCGTCGCTCTTCTTCTCGCTCGGGCGGAACAGCCCCGTTTCCTTTTGCAGCAGCAGGACTTCGAGCAGGTCGGACACCTCTTCCGTGTGCGAGATGATGTAGTTGCGGATCGCGCGCGTGCCGTAGCGCTTGCGGATCTCGCGCGCCGTGCGCAGGATCTGCAGCTCGGAATTGGTGATATCCGAATAGCTTTCGTACGGCGTGTACAGCAGGCGCGGTTGCGCCAGCTCGTCCAGCAGCAGCTTCACTTTCGCGTCTTCGTCGAGCGCCGCGTAATCGGCTTCGACGCCCGCGCGCGCGAACAGTTCGGCCAGCACTTTCTCGTGCACATCGGAGCTCTGGCGCATGTCGAGCGAGGCGAGGTGGAAACCGAAGATGCGCGCCGCGCGTACGAGGCCGTTCAGGCGCGGCGCGGCGAGGATGGCGCCGTGGTTTTCGGTCAGCGAATCGACGAGCACCTGCAGCTCCGCGCGGAACTCCGCCGCGTCGCGGTACCCGTCCGCATGGCCCACTTCCTTGCGCAGGATGTTGGTGGCGCCCAGCTCGCGCGCCGTCGACGCGAGGCGCGCGTAGACGCCGATCAGCGCGCGGCGGTACGGTTCGTCGCTGCGGTGCGGCGAATGGTCGGGCGAAGCGTCGGCCAGCGCCAGCAGCGCGGGGCTCGCGGCCACCAGCAGCGTGGACGGCGACAGCTCCGCGCCCAGCGCGTGCACTTCATCGAGATAGAAATCGAAGATGGTCGTCGAATGGCGCACGAGGGCGCGCTGCATCGTCGCGGCGTTGACGTTCGGGTTGCCGTCGCGGTCGCCGCCGATCCAGCTGCCCATCTGCATGTACGCCGCGTCGTCGAGGCCTTCGGCCGCAGCGCCGTACTGCGCCGCGATCTCTTCCTCGACGTCGTCGTACACGGCCGGCAGCTCGCGCAGGAACGTGGTGCGGTAGTAGGACAGGGCGTTCTCGATCTCGTCCGCCACCGTCAGTTTTTCGTAGCGCAGCATGCGCGTCTGCCACAACGTCGCGATGCGGGCCTGCAGCAGTTGCAGGTTGCGCGCGCGTTCCTTCGGCGTCAGCGGCAGGTCGCGCTCGGCCAGCAGGCGCGCGATGTCGTGCTCGGCGTCGAGGGTCGACTTGCGCTGCACTTCGGTCGGGTGCGCCGTCAGCACGGGCGCGATCAGCGCCTCGCGCAGGAAGCCTTCGACCGTCTCCTGCGCGACACCGGCTTCCTTCAGGCGGGTGAGAGCGTAGGCGACGCTGGACGGCTGCGGCTTCGAGCCGGCCAGCAGGTGGGCGCGGCGGCGGCGGATGTGGTGCTGGTCTTCCGCGATGTTGGCCAGGTGCGAGAAGTACGAGAAGGCGCGCACGACGGAGTTCGTCTCTTCACGCGACAGTTTTGCCAGCAGCGTCTTGAGTTCGGTGCCGGCTTCCTGGTCGTCTTCGCGGCGGAAACGCACGGCGGTCTGGCGGATCGTCTCGACGAGGTCGAACACGGCTTCGCCTTCCTGGTCGCGCAGCACGTCGCCGAGGAGGCGGCCGAGCAGGCGGATGTCTTCTTTCAGCGGCGCGTCCTTGTCGACATTGCCGGGCGGTTGGGGGGAGAGTGCAGCAGGATTGTCCATATCGACCATAGTTGAATTGTTGAAACTACAGATACAACGAAATCGGTATTACAAAATGCTCTGCGGGGCGCGCTGGCGGATTGCCATGGCCTGCGGGTGGGCCCATGCTAGAATTTGTGGTCTCAGGTATGGGCTTAACCGGCGCTGCCCGATCCGGGCGCAACGACAGTGAAAGAAACCGTTTTGAATTCCAACGACACGACGCAGCACGTTCCCGCGCAACTGATTATCGCATCGCGCGAAAGCCGGCTGGCCATGTGGCAGGCCACGCATGTGCGCGACCGGCTCGCAGCATTATATCCGCAGTGCCAGATCGACATTCTCGGCATGACCACGCGCGGCGACCAGATTCTCGACAAGACGCTGTCGAAGGTGGGCGGCAAGGGTTTGTTCGTCAAAGAGCTCGAAGTGGCGATGGCCGACGGCCGCGCCCACCTGGCCGTGCACTCCCTCAAGGACGTGCCGATGGAGTTGCCGGAAGGTTTTGAATTGGCCGTCATCCTCGAACGCGAAGACCCGCGCGACGCCTTCGTCTCCAACGATTTCGACAGCCTGGCCGCCTTGCCGGCCGGCAGCATCGTCGGCACGAGCAGCCTGCGCCGCCAGGCCCTGATCGCCGCGCGCTATCCGCAGCTCGTGGTCAAGCCGCTGCGCGGCAACCTCGACACGCGCTTGGGCAAGCTCGACCGTGGCGACTACGCCGCCATCATCCTCGCCGCGGCCGGCCTCAAGCGCCTTGGCCTCACGCGCCGTATCCGCGCCTTCCTGTCGACGGAAGACAGCCTGCCGGCCGCCGGCCAGGGCGCGATGGCGATCGAGATCCTGTCCGGCAATGCCGCCGGCTTCGACGTCCGCGCACTGCTGGCGCCGCTGAACCACATGCATACCGCGCAGGCCGTGCAGGCCGAACGCAAAGTGTCGCAAGTGTTTGGCGGCAGCTGCCAGATCCCGCTGGCGGCGCACGCGACCGTCGACGGCGACACCCTGCACCTGCGCGCGATGGTCGCCACGCCGGACGGCCGTCGCAGCGCGTTCGCCGACGCCAGCGGCCCGGCCGCGTTGCCGGAAGCCGTGGGCGAGCAGGTGGCGCAGAAGCTGGCCGCGCAGGATGCCGCCGGGATCCTGGCCGAGTGCAAGGCGACCGCCGCGGGCGATGCCTGACGCGGTCGTCATCACCCGTCCGCGCCAGCAGGCCGAGCCGCTGGCCCGCGCGGTGGCGGCGCTCGGCCGCACACCGCTGATCCTGCCTTTGCTGGACATTTCCCCGCTGGCCGACGACGCCCCGCTGCGCGCCGCGCTCGGCCGGCTGCACGATTACGCGCTGGTGGCGTTCGTGTCGCCGAATGCCGTCGACGCCGCGTTCGCGCACATCGAAGAATGGCCGGCCGCGGTGGCGCTCGCCGTCGTGGGCGAGGGCAGCAGGGTGGCGCTGGTCCGCCACGGCGTCACTGGAGACCGTTACCGCGTGTATCTCCCGCTCGACCCGGTCCACAGCGATTCCGAACACCTGCTGCAGGCGCTCGACCTGGCCGCGCTGGCCGGACGCAAGGTGCTCGTCGTGCGCGGCGAGACCGGGCGCGAAGTGCTGCCGGACGCCTTGCGCGCGGCCGGCGTCGACGTCGAGACCGTGGCCGCCTACCGCCGCGCCGTCCCCGGCCTGACGCCGGACCTGGCGGCGTCATTACGCGCGTTGCTGGCCGGCCCGAACGACTGGATAATCACGAGCTCGGAAGCCTTGCGGGGCCTGGCCGGTCTCGTCGCGCAGCTTGACGATGGGGCAAGTGTGGCAAATCTGCAACGGCAGCACCTGATCGTTCCGCATGCCCGCATCGCGGAAACGGCCTCTGCACTCGGTTTCACCGTCGTGACGCTCACGGGCTCCGGCGACGAGCGGCTGCTTGCCGCGTTACAATCACGAGCATGAACGAATTGCCCAACAATCCAGAAAAACCAAACGTGGGCGGTCAGGTCGTTCCGCCGGAAAGCTATGTGACGCCGGCCCCGGCGCCGACGGGCCCCGGCGAGCCCCGCGTTCCCGAAGGTTCGGGTCTCGGCGGCCTGCTGCAGAAACCGCAAAACGTCGCGATCCTCGCGTTGGCCATCCTGCTCGCCCTCCAGACCTGGTCCACGCACACGCGGTTCAACAAGCTGCGCGAGGACGTCGCGCGCACGCTGCAAAAGGACAACGCCTCAAACGCCGAGACGGCGCAGACCGTGCGCGAGACGCAGGAAGCCGCCAAGGACCTGCAGGTCAAGGTGGGCGTGCTGGAGAACCGCCAGACCGAGGCGCAGAGCCAGCAGGCCGCGCTCGAGCAGATGTACCAGGACATCTCGAAGAACCGCGACGAATGGGCGCTGTCCGAGATCGAGCAGGTGCTGTCCACCGCGAGCCAGCAACTGCAACTGGCCGGCAACGTGCAGGGGGCGCTGATCGCGCTGCAGAACGCCGACCGGTCCCTGTCGCGCTCCGACAAGCCGCAATTCATCACGATCCGCCGCGCCATCGCGCGCGACATCGAGAAGCTGAAGGCGCTGCCGTCCGTCGACCAGCCGGGCATCGCGCTGCGTCTCGACAACGTCATCTCGCAGATCGACAACCTGCCGCTGCTGTCCGACGAAAAGCCGGCCGAGCCGATCGCGCCGTCGCGCGCCGCTACGCCGGGCGTCGCTACGCCGGTGGCAGGGAAGAGCGCGGCGCCGGCCGAACGCACGGTGGGCCAGCGCGTCACGGAAACGTGGCGCAACTGGAGCCACGAGATGTGGGACGACATCCGGCAACTGATCCGCGTGCGCACGGTCGACAATCCGGATGCGCTGATGCTGTCGCCGAGCGAATCGTATTTCGTGCGCGAGAACCTCAAGCTGCGCCTGCTGAACGCGCGCCTGGCGCTGCTGTCGCGCAACGAGGGCACGTTCCGCGGCGACCTGAATACCGCACAGCAGCAGCTCGTGAAGTACTTCGACACGAAGGCACGCTCGACCCAGGCCGCGCAGGCCTTGCTGCGCCAGGTGCAGGCCAACAACGTCACGATCGACGTGCCCGACTTGTCGGAGAGCCTGAACGCCGTGCGCAATTACAAATCGAAGCCGTGAAGCGCGGGGCCTGAACGATGCGTTTATTACTCTGGTTAGTCGCCCTGATGGCCGCGGCCATCGGCATTGCCGTGACCGCGCGCTTCAATCCCGGCAACGTCGTCTTTTTCTATCCGCCGCACCGGATCGACCTGTCGCTGAACCTGTTCGTCGTGCTGGCGTTCCTGCTGTTCCTCGTGCTGTACGGCCTGGTACGCGCGGTGCGCGCCACGCTGGGCATGCCCGAGCGCGTGGCCCAGTACCGCTACCGCAAGCGCGAGCGCGAAGCGAACCGCGGCCTGCGCGAGGCCCTGAAAGCCCTGTTCGAAGGCCGCTTCGGCCATGCCGAGAAGGCCGCCATGCGCGCCGCCGACCTGCCCGAGAATGCCGGCCTCGCCGCGCTGATCGGCGCCAGGGCCGCGCACCGCATGCGCGAACCGGCGCGGCGTGAAGCCTGGCTCGCCGGTATCGTGCACGACCAGTCCCTGAAGACGGCGCGCCTGATGACGGTGACGGAACTGCTCGTCGACGACCACAAGCCGGAAGGCGCGCTGGAAGCCGTCGCGGAACTGAATGCCAGCGGCCAGCGCCACATCCACGCGCTGCAGTGGGCCATGAAGGCCAACCAGCAGGCGCGCAACTGGCCGGAAGTGCTGCGTCTCGTGCGCATCCTCGACAAGCGCAACGCGCTGCATCCGGCGCTGTCGGCGCGCCTGCGCGAGATGGCGTACGACGCGCTGCTGTCCGAAGGCGGCCACGACGCCGAGTCGATCCGCCGCGTGTGGAGCTCGGTGCCGGCCGGCGACCGCGTGAAACCGTACATCGCGGCGCGCGCCGCCGCCGCGCTGAATGCCCGAGGCCTGCACGACGACGCCCGCGGCATCGTCGAGGACGCGCTGAAGGCCGGCTGGGACGAGCGCGTCGTGCGCGCCTACCGCGAAGCGGCCGGTCCGGAAGGTTCGGCCACGCTGCTGGCGCAGATCGAGAATTGCGAGACCTGGCTGCGCGCCCATCCCAACGATCCGGAACTGGAACTGACCCTGGGTTCCCTGTGCCTGCGCCAGAAACTGTGGGGCAAGGCCCAGCGCTACCTGGAGCAGGCCCTGTCCGACGCCACCGAGCCCCACATGGTGCGCGACGCCCATTTGAAGCTGGCGCAGCTGCACGAGGCGCTGGGACAGCGCGAAGACGCCGACAAGCACTACCGGCTGTGCGCGCTGGCGACCGTGCTGTGACCGTCACGCGCCGCGCGCCGGCCGGTGCCCGCGTACGATGATCACGGCCATGTGTCCCGGCGTGCCGATGTTGTTCTCGACCGGGAGCGGCGGCCGCGCCGTGCTGGCCTGCGCGTCCGGCAGGCGGTCGATGACGAACGACCCGGCGCCGACGACGGCGAGCGTGGTGACGAAGATGGCTTCCATGTGCTTGTGGATGTTCATGCTGTTCCCCTGGATGATGGTGGCGGAGCGGTATTGCTCACGACATTGATATTGCATAGGGCGTGCCAGCCCGCGCGAATCGGCGTTTCCGGGCTAAACGAGGCCATGCCGGCCCTGCCGAGTGGGGTTGGCGACAACAGGGGAGCGCATCGTGTGGGGTAGGGCCCAACAGGCCCGGCGCGGCGTCGTATCTCGCTGCCTTGCAACCTTGTGCGGCGCACAAGCAGAGGACGATTCGTTATAATCGTTGTTTTATTGTTTCCCCAGCAACCAAGGACTATCCATGAGCCTGAATAACGTCAACGCCGGCCGCGATGTGCCGAACGACTTCAACGTCGTCATCGAAATCCCGATGAACGCCGATCCGATCAAGTACGAAGTGGACAAGGAATCCGGCGCGATCTTCGTCGACCGCTTCATGGGTACCGCCATGCACTATCCGTGCAACTACGGCTACATCCCGAACACGATCGCCGACGACGGTGACCCGTGCGACGTGCTGGTGATCACGCCGTTCGCGCTGATCCCGGGCGTCGTCGTGCGCTGCCGCGCACTGGGCGTGCTGAAGATGACCGACGAAGCCGGCGGCGATTCGAAGATCCTGGCCGTCCCGGTCGAAAAGATCCTGCCGATCTACTCGCACCTGCAAAAGGTCGAAGACGTCCAGGAACTGACTTTGCGCCAGATCCAGCACTTCTTCGAGCACTACAAGGACCTGGAAAAGGGCAAGTGGGTCAAGGTCGAAGGCTGGGAAGGCCCGGACTCGGCCAAGGCCGAGATCCTGGCCGGCGTGAAGAACCACGAATCGAACGGCGAATAAACGCCTTCCCTCGTGGCCGAAAGGGCCGCCACCTTCGGGTGCGCGGCCCTTTGTCGTTTACGGCGTCGTGATTACCACCCGATGTCGCGCAGCAGCGGATACGTCAGGTCGCGCGGCGGCGTCACCTCGTGCGTCAGGTCGGTGTTGATCGCCGGCTCCATCAGCTGGTTCGGCTTGGCCTCCGTCGTGTAGTGCGACACGGTCGAGCCCGGTGAGTACGTGGTCGGCGTGTACAACAGGATGCGGCCCGCGTTGTCCGTACCGGCCAGGCGCGTCGTGTCGAGACCGAGGCTGGCGACGACGCCCGACTGGGTGCGCGAGCGGCGCTGCAGCGCTGCCTTCAGCCTGATGCCGTCGGCCTGCGTGATGCGCACGGACGGGATCGTGATGCCGGCATCGGCGCCGCTCATGCCGGCGACGTCGCCCGGCTGGTTGTCGGCCACGACCATCCCCAGCGCGCCGGCCGCCTGCACGTTGCGGGCCTTGGTGACGAAGTCGCACGTGCCGCGGTCGACGAGGGCGACGTTGCCGCGCACGGCAAGGCTGTTCAGCGCGTTCAGCGGATCGCAGGCGAGGCCCGTGCCGGCCGCCTGGTCGACGACGGGCATCAGCTGGCCGGCGACGGGCGGATTGGACAGCGGCGGGCCGAACGACGCATCGCCCACCGCGTAATTGCCCGCGGCCGTGCCGGCGGCGGCGCCGCCGACGCCCAGGTTCGAGATCGGGTCGAGCACCTGCGGCACGGCGGCCGTCACGATGGGACCGTTCCAGGACAGCCCGCGCCACGTCACGGCCGATGCGGCGCGTTCCGCGTCCGTCATTTCCACCCATAGCTTGCCCGTGAGGTTGTTCAGCAGGTAGTAATCCCAGATCGACGGGATGCCCTGGATCTCGGCGCCGGTCTCGTCGTCCGTGAAGGTCTGGAAGCCGAGGCCGTGCGCGAATTCGTGCAGCAGGACCGTGACGAGGTCGATCTGGTCGCCGAAGTTGTTGTCGAGGCCGAGGTAGAAGCCGGAACCGGGCAGGCAGTCCTGGGACAGGCCGAGGCGCGCATTGAAGCGGGCGATGATGTGCGGTTCGCCCGGCGTCGAGATGTCCTGGCCTGCCAGCTTGCTGGCCAGCGCGCTTGGATACCACGTCGAGGTGCGCGGCGCGTTCGGGAAGTCGGACCAGATCTCGTTGGCGCCGGCCGAACCGAGGACGGCGCTCGTTGTCGTGCAGGCCAGCGGCACGAACGACGCGCCGATGCGGATCGGCACGTTGCTCGTGAGCGTCGCGCCCCAGACGTCGGCCGCGCGCCGGAACGCGTTCAGGCGCTGCTGGCCGAGCGTCGTGCCGGTATTGCCGCCGACGGGCACGGCCGGGGTCGGGTCGTTGAAGCCGACGCCGGCATCGTTCTGGTTCACGATAACGATCGTGGCCGCGGCCCGCGCCGGCGCGGCGGCGCCGAAGGTGAGCGCACAGGCGGCGGCCACGCAGGCGAGGGCGCTTTGCACGCGTGACGATTCAGCGGCTTTCATGGGTATCCTCCCCGTGGTTGTGGTCCATGGCGGGGCCGGCGCCGGCCTCGCCCCGCACGCATTCGCTCGTCAGCTTGCCATCGGGGCCGCGCGTGACGACTTCATAGGCCATGCTTTTTTCGCCGAGGCGCACGCCGTGCGAGCCGTCGCGGCGGCTGACCGTGGCGGGCGTGCGGGGCGCGGCCATCGCGGCCGTGGCCGGCGCCTTCGCGCGCAATTCCTTCAGTTCGTCGGCCGTCGGCGCGCGCATCTTGCCGGTCAGCGGGTCGCGCACGACGACCATGCCTTCCTGGCCGGCGGCCTTGGCGTGCATCGAAAAGGCGGCCAGCACGCACAGGGCGGCCAGCGTGCCGATGGTGAGCAGTTTTTCCTTGGACATGGCTTCCTCCCGTTCACAGACGCGATTGGCGGCGCAGCAGGGTGATCATGCCCATGCCCAGCGCCAGCAT
>JBJMVU010000141.1:0-5740 GCA_045810485.1 Massilia sp. | reverse complement strand
CCGGCTGGCCACCGACGTCGAACGCACGATGAAGCTGTTCGACGTGCCCGGCATCGCGATCGCCGTCGTCAAGAACGGCCGGGTCGTCGCCACGCAGGGCTTCGGCGTGCGCAAGCTGGGCGCGCCGGACAAGGTCGACGGCAGGACGCTGTTCGAAGTCGCGTCGAATTCGAAGGCCTTCACGGCGGCCGCGCTGGCGATGCTCGTCGACGAAGGCAAGCTCGCGTGGGACGATCCGGTCACGAAGCACCTGCCGGACTTCCAGATGTACGACGCGTACGTCACGCACGAGATGACGGTGCGCGACCTGCTCACGCACCGCAGCGGCCTGGGTCTCGGCGCCGGCGATTTGCTGTGGTGGCCGACGACGAATTTCTCGACCGACGAGATCATCCACAAGCTGCGCTACATCCGCCCCGCCACGAGTTTCCGCAGCAGCTATGCCTATGACAACCTGCTGTACATCGTGGCCGGCAAGATCATCGCGGCCAAGTCAGGTAAAACCTGGGGCGAGACGATCCGTGAACGCATCCTGGCGCCGGTGGGCATGACGGCGACGACGACCAGCCTGGCGGAGAGCGTGGATAATCCGGACGTGGCGAACGCCCACAGCAAGATCGACGACAGGATCGCGGCCGTGAAGGCGATGCCGGTGCCGAACGCCGTGGGCGCCGTCGGCATCAATACGAATGCCGAGGACATCGCGCGCTGGATGAACGTGCTGCTGGCCGGCGGCCGCGTGGGCACCGACGCGAACGGGAACGAGATCCGCCTGTTCAGCGCGAAGCAGGCGCGCGAGATGTGGACGGCGCAGACGCCGATGCGCATCAGCGAGCCCGATCCGAAGCTGGCCGCCACGCGCCCGAATTTTCTCGCGTATGGCCTGGGCTTCCAGCTGCGCGACTGGCAGGGCAGGCTGGTCGCGATGCACAGCGGCGCGCTGCAGGGCTTTTATTCGAAGGTGGTGCTGGTGCCGGAAGCGAAGGTGGGCATCGCGATCCTGACCAATGCCGAAAGCGGCGGTTCGCTGAACGCGCTGCAGTACCAGCTCCTCGACCGCATGCTGAACCCGGCCGCGACGACCGACTGGATCGGCATCGTGAAAGCCGTCGAGGACGAGAACCACGCGAAGGAACTGGCGCGCATTGGCAAGGCGAACGCCGCGCGCGCGGCGAAGTCGCAACCGTCGCTGGCGCGCACGGCGTACGACGGCGAGTACCAGGATCCGTGGTACGGCATCGCGACCATCCGGCACGAGGGCAACCGGCAGATCCTGACGATGTCGCGCACGCCCGACCTGACGGGCGAACTGGAACACTACCAGCACGACACGTTCATCGTGCGCTGGAAGGCGCGCAACTTCAACGCGGATGCGTACGTGACCTTCGCACTGAACCCGGACGGCAGCATCGAGCGCATGCGGATGCAGCCGATTTCGACCGAGACGGATTTCAGCTATGACTTCCAGGATTTGAATTTCACGCCGGTGAAAAAGACCGCGCCATAAAACGTCGTCCGCGCCGCTCGCAGCGTCATCCCCGGGCTAGGCGCCCTCCTTGGCGGGGACCTAAGTTTGCCCGAGTGGCCACGCACGAAAAATTGGGCCCCTGCCTTCGCAGGGGCGACGGTACGCCTAGATCGCCGGCACCGGCGAATATCCCGACACCGCCCGGTACTTCCCGTTCCCATACCGCAGCACCTGCCGCTGGTCGACCGCCGCCGGCGGCCCCGCGTACGATTCGGCGCGGCTGATCGCACCCTGGTAGCGGATGGTCAGGTCCCCAGGCTGGTCATGCGTCGCGTCGATGGCCCAGCTGCTTTCGATCGCATAGCAGTCGTGCGTGTCCGGCGGGCCGCCTTCGTCGCGCGTGACCGGTTCCTGCGCGTGCGGTTTCACGAGCGGAGACAGGCGGCGCTGGCAATCCGCCGCGCTGTCGACGTTGATGCCGGACAGCGCCAGCTCCACCGCCGGTTCGCGCCGCACCGCGTCGCGGCCGGCTTCGTACACGGCGAGCCAGGTGCCGCAGTAACCCTGCCAGCAACTGCCGTATTCCACGGCCACGCCCGACCGCCGCGCGGCCAGCGCGACTTCGCGCACGGCGGCGGCGCCGGAAAAGCCGCGCAAGGCAAAGATGCCCTGGCGTCCGCTCACGCCCCATGTCCCGCCATGCTGTTCGAACTGGTAGGCCGCCAGCGCCAGCGGGGTCGCATGGGTGGCGCCGGTGCGGCCGTCGTCCCCGGCCGGCACGAGGCCCGCGATGAGGGTCAGGTGCGTGGCGTCCGTGCGCAGCACCAGCTTCGGATCGACGAGCACGCGGTTCGTGCCCAGGTTCCAGCCGGCGTAGATGCCGTGCGCGGTGCCGGGCAGGGGCGGCAGCGTCGCGCTGTGCACGCGGCCGGCCGCGCTGTCGCTCCAGCCGGGAAAGGCCAGCGCGGCCAGTTGCGACGGCGTGGGCACGGGCTGTGCGCCCACGCCGAAGCACAGGACGGGCACGCAGGCCGACAGCACGGCCGCGCCCAGCGCGGCGCGGCGTAACGAAAGCGCACGCACCATCAATTCTTCTTGCCGTTCCAGACGTCCAGCATGTCTTGCGAACCTTGCGAGCGGATGCCGTTGTCCTGCAGGACGCCTTCGGTCGCATCGACCATCGCCTGGCGTGGCAGGACCATCGTCTCGCCCAGGCGCTGGTCGAAGCGCAGCACCACGAGGTCGTCCTTCAGGTCGCGCAGCAGGGTCACGAGGTGGCGCAGGCTGCGCACCGGCACGCCGTTGACGGAGTCGACGACGGAGCCGAAGCGGTTGCTGTAGCCCGCCACGAGCTTGTGCGGGAAGAACGGCGAGCCGACGACGACGAGTTCCTCGCGCTGCGCGTCCGGCTCGTCGCCGCGGCGCGTCACCAGCGGGCTGGCGTTGAAGCTGTAGGCGTTCAGCAGCTGCGCGTTGCCGTTGATGAAGGACAGGTATTCGGCCGTGGCGCGCGAGAACACGATCGGGCCGTACACGAAGTACGACGGGTACGCGCCGTCCAGCTGCGGGACCAGCAGGGGGCGCGGGCCGTTCACCGGCACCTGCACCTGCATGGTCTTGCCGCCGCGGACGATGGTCAACGGCACGTTGCCGTCCTTCGCGACCTGCTGCACGCGGTACTGGAAGCGCACGCGCAGGTTGGGCCCCAGCTTGACCATGCCCTGGTCGTCGACGGGGTGCTCGCCGATGCGCGTGATGACGTCCCATTCCTTCAGCGGATACGCGGCGTCGCTGCGGTACGGACGGTGCACGACGACGCCGTCGACCGACTTGTCGAGCTTGAGGTACTGCCGCAGGACCGGATTTTCCAGCGTCTGGACATCGTCGAGCAGCAGCGGCTTGCCGTCGTAGCGGCCGTCGGCCACGTCGCGCAGGAACAGTTCCACTTCCTCGTTCGGGATCACGTAGCCGATGTTCTGGGCGTTCGCCGCCACCGAGAACGCGAGGCCGACCATCTTGTCGCCATCGATCACGGGGCCGCCGCTGTTGCCGGGGTTGATCGGCGCGTCGATCTGCACGCGCAGGCCCGCGCTGCCGTAGCCGTAGGGGACGAATTCGACGCGCGAGACGATGCCCTTGGTGACGGACAGCGACGTGCCGCCGAGCGGATAGCCATACGCCATCACGGCTTCGCGCACGTCCGGCAGGACGCTCGTGCGCTTGACCGGGTGGTGCTTGTCGAAGAACGATTCGTCGTCCAGTTTCAGCAGCGCCAGGTCCATGCCGCGCGCGATGGCGACGACGGTGGCGCCGACCTTGTCGCCGTCCTGGCTGGCCTGCACCTGCACCTGGCTCGCGTAGCCGACGACGTGGGCATTGGTGAGAATGCGCCTGCCTTCGATGACGACACCGGAACCCGTGATGTCCTGCGGCGTGGCCTTGGTCCAGGGCTTGAACGGGTCCGGCCGGCGCAGGGTGCTGAAGATCTTGACGACCGAGTTCTCGACGGCGGGGGAGACCGCCGGGGCGGCGGTGGGCGGCGCGGTGGCCTGGCTGGCTTCCTGGGCCTGGAGCGTGCAGCTGGCCAGCGCGATCGCGGCGACCGCAGCAAGGCGAACGATCTTCATGGATTCCCTGTTTTGGTGAGCAAATGTGACATGCATGCGTTGCCGTCGAAATATACACGGTGCTTAACTGTAAAAATGCGCGAATTCTCACGTGTAACCATTCAGTAATGTCGTGTTGCATCCGGGCGTAATGACGCATGCATCCGCGAGGTGTCCGGCCCCCGTTTTGCGGACACTCGCGGACACCGTCCGGACAGTCGCGGACACCGCACATGGCCGCGACGCGCGCAAATTCGCCGCCCGCCACGTGGCATGAAGATTGCCTATTCAAAACGTCAACTTGCTGCTTAGGTGCATCGGCTTCGTGACGCCCGCAGCAAAAAAAGGAGCGGACCCTACCCGGGCCGCTGACCAATAAGAAGTGTGTGATTTCAGGAGAATCCATGGAACGCCGTACCTTCCTTAAAATCGGTGCCGGGACCGCCGGCGCCATGCTGGTGCCGATCTTCGGCAACGCCATCGCCGCCGAGGAGCTGCTCACCGCGATGCCTCTCGCGGCCAAGAAGGCGCTGGCCGACACCGCGCTGAACGCCGCCACCAAGGCCGGCGCGAGCTATTGCGACGTGCGCGTCGGCCGCTATCTCAACCAGTACATCATCACCCGCGACCTGAACGTCGAGAACGTGACGAACACGGAATCGGCCGGCGTCGGCGTGCGCGTGGTGTGCGACGGCGCGTACGGCTTCGCGGCCACCAACGACATGACCCCGGACGGCATCGCGGGCGCGGCGCGCCAGGCGGTGGCGATCGCCAAGGCGAACGCGAAGCTGCAGTCCGAACCGGTACGTCTCGCGCCGGTCAAGGGCGTGGGCGAGGTGGCGTGGGCGACCCCGATCGTCAGGGACTGGCGCACGGTGCCGATCAAGGACAAGGCCGAGCTGCTGATCGCGGCGAACAAGGCGGGCATGGACGCCGGCGCGAGCTTCATGCAGTCGATGTTGTTCCAGGTACAGCAGCAAAAGTATTTCGCATCCACCGACGGTTCGTACATCGACCAGGACGTGCAGCGCCTGTGGGCGCCGTTCTCCGCGACCGCGGTGGACAAGGCCAGCGGCAAGTTCCGTTCGCGTAGCGGCCTGTCCGCGCCGGTCGGCATGGGCTACGAATACCTGGATGCGAAGCCGGAGCACAGGATCAAGGCGGCGGGCGGCGTCGCCACGCTGTACACGAAATCGTACGACATCGTCGCGGACGCGCGCGCCGCGGGCCGCGACGCCAAGCGCAAGCTGACGGCGAAATCGGTCACGCCCGGCAAATACGACCTGATGCTGTCGCCCGAGCACCTGTACCTGACGATCCACGAATCCGTCGGCCACCCGACCGAGCTGGATCGCGTGCTGGGCTACGAGGCGAACTACGCGGGCACCAGCTTCGCCACGCTCGATAAGTGGGAATCGAAGAAGTTCAAGTACGGTTCGCCGCTGGTGAACATCGTCGCCGACAAGACCACGGCGGGCTCGCTGGGCAACGTGGGTTTCGACGACGAAGGCGTCAAGACCAAGCGCTGGGACCTGATCAAGGACGGTGTCCTCGTCAGCTACCAGGCCACGCGCGACCAGGCGCACATCATCGGCAAGGAAGAATCGGACGGCTGCTCGTACGCGGACAGCTGGAGCAACGTGCAGTTCCAGCGCATGCCGAACGT
>JBJMVU010000140.1:0-16532 GCA_045810485.1 Massilia sp. | reverse complement strand
TGGCGACCCCGAGATCGAGCACGTTGATGAAGCGCGTCGTGCGCGTGAGCCCCAGATCCGCCGCGGTGGCGGCCGCCTCGGCCTGCGCGGCCCGCACGTCCAGGCGCTGCGCCAGCGCGATGCGTTCCACGTCCGGCAGTTCCGCCGGCGCGGCGGGCAGGTCGGGCAGGTGGTCGGGCAGGGTGTAGCTGGCCTCCTTGCCCCACAGGCCCAGCGCGCGCGTGAGACGCTCGCGCGCGGCCGTGGCGCGCTTGTCCGCGCGCGCGACGTCGCGCGCAGCTTCCGCCAGGAACACCTGTTCGCGCGCCAGTTCGAGCTGGTTCGTGTTGCCGGCCTTCGCCATGCGGCCGGTCAGCTCCGCGCCCGCTTCGGCGGACGCCCGCACGCGGCGCGCGTAGTCGAGCGCCTGCGTGCTGGCCACTGCCTCGACCCACGCGGCGCGGGTCTCGAGGGCATGGCGCTCGATGGCGGCGCCGACGTCGCGCTTCACCTGTTCGAAGCGGCGCGCTTCCATGCGCGCCGCCAGCGGCGTCGTCAGCAGGCCGACGAGGTCGAACGTGATGCCGCGCTCGATCTCGAGGACGCCGCCGCCGGCGAGCCGCGTGAAGTCGATCGACGGATTGCGGGGCCGGGCAGCCTGCGCCAGGTCGGCCTGGGCGATGCCGACGCTCCAGTACGTGGCCTGCAGGCCGGGATGGTTGACGAGGGCGATGCGCACGGCCGTGTCCATGTCCAGCGGGCGGCCTTCCTTGAACACGGGCAGGTCGCGCAGCGATGGCGCCAGTGCGCCTGTGCCGGTGCCGTCGCGCGCAAGTTGGGGCGTGGCGCCGATGCGGCTTTGCGTCGTGGCGGCGACGTCGCCGAAGCCGCCGTCCGGCGTGACCGACGCGCAGCCGGCCAGCAGGACCAGCGCGGCGGCCGGTGCGCTAAGGCGTGCCGGCGGCATCACTTCGCCTCCTTGTGGTCGCAACAGCAGCCGCCGTCCTGCATCTTCATGTCGGCGCAGCAGCCGCACTTGCCGTCGCCTTTCGTGCACTGCTTCCCGCCCATGTCCATGCCGGCGTGATGATCGTGGCCGGGCATGGACACGGCGGGCGCGGGTTCGGCGCGGTAATCGATGGCCGGCCGGGCCTGGGTAGCGGGCACCGGCGCGTGCGGATCGGCGACGCCGGCGGAAGTGGTTTGTGCGGCGGCGTGCGCGCCGGCGGCGCCCAGCAGGATGGCCAGGGCGTGCGTCTGGATGGATCGTTTCATGTCGTCCTCGTTGCGAATGCGTGAATGGCGCCGCCGCGCGGATGCGCAGGCGGCGTACTACGGCGTTCAGGCGACGAGGCGGCGGGGAGGGCGTTCGGGCAGGGCCGGATCGACGCTGGCCAGGTGGCCGGCGTGGAAGGGAATCGCGAAGGAGGGCGGCGCGAACGCCGGCGGGATGAACGGCACGGGCACGAGCGCGACGACGATGCAGCAGTCGCCGCAGACGCTGCGGTGCTTGTGCTGGTGATCGCCGTCGGTCGGCGTGGTTGCGGCCGTGTCGTGGCAGTGCTTGACGACAGGCGCCGCATGCATCACGGACTGCGGGGCCGGCGCACTCGCGGACGGCAACATGCGTGCCGCGGCCAGGCCCTGGAAGGGCAGAGCCAGCAACAGCAGCCAGACGATCAGCGAGCGCACGACGGTTTTCATCGACCGCATTCTAGCACGGCCGACTGTCGCATTTCGATGAATCCGGTGTGCAATAAGTGATGCAAGAATGGTCATGCATGGTAGCATATTGCTATTACAACTAGAACAAATGGGAATGGGATGTTGAGGCGCATGTTCGCGACACGGACCATGCACAGCCAGCGCCAGGTGGGCGAACGGGCCGCGCAGGTCATCAACCGGGTGATCTTCGACATGGGGGTCGATCGCCTCGTGCAAGGCTCATTCGGGCTCGATCGGCACTTGCGTCCGCACTTCTCGAGTGCGCCCGTCGCGGCCGGCCGCGCCGGCGTCGCGGTGGCGCTGGCGCAGCTGGTCGAATGCAACGCGCTGTCCGCCGCGGCGAAGTGCGACGCCGATCCTGCGGTGCTGCGGATGCACACGGCGGCCGTCGTCGACGGCCTGCTGCGCGAATTCCACGCACGCTGCCCACGCTTCCGGGCGCTGCCCGTCGTGAAGACCGATTAACGCATCGCCGAGCGCAGCGCGCCCGATTCGAAATAGATGTGGCGGATGGCCGGATACACGGCCGCCACGGCCTTCTCCAGGCGCTCGATCGCGGCCTCCACTTCGTCGATGCGCATGCCGCGGTTGAAGCGCACGGCCGCCGTCAGCAGCACCTCGTCCGGCCCCAGTTGCATGCTGAGCAGCTTGCCGACGTCCTCGATGGACGGATCGTCGCGCAGGATCTCGCACACGCGCCGCGTGGCCTCCGTGCCGATCCCTTCGCCCACGAGCAGCGCACCCGTCTCGCGCGCGAGGGCGAACGCGGCGCCCACGAGCAGGAGGCCGATGAGGACCGAGGCCGCGGGGTCGAAATACGGATTGTCGAATGCATGGCCCAGTGCGATGCCGGCGGCCGCGATGGCGAGGCCCAGCAGGGCGGCGGTGTCTTCGATGAACACGGTGAACACCGACGCGTCCTTGCTCGCATGGACCGTCTGCCACAGCGAGGCGCCGGCCTTGCGCCGCTTGTTCAATGCTTTGCGCGACACGTTCCAGCTATAGCCCTCGAAGCACGCGGACACGCCGAGCACGACGTAGTTCCACATCGGATCCCCAAGGGGTTCCGGGTGGCGCAGCGCGGTGATGCCGTGATAGATGGAGAGGCCGCCGCCCAGCGAAAACACGGACAGCGCGACGAGCAGCGCCCAGAAATACAGGGCCTTGCCGTAGCCGAACGGGTGGCGCTTGTCGGGCGGTTTCCCGCTGTTGCGCTCCCCGACCAGCAGCAGGAATTCATTGCCCGTGTCGACGGCGGAGTGAATGCCTTCGGCCAGCATCGCGGCGCTGCTCGTGATGGCGGCGACGATGAACTTGGCGGCGGCGATGCCCAGGTTCGCGAGGATCGCCGCGTAGATTACCTTGCGCGAAGCGCTTTCTTTCTTTTGTATTTCCGTCATGGTCTGTCGGCGCTGATATCATCCTGTCTATGTCGAACCAAGTGTAGCCAATCCGGACGGAGCGGCTTGCACGGCTGGGAGCCGGTGGATGAGCGTACGTAATCTCAAGCAACTGTTTGCCCCGACATCGGTGGCCCTCGTCGGCGCGTCCGAACGCCCGGGGAGTGTCGGCGCGACCATGCTGCACAACCTGCGCGAAGGGGGTTTCAAGGGGCAGCTGTATCCCGTGAACCCGAAGTACGAGACCCTCGACGGCCTGCGGGTGTGGCCCGACGTCGCGCGCCTGCCGCAAGCGCCGGACCTGGCGATCATCTGCACGCCGCCGTCCACCATCCCCGGCATCGTGCGCAGCCTCGGCGAGCTGGGGACGCGCGCGGCCATCGTGATGAGCGCCGGCGTGTCGGCGGCGCGCGACCTGCGCGGCCGCAGCATCAAGCAGGCGATGCTCGATGCCGCGAACCCGTATTTGCTGCGCATCCTCGGTCCGAACAGTTCCGGCCTGCTGGCGCCAGGCATCGGCCTGAACGCGAGCATCGCCGTGGGCGGTGCGACGGCGGGCCGGATCGCGTTCGTGTCCGAATCGGGGGCGCTGATGGCGGGCGTGCTCGATTGGGCGCGCACGCGCAACGTCGGGTTTTCCACGTTCGTCGCGCTGGGCGATTCGGCCGACGTCGATTTCGGCGACGTGCTCGATTACCTGGCCAGCGATCCCGGCACGTCCGCGATCCTGCTGCACGCGGAAAGCGTGCGCTATGCCCGCAAGTTCATGTCGGCCGCGCGCGCGGCGGCGCGCAGCAAGCCGACCCTGATGCTCAAGGCCGGCCGTTCGCTGGAAGCGGCGACGGCCGGCGCCTGCCTGTCCGGCGTGCTCGCGCGGCCGGACGACGTCTACGACGCCGCGATCCGCCGCGCCGGCATGCTGCGCGTGTACACGACCGACCAGTTGTTCGCGGCAGTCGAGACGCTGGCGCGCGCCAAGCCGTTGTTCGGCGAGCGGCTGGCGCTCCTCGGCAACGGCGCGGGCCCCGTCGTGCTGGCGAGCGACGCCCTGCAATATGGTGGCGGCCAACAGGCCGAACTGGCGCCCGAGACGGTGGCGAAGCTGCGCGACCTCGTGCCCGAATGGAGCGGCGCCGGTGAGCTGAACCTGCGCGGCGACGCGCCGCCGGAACGCTACCGCGACGTCGTCGACGTGCTGCTGCACGACCCGCAGGCGAACGCCGTCGTGATGATCCATGCGCCGAACGCCGTCGTCGACCCGGCCGACGTGGCGCGCGCGGTGGCGCCGCTGGCGAAGGCGTCGTCGCGCAACGTGCTGGCATGCTGGCTCGGGCTGCAGTCGGTGGGCGAAGCGCGCGCGATCGCGTACGAGGCGGGCATGCCGGCCTACCGCACGCCGGAAGCGGCGGTGAACGGCTTCCTGCAGATCGTGCACTTCCGCCGCAACCAGCAGCTGCTGATGGAAGTCCCGGCATCCGTCGGCGACGGTGAGCCGGATCGCGAGCGCGCCCGCGCCCTCGTGCGCGCCGCGCTGGAACGGGGGCGCAGGACGGGCCGCTACCTGCTCGACGACCCGGACACGAAGGCGATCCTGGACGCCTACGGCATCCCCACCGTGCCCACGCGCGCGGCCGCGACGCCGGACGATGCCGTCGCGATGGCCGCGGAGATCGGCTATCCGGTGGCCGTGAAGATCCTGTCGCCGGACGTGGTGCAGAAGTCGGACGTGGGCGGCGTGTCGCTCGACCTCGACACGCCGGAAGCCGTGCGCGCCGCGACCGAACGCATGGCGAAGCGCCTCGCGGAACTGCGGCCGGACGCGCGCCTGGACGGCTTCATCGTGCAGGCGATGGCGCGCAACCCGGAGGCGCACGAACTGATCGCCGGCGCCGCCACCGACCCCGTGTTCGGTCCCGTGATCCTGTTCGGCCAGGGCGGCCTGGCGGTGGAAGCCGTGAACGACCACGCCGTCGGCCTGCCGCCGCTGAACACGGTGCTGGCGCGCGACCTGATCTCGCGCACGCGCGTGGCGCGCCAGCTGGCCGGCTACCGCAACCATCCGGCCGCGGACCTGGACGCCATCGCCGCCGTGCTGGTGCAAGTGGCGCGTCTCGTGGCGGAGGTGCCGGAGATCGTCGAACTGGACATCAACCCGCTGCTGGCCGACGCCAACGGCGCCGTCGTGCTGGACGCGCGCATGCGCATCGCGATGGCCGACCGTGCCGGCAACGCCCTCGACCGGCTCGCGATCCGCCCGTATCCGGCCGAGCTGGAAGAAGTCGTGCCGTGGCAGGGCGGGACGATCCTGCTGCGGCCGATCCGCCCGGAAGACGGCGCGGCGCACGTCGCCTTCTTCAACGCGCTCACGCCGGACGACGTGCGCTACCGCATGTTCGTGCGCGTGCGCGAACTGCAGCCCGCGCAGCTGGCGCGCTTCACGCAGATCGACTACGACCGTGAGATGGCGTTCATCGCCACGCGCACGGGCCCCGACGGCCATGCCGAGACGCTGGCCGTCGCCCGCGTCGTGGCGGACCCGGACAACATGAGCGCGGAATTCGCCGTGACGGTGCGCTCCGACCTGAAGGGCAAGGGCCTGGGCGTCATGCTGATGCATAAGCTGATCGCGTACTGCCGCGCGCGCGGCACCCGCGAGATCGTGGGCGAGGCGCTGCCGCAGAACGCGCCCGTCATCGGGCTGGTGAAGAAACTCGGGTTCACCGTCGGGCCGGTGGACGAGGACGAGGGTGTCAGGAAGTTCTGGCTGGAGCTGCGGTGACGTCACGGTGATCAAGCGTGAGTATGTTCGGGATTGCGTCACGTAAAATCGGTCCGGTCAATCCAATGGAGGCAAGATGGCTGAACTGATCGTGCGCAGGCGCGCCGCGTGGTGGCAGGACCGGATGCGGGACTACATCGTCCTCGTCGACGGCATTGAGCGCGGACGCGTGGGCAACGACGGCGAGGTCCGCGTGCACGTGGAGCCGGGCCGGCATTGCGTGCAGCTGAAGATCGACTGGTGCGGCTCGCCGGCGCTCGACGTCGACGTGCCGGAAGGTGTGGTGCAGGTGCTCGATTGCGGTCCGAACGCGACGCCGCTGACGGCCTTCTTCTACGTGATCTTCCGCGCCGGGCATTACCTGGCCTTGCAGCCGGGGGCGCGCGGCGAGGCCGTACCGGACCTGCGCGACGCCGGCACGCCGGCCTTGTCCTGATCCGCGTCGATGGGCTACCACGTCGCGATCGTGCGCACGCGGGGAGCACAGGCGCTTCCGATCGCCGAGGACGAGATCGAACGGGCCGCGGCCACGCTGCCCGGCTGGCGCTACGACCGGGCGGAACGCACGCTCCACGCGGATGGCCGCCCGCAGCTGTGGTGGGCCGACGGCGAACTGTGGACGAAGAACCCGGACGACGCCGCGCTCGGACGCATGATCGCATTGGCCGATGCGCTGGGCGCCCGCGTGCGCGGCGACGAAGGCGAGACGTACCGGTCGCCCGACGATGCCTACCCTCATCCGGACGATGAGGACGGCCGGCGCACGGCGGCCGCGTTGTCCGACCGATGGCACCGCAGGGAACGGCGCAGGTGGATCTTGCGCGGCGTCGTCGTCGCGCTGCTCGCGATCGTCGCGGGCCGGCGCCTCGTGCTGGCGTACTGGTAGGCGTCACCGCCTGAAGCGCACGTCCTCCTGCACGACCGGCGCGTCCCTGTTGGCGCCTTTCGGCTTCTTGGGCTTCTTCGGCTTCTTGACGATCTCGCCGCTCGCATTCGTTTGCGGCACGCGGTGCTCGGGCTCGAAGCCGTCTTCTTCCTCGCGCTGCAAGGCCTGCTTCGTCAGCGCCTCGATGGCGGCCAGCTGCTGGACTTCGTCCGCGCACACGAGCGACACCGCTTCGCCCGACGCGCCGGCGCGGCCCGTGCGGCCCGTGCGGTGCACATAGTCTTCCGCCACGATGGGCAGGTCGACGTTGACGACGACCGGCAGTTCCTCGATGTCGAGACCGCGCGCGGCGACGTCGGTCGCGACGAGCACGCGGACCTCGCCCGCCTTGAAGCGTTCCAGCGCGCGCAGGCGCGCGGGCTGCGGCTTGTCGCCGTGGATCGAGTCGGCGGAGATGCCTTTCGCTTCCAGCAGGTCGACGAGCTGGTCGACGCCCTTGCGGGTCTTCACGAAGGCCAGTACCTGCGGCCAGCCGTGGCGCTTCAGCAGCTGCAGGAACAGGTCGGGCTTGCGCTTCTTGTCGACCGGGACGATCCACTGGCGGATTGCCTTGACCGTCGTGTTGCGCGGCGTGGCCTCGATGCCGACAGGGTCAATCAGCAGCTTCGTGGCGAGCGCGCGGATCGGGTCGGAAAAGGTGGCGGAAAACAGCAGCGTCTGGCGGCGCCTGGGCAGCAGCGCGAGCAGGTGGTCGATGTCGCGCGAAAAGCCGAGATCGAGCATGCGGTCCGCCTCGTCCAGCACGAGCGTCTGCACCTGGTTGAAGCGCACGGCGTTCTGGCGCTGCAGGTCGAGCAGGCGGCCGGGCGTGGCCACGAGGACGTCGACACCTTTGCGCAGCCGCATCATCTGCGGGTTGATGCTGACGCCGCCGTAAGCGACCATCGTGCGCAGCGGCAGCCCGGCCCCGTAGGCGCGCACGCTTTCGTGCACCTGCTCGGCCAGTTCGCGCGTCGGCACAAGGATCAGCGCCCGCGCCGAATTGCTCGCGACCTGGACGCCGTCCATCACGAGCCGCTGCAGCAGGGGCAGGGCGAAGCCCGCGGTCTTGCCGGTGCCTGTCTGGGCCGCCGCCATGACGTCGCGGCCGGCCAGCACGGCGGGAATCGCCTGCGCCTGGACGGCGGTGGGCGTGTGATAGGACAGCGAGGCGAGGGTGCGCGTGATCTGGTCGATCAGGCCGAGCGATGCGAACGACATGGTGGCGGAAGCGGTTTTCTGAAAGGCGACAGTGTAACCGCTATGCCTGGAGGCCGCCTGCAAACGCGAAATCGACCTCCGGCCTGCGCCCCGACACGATGTCCGCGATGGCCCGTCCCGACCCGCAGCCCATCGTCCAGCCGAGGGTGCCGTGCCCCGTGTTCAGGTACAGGTTCGCAAAGCGCGTGCGGCCGATGTACGGGACGTTCGACGGTGTCAGCGGGCGCAATCCGGCCCAGTACGTCGCGTCGTCGTAGTCGCAGGCGCCCGGGAACAGCGTGCGCACGCGGCGCGTGATCGCCTCGCAGCGCACGGGGTTCAGGTCGCGCGTGTAGCCGTTCAATTCGCACGTGCCGGCCACGCGCAGGCGATCGCCGAGCCGCGAGAACACGAGCTTGTGGCCGTCGTCCGTCAGCGAGACCGTCGGCGCGGCGGCGGGGTCGCGGACGGGGTAGGTGGCCGAGTAGCCCTTGCCCGGATAGATCAGCAGCCGGATGCCCAGCGGCGCCAGCAGGCCGACGGAAAAGCTGCCCATGGCCACGACGACCGCGTCGGCATTCATCACGTTGTGGCGGCCGTCGGCGTCGATGATTTCCACGCCGCCGATGCGGCCGCCCTCGGCCAGCAGGCGCGTGACCGTCGTGTTGTACCGGACGCGGATCCCGGCCGCCGCGCCGCGCGCCGCGAGCTGCGTCGTGAAGCGGTGGACGTCGCCGGATTCGTCGGTGGCCGTGAAGTCGCCGCCGACCAGCTTGCGGCGCACCGCCGCCAGCGCCGGCTCGATCCGCACGACCTCGTCGGCGTCGACCGTCATGCGCGCGCAGCCGAGTTCGCGCATCGCGGCGGCCGCGTGGCGGGCCCGCTCGAACTCGCGCTCGTCCGTATAAAAGTGCAGGATGCCACGCGCGAGGCTGTCGTAGGCGATGTCCGTCTGCGCGCGCAGCGCCTGCAGGCTGCGCCGGCTGTACTCGGCCATCGCGACGATCTGCCGCAGGTTGGCGGCGACGCGGCCCGGCGCGCATTCGCGCACGAATTGCAGGCACCAGCGCCACTGCAGCGGGTCGGCCTGCAGGCGGAACAGCAGCGGCGCGTCGGCGCGGCCCAGCGACTGCACGACCTTGAGCAGGCCGGCGGGCGTGGCCCACGGTTCGGCGTGCGAGACGGAGATCTGGCAGCCGTTCGCGAAGCTCGTCTCCCGCGCGGGGCCGCTCTGGCGTTCGATCACGGTGACGTCGTGGCCGGCGTTGCGCAAATACCACGCGGAGGCAGTGCCGACGATGCCTGCGCCCAGGACGATCACGTGCATGGGCGCGCGAACAATGTGAAAGAGGGATGATGCATGCGGCTCCTCGTTGGCGTCGTGTGACGGGTGGAGCCGGCAAAGGAGAACCGGAGCCGGTACGCGACCGGAGTCCGCATGCTTCCCTTCGCTGGCATTACCCAGATCAGGTTCGGAGGGTGTTTCTCACCCGCGGGCCGCGGTGGCGGCTGCAGGACCCCTAGCGTTGCCATATGGCAGCGAGGATTCTAACACGAGGATGCAAAAAAGCACCGGCCCGCGGACGGGGCTGGAAGCGGGGCGGGCCGCGCGGCGGGGCGCGGTCAGGCCGTGACGGCGATGGTGGCCGTGGCCAGCGTGACGGTGGGCTTCACCGGTTCACGCCGATCCTGGCAGGCCACCAGCATGAGGCAGGCGAGGAGCAGCAGGCTCCAGCGGGCGCGATGGCGATTCATGACGCACCTCCTTTGGCCTCATCGTAGCGCGATGCCAGGGCTGGCGGCGCGCCGCTGAACATGGTCAGAACTGGTAGCCGATGCTCGCGCGCACGACCGGATAGACCTTCAACGCATCCACGTCGTCGCGCAGGCGCAGGCCCTCCACGGCGACGTCGCTGGCGAGGGCCTTGCAGACCGTGCTCGACACCGTGCAGCCGACGCTGGCCAGCTGGACGTTCGGATTGCCCTGGTAGAACACGCCGAGATCGACATTCGTGGTCCAGTGCGACGAGCGCGCCAGTGCGTTGCCCCAGCCGATGCCGAGGTAGGGCGCGGCCTTGCGGTAGTCGATGCGGCCGGTCAGCAGGCCGACGTCGGTGGCGGTGTAGGCGTGGCCGTTCAGCGTGAAGCCGCCGAGGCTGTTCGGCTTCGCCTTCGCATTGAACTTGTTGCCGTTGTAGACGAGGCCGCCGGTCAGGTGGAAGCTGCTGCCTTCGGTCAGGTACCAGTCGAACAGCACGTCGAACGTCTGCAGCTTGCCCTTGATGTCGTAGTCGACGCCGTCGGACGTCTTGTTGTAGTTGTGGCGGAAATAGTTGGCGCCGAAGCGGCCGTTCAAATAGGTTTCCATCGGCACGACGACGTGGAAGCCCACGCCGGTGGAGCCGAGGTCGGCCGTTACGCCGACCTGCGCGTTGGCGGCGCCCGCCAGCAGGACGGCCGCGGCCAGCACGGTGTATTTCGCGAACATCGATGACCTTTCAGTGGTTTGAGGCGGCGATTGTATCCGCGCACTTGGAGCAGGGGAAATGTTGCGCTGCGGTTTGTTGTAATCCCGCCCGGAACGACAATGTAAGCATGTGTTGCAACGAATCGTGCGTAACATTTCGTTTGATAAACTCACCCCAAACATTACAACGAGGTCATCCTATGAAATCCCTGATCTTCGGCGTGGCGCTGTGCGCCGCCGCTCTTCCTGCCCTGGCCCAGACCAATGTCTCCGTCAGCGTCGGCCAGCCCGGCTTCTATGGCCGGATCGACATCGGCGACTACGTCCCGCGTCCGGTCTTGTACGCGCCGCAGCCGGTGATCATCGCGCCGGCGCCGCAGTACGTGGCGGAACCGGTCTACCTGCGCGTGCCGCCGGGCCACCGCAAGCACTGGGCCCGTTATTGCGGCCGCTACGGCGCCTGCGGTCGTCCGGTGCTGTTCGTGCGCGACGAGTGGTACACGAACACCTATGTCCCGCGCTACCGCGAGCACGTCGGCTACCGCGGCGACTACCGCGGCGGCCCGCGCGAAGTGCGCGTCGTCGAGCGCGTGGAGTACCGCGACCGTGGCGACCACGGCCGCCACGAGGGCTGGGAACACGGCCGCGGCCATGGCGAAGGCCACGGCGGCGGTCATGGCCACGGTCACGGGCGCGGCCACGACTGATCCGTGCCGGGTGGTTTGACCGCCCCGTAGTAGACTGCCTGCGTGAGCCCGGCAACGGGCGTGACCGACGGAGGCAGGCTTGCAGAGCGATATCGTGATCGTGGGCGGCGGGGCGGGCGGGCTGGAACTGGCCTGCAAACTGGGTCGCAAACTCGGACCGGACAAGGTGACGCTGGTCGACAGCCGGCTGTACCACGTGTGGAAGCCGTCGCTGCACGAGGTGGCGGCCGGTACGCTGGACATCCACCAGGAAGGCCTGTCGTACCAGATGCTGGCCCACGACCGCGGCTTTTCCTTCGTATTCGGCGCGATGACGGCGCTCGACGCGGCCGCGCGCCGCATCACGATCGCGCCGGTCGCCGCGCCCAGCGACGGCGAGGAGGTGCTGCCCGAACGCACCCTCGGCTACCGCTCGCTCGTGATCGCCGTCGGCAGCACATCCAATTATTTCGGCGTGCCCGGCGCGCGCGAACACACCATTTCCCTGAATGCCACCGAGGACGCGGAGCGGTTCCGCCTGCGCCTCCTGCGCCTGCTCGCCCAGGCCGAGCAGCGCAACGAGGATGGCGCCGCAGGCTCCGGCCTCGACATCGTCATCATCGGCGGCGGCGCCACGGGCGTGGAGCTGGCGGCCGAATTGCGCGAAGCGTCCGGCGTGTATGCCGCGTACGGTTTCCGGCGCCTGCAGGTCCAGCGCGACGTGCGCATCACCCTGCTCGAAGGCGCGCCGCGCATCCTGGCGCCGCTGCCGGAGCGGGTGTCCGCCGCGGCGACGCGCCTGCTCGACCAGCGCGCGATCCGCGTCGTGACGGATTGCCGCGTCAACGGCATCGACCGGAAACAGGTCAGCGACAACAAGGGAAATGTCTATCCGGCCGACCTGTGCGTGTGGGCGGCCGGCATCCGCGCGCCGGAATTCCTCGCCTCCCTCGGGCTGCCGGTCGCGAAGGGCGGCCAGATCGACGTGGATGGGCATCTCGCCGTGAAGGGCGTGCCCGGCGTGTATGCGCTGGGCGATTGCGCCGCCTGCACGGACGGCAACGGCAAGCCCGTGCCGCCGCGCGCCCAGGCCGCGCACCAGCAGGCCGACTACCTCGTCAAGACGTTCCTGCACCTCGACAAGGGCCAGCCGCCGCAGAAGGACCCGTACGTCTACCGCGATTACGGCTCGCTCGTCTCGATCGGCCGCGAGACGACCGTGGGCAATCTGATGGGCTCGCTACGGGGCGCCAGCCTGTTCGTGGAAGGGTTCATGGCGCGCATCATGTACATGAGCCTGCACCTGATGCACCACCAGGCCGTGCTCGGGTCGCTGCGCACGGGGCTGATGGCGTTCGCGCGCTTCCTGATCCGGCGGACGACGCCGCTCGTCAAGCTGCACTAGGCGTTGTCAGGCCTGCTGCTTCGGGAAAATCAGCGTGAGGGCCGATCCGTTTCCGTCCGGCCCGGCGCCGAGCGTCAGCGTGCCGCCCAGCGTGCGGGCCCGTTCGCGCAGCATGCGCAGGCCGTAGCAGCTGGAGGCCGGTGCGGCGCCATTGCCGGGGCCGACCCCGTCGTCGCGCACGGTCAGCATGGCCTGCTCGCCGTCGTCGTCGAGGATGACGTCCACGGCCGCCGCCTGCGCGTGCCTGGCGACGTTGCGCAGGCCTTCCTCGGCGCAGCGCAGCAGCGCCACGCCCTGGGCGCGCGTGTAGTCGGGGTCCTCGTCCGGCATGCTGGCCTTCGCCTTGACGCCGTGCTCGCGGCCCCATTCCTGCACCAGTTCCGCGATGGCGGCCTTGGGTCCGAGGAATTCCAGCTTGTCGTTCCAGAGCGCCAACTGCATCTTGCGGTTGGTTTCGATGATGTTGTTGAGCAGTTGCTTCATCTGCGCGGCGCGGTCGCGCTGCGGCTGTTCCTGCAGGTGCTGCGACAGCAGGCCGAGATGCATCGTCAGCGCCGTCATCGACGAACCGAGGCTGTCGTGCAGCCGGCGGGCCAGCTGGCGCCGATCTTCGTCCCAGCAGGACGTCATATGGGCCAGGAGTTCGGCCAGCTCGGCGGCACGCGCCGCATGCTGGCTGTCTTCTCCGGAATCCGGCGGATGAGGTTCCGAAACTTTCATGAAGGCAACCAAATTATGTTTCTCGGGATGATACAACAGCTTGGGCCGGGACGGCGCAGGAATCGTCTTTGTGAGTTCCCGTACAGTCCGATGTTGCATATCGCGCCATTCTATGGGCTCTGGCCACGTGCCGATAACCCCCACTGAAGGAGTCAACATGACCTCGAGAACCCAATCCGGCGCCCAGGGCGGCACCCAGTCGAACGCCATGGCCGCCGGCCAGGACGCCATCGCCCTCCTGACCGCCGACCACCGCGAAGTGGCCGAGATGTTCGAACAGTTCGAGCAGCTGGGCGACCGCGCCACGACCAGCAAGGAAAAACTGAAGGACAAGATCTGCAAGGCGCTGATCGCCCACACGACCATCGAGGAAGAGATTTTTTATCCGGCCGTGCGCGCGGCCAAGATCGAGGAGGGCGAGGACATGGTCGACGAGGCGATCGTCGAGCACGCCTCGGCGAAAGACCTCATCAAGCAGTTGCAGGAAATGCAGCCGGACGACGAGCTGTATGACGCGAAAGTGAAGGTGCTGAGCGAACAGATCGACCACCACGTCAAGGAAGAAGAGAAAGAGATGTTCCCGAAGGCGAAGAAGAGCGGCCTCGACCTGCGTGCGCTGGGCCAGGAAATGGCGCTGCGCAAGCAGGAACTGATGTCGACGCTGTAACCCTTGGCAGGGCGGCCCACCGAGCCCACGCGTGACGTGTGCGGTGTGTCGGCGTTACGCGTGGGCGCAGGGCAACCACCCTACGTCTGAACGGCCGCCGGCTGGCCCGCGTCGTCCGCGGCGGGCGCCGCGGCGGCCAGCTGTTCGAGCAGGGCGTTCAGGTCCACGGGCTTCACGAGGTGCAGGTCGAAGCCCGCCTCCATGACGCGGCGCTGGTCTTCTTCGAGCCCGTAACCCGTCACCGCGATCAGCCGGATCGCACGCGCCGCCGGGTCCTGGCGCAGGCGGCGCGCCACCTCGTAGCCGTCGATGCCGGGCAGGCCGATGTCGACGAGCGCGACGTCCGGCCGTTCCGCGCATGCCACCCGCACGCCTTCCACGCCGTCACCCGCCTGCAGCACGGGATAGCCGAACGACGCCAGCATCGTGGCCATCATCTCGCGGCCGTCGTCGTTGTCCTCGATCAGCAGCACGGTCGATTGCACGGCGCCTTCGCTGTGCTGTTCGGGCGGGGGCAGGGCGGCGACCGGCTCGCCCTTGGGCAGGCGGATTTCAAACACGCTGCCGCAACCGGCCCCTTCGCTGTTGGCGCTGACCGTGCCGCCATGCAGCTCGACCAGACGACGCACCAGGGCCAGGCCAATGCCCAGGCCGCCCTGGGCGCGATCGATCGTGATCGAGCCTTGCACGAACACGTCGAACACCTGGGGCAGCAACTCCGGGCCGATGCCCATGCCGGTGTCGGCCACTCGCAGCACGATCTGTCCACTGGCATGGTCGGCATCGACGTAAATATCGATGTTGCCGCCGGGCGGGGTGTATTTCAGGGCGTTGTCGATCAGGTTGGTGGCAATCTGCTCGAGCCGGGTCGGATCGCCATTGACCCAGCCCGGCGCCAGGTGCACGCCGACGCTGTATTGCTTGGTGCGGCCGGTGGCGCGGAAGGTCTCGAGGCAGGCGCCGACCAGGGCGGCGATGTCGAGCGGCTGGCGGGCCAGCAGGATCTTGCCGGACATCGCGCGCGACAGGTCGAGCAGGTCGTCGACGATGCGCGACAGGTGCTGGCTCTGGCGCGCGATGATCTGCTTGGCGCGGCCCACGCTGTCAGCTGGCGCCCCGGGCAGGCCGATCAGCGAAGCGGCGCTGCTGATGGCGGACAGGGGATTGCGCAGTTCATGGCCCAGCATGGCAAGGAACTCGTCCTTGGCGTGGCTCTTGCGCTCGGCTTCGCGGCGCTCTTCCATTTCCTGGGTCAGGCGCGCATTGGTGGCCGTCAGCTCGAGCGTCTGCTGGCTCAGCGCATAGGTCTGGCGCTTGAGTTCCTCGTTCTTCATCGCCAGCGCGACAAACACCGACACCTTGGCATGCAGGATCTGCGGAATCACCGGCGTGAACAGGAAGTCGGCGGCGCCGCGCTGGTAGGCCTTGAGGCGATCGATTTCATCGGCCAGGAAGGCGGTGACGAAAATGATGGGAATGTCGGCCGAGCGGGCGCGCTGGTGGATCGCTTCCGCCGTTTCAAAGCCGTCCATGCCCGGCATATTTACGTCGAGCAAAATGACGGCGAAATCGTGCAGCAGGACCTGGCGCAGCGCCTCCTGGCCGGAACGGGCGCCCAGCACCTCGTACTGGCTTTCCTCGGCCCATTGGTTCAGCAGGCTGGTCAGTGCAAGCAGACTGCCCGCGTCGTCGTTGACGACTAGAATTTTTGGTTTATCGTTGTAAGGCACGTTATCCTGCGCGGCTATGAAAATTCGTTCAGCGACGAACGATCGCGTTCGAAGAATAGCAGAATTGGTGTTGCCAGTACGCACGAACATACGGTTTCATTGGATGTTCATAAACGTTGTGGTGATCTTACCTCAGGCGAGTGCACGAATCACCTTGCAAGGGCCGCAACTTGTGCACTGTACGCTGACGCACAGTGATTTTTTGCCATTTGTGCGATGCTTTGCATAGAACCTGTTTTTTCCGTTTCGACAAGGGAGCAACAGGGTGTCAAACCCTGAAAGGACATAATATGAACATTCAAGCTATCGTCGACCAATCGTTTGCTGCCAAGAGTTTTCGCGAACTGGTGGAAGCCCCCATCAGCGCCCTCAAAGGCGTCAGCACCTCCGACGCGCGTGCCCTGAGCCAGGCCTTTGGCGTCAACACCATCGGCGAACTGGCCGACCTCAACTTCTTCAAGTGGGCCACTGCCATCAAGACGCTCGCCAGCGAGGAATTGGACACCCCCGAACAGCACGCCAAGGAAACCCTGCTCGACGACGCCGTCGAAATGACCTTCCCTGCCAGCGACCCGATCTCGGTCGATGCGGGCATCACGCGGATTGAAGTGGCGCCCGAGAAGGTCGATGCGGCGCGGGATCATCAGCATGCGCAGCAGGTGAAAGAGAACACCTCTAAAGCCAAATAGTATCGGGGACTGGTCCTGCGGAGTTTTAGGTCCGCGGGACCTAAAACGAGCGCGAAGCGCCTGTCCCCATTTTTAAAGTCGAAGCGAAATTCTTGCGGCCGATAGCGGGTTGAGAAGTCCATAGCCGACGCATTCTATGTTGGGGCATCCAAAATGGGGA
>JBJMVU010000139.1:0-4981 GCA_045810485.1 Massilia sp. | reverse complement strand
TGGTCCTTCGCGTGGCAGACGGGGCACTCGCCCTTGAGGTTGCGGTCGGCCAGGAACATGCCCTTGGCCGTGTCGTAGAAGCGGTCGACGGTTTTCGTGTAGATGAGGCCATTGTCGCGCAGGCGGCGGTAGATGCCCTGCGACAGGTCGACGTTTTCCGGCGAATCCGTCGAATACCAGTTGTCGAACGCGATGTGGAAGCCGTCCAGGTATTGCGCGCGGCCGGCCGCGATCTTCGCGACGAATTCCTGCGGCGTCACGCCTTCCTTCTCGGCGGCGATCATGATCGGCGTGCCGTGCGTGTCGTCGGCGCCGACGAAGTGCACGACCCGCTGCGCACCGGCGTCGCGCTGCATTCGCTGGAAGCGGACCCAGATGTCGGCCTGGATGTATTCCATCATGTGGCCGATGTGAAAGGCAGCGTTGGCGTAGGGCAGGGCGGTGGTGACGAACAGCTTGCGTGTCATGGTCGAAGGTCGAGGTTGTCGAGGAAAAAAGGCATTTTACCAGCGGATCACCCTGAACGCGCAGGGGGTACTTTGCGCATTTGCCGGCCTGACAACAGGGCCCCCCCTGTTTTGCGCTAAACTTGCGCATCACATCCGGAGAACCCAATGAGCATCACTGTAGATGACGTCAAGGCCGCCATGGCCGCTGTCGTCGATCCCAATACCAATAAAGATTTCGTTTCTTCCAAAGCAGTCAAGAACATCCAGGTTGACGGCGGCAACGTCGCCCTCGACATCGAGCTCGGCTATCCGGCGAAGAGCCAGGTCGCGGGCATCCGCGCGTCCGTCGTCGACGCATTGCGCCGCCTGCCGGGCGTGGACAACGCCAGCGTCAACGTCACGAGCAAGATCCTGTCGCACGCCGTGCAGCGCGGCCTGAAGGTGATGCCGAACGTGAAGAACATCATCGCCGTCGCGTCCGGCAAGGGCGGCGTCGGCAAGTCGACGACGGCCGTCAACCTCGCGCTGGCGCTGGCCGCCGAGGGCGCCGCGGTGGGCCTGCTGGACGCCGACATCTATGGCCCGTCGCAGCCGATGATGCTGGGCGTGAACGGCCGCCCGCAGAGCCTGGACGGCAAGACGATGGAACCGCTGGAGAACCACGGCGTGCAGGTGTCGTCGATCGGCTTCATGATCGACCCGGACGAGCCGATGGTGTGGCGCGGCCCGATGGTCACGCAGGCTCTACAGCAGCTGCTGGAACAGACCAACTGGAAGGACCTCGACTACCTCATCGTCGACATGCCGCCGGGCACGGGCGACATCCAGCTGACCCTGTCGCAAAAGGTTCCCGTGACGGGCGCCGTGATCGTCACGACGCCGCAGGACATCGCGCTGCTGGACGCGCGCAAGGGTCTCAAGATGTTCGAGAAGGTCGGCATCCCGATCATCGGCGTCGTGGAAAACATGAGCACGCACATCTGCTCGAACTGCGGCCACGTCGAGGCGATCTTCGGCCAGGGCGGCGGCGAGAAGATGTGCGCCGACTTCCACGTCGACTTCCTCGGCAAGCTGCCGCTGCAGCTGTCGATCCGCGAGCAGACGGATTCGGGCACGCCGACCGTCGTGGCGGAGCCGGATGGGGCGGTCGCCGCGATCTATAAAGAGATCGCGCGCAAGGTGGCGGTCAAGGTGGCGGAGCAGTCGAAGGATATGTCGGCGAAGTTTCCGACGATCGTCGTCAAGAACGACTAAGCCAACCACCGTCGTCCCCGCGGAGGCGGGGACCCAATTTGTACGCATTGCGGCGACGCTTGCAGCACTTGGCGGGATAGCGCCGGGGGCGCTATCCCGCCTGCGCCGGGGCGACGTTGTTGGGCAAACCATGAGAATTGAAACAATCCGTGCACGGCTGCGCGCCCTCGGCGCCCAGCCGCTGCACGCCGACCGCATCCTGCGCGACTGGATCCGCGTGATGGACCACGACCGCGGCCGCCGCCGCCCCGACGACTTCCTGCCGAAGCCCGTGCGCAAGGCGCTGCCGCAGCTCGATGCGGAACTGGACGCGCTCGCCCGCGTCATCAGCACCCATCCCGCCGACGACGGCTCGGCCCGCCTGCTGGTCGGCCTCGCCGATGGCCAGACGGTGGAATCCGTGCTGCTGCCGCGCGATGGCGTGTGCGTGTCGAGCCAGGTGGGTTGCGCGGTCGGCTGCCAGTTCTGCATGACGGGTCAAAGCGGCCTGATCCGCCAGGTGACGAGCGGCGAGATCGTCGCGCAGGTCGTGCTGGCGCGCCGCCTGCGGCCCGTCAAAAAGGTCGTGTTCATGGGCATGGGCGAGCCCGCGCACAACCTCGACAACGTCCTGGAAGCCATCGACCTGCTCGGCATCGAAGGCAATATCGCGCACAAGAACCTCGTGTTCTCGACGGTGGGCGATCCGCGCGTGTTCGAGCGCCTGCCCGCGGGGCGCGTCAAACCGGCGCTGGCGCTGTCGCTGCACACGACGCGGACCGACCTGCGCGCGCGCCTGCTGCCGCGCGCGCCGCGCTTCACGGCGCGCGAACTGGTCGAGGAGGGCGAACGCTACGCGCACCTGACCGGCTATCCGATCCAGTACCAGTGGACATTGCTGGACGGCGTCAACGACGGGCAGGACGAACTCGAGGCCCTCGTGGACCTCTTGCGCGGCAAGTACGCCGTGCTGAACATGATTCCCTACAACACGAATCCCGGACTCGACTTCCGCCGCCCAGGCTGGGACAAGGCGCGCGCGATCGCGGCATGGCTGTTCGAGCGCGGCATATTGACCAAGCTGCGCGATTCGGCGGGGCAGGATGTCGATGGCGGCTGCGGGCAGTTGCGGGCGCGGGCGGCCGGTGAGCAGATCGTGACGCTACGGCGCGCGGCCGTCGTGTAACGCGAACGTCGCGACCGGCTCCACCGCCGCGCTCGACATATACCAGTCGTTGACCACGAGCTGCAGGCGCTCCACGCGCATGCAGCCCAGCGGCACGTCGCGCATCCCGGCCAGCACCACCGCCAGCCGCGCCGGTTCAACGGGCGGGGCGATGAAGCGCAGCAGGGTCGAATGCGCCGTGACCAGGCGGTAGCGCTGGTCCAGCGTCCCGTCCAGCCCCCGTTCCCGGAGCGCCTCGCGCAGGCGCGCGCGCAGCAGCTCCAGCGTGCCGTCGCGCGGGAATCCCTTGGCCAGCACGGCGCCGCGCGAGATCGCGATGCCTTCGAAGTCGATGTCGAACGCCGGCAGGTCTTCCAGCGCCGCGCGCGCGGCCGCCGCGTAGTCGGCACGCCGGGCCAGGTGCGGTCCGTAGTCTGCCGTTACCGTGAACAGCGACAGCACCGTCATGTGCAGGTCGGCGCGGGGTTGCCGGTACTGGCGCGGGTCGGCGGCGATCAATGCATCCTGCGCGGCCTCGAAGCGGGCCGCCAATGCCGTATCCGGGCGCGCGATCAGGGTCAGGCCGCGGCGCGGATCGAGGCCGCCGGCCAGGTGCCGGTCGCAGTCGACATCGCCGCGGGAGACGCCGGGCCATGCACGGTCCCACATGGCGTCGTAATGGGTGCGCAGATCGGGTGCGGAAGGTGTGCTCATCCGGCCGATTATCGCCGGTCTACGCCGCGCGTGCGATGCAGGGATCCACCTGGCGTGCGCGCACCTGGTTGCGGCCGCCGCGCTTGGCGTCGTACATCAGCTCGTCCGCGACGGCGATGAGGGCCCGCGGCGTGATCGCCTGGCTCGCCGCGAAGTCGGCGCCGGCGACGCCGAAGCTGGCGGTCGTGGCCAGCACGGCGTCGCCGCACACGATGCGCTCGGCGGCGAACGCGGCGCGGACGCGCTCGGCCAGTTCGACGGCGCCGTCCAGCCGCGTCTCCGGCAGGATGATCAGGAATTCCTCGCCGCCGTAGCGCACGACCGTGTCGATGGCGTCACGGGTCAGCGTCTGCAGGAGGTCCGCGAAGCGGCGCAGCAACTCGTCGCCGGCGTGGTGGCCGTACGTGTCGTTGATGGCCTTGAAGCCGTCGAGGTCGCACATGATCAGCGACAGGCTCAGGCGGTAGCGCCGCGCGCGGGCGATCTCGCCGTCGAGCAGGGCCGCGTTCAGGTGGCGCCGGTTGTAGCAGCCGGTCAGCGGGTCGCGCACGGACAGATTCGTCAGCACCTGGCGCGTGCGATATTGCTCACGCCACAGGCGCGCGTGGCGGTTCGCGGCGACGGCGCCGAAGGCGTTCGCGAACAGGATCAGCATCGTCATCGACACCAGGTGGCGCGTCGATTCGAGGTGCTGGATCCACGCTAGCGCGACGAACACGAGGCTGGACCCGAGCGCGATGGCGACGGACGTGCGCAGGCGGTTCGGGATGAAGATCAGGATCACGACGGCCATCAGGCCGACCGACGTGCCGTGCAGCAGCGTGTCGGCCGGGCGGCGCCACGCGACGAACATATAGGTGAGCATGCCCAGCACCGTGAACAGGCTCGCGACCCCGTATGCGGTCGTGACGGGCGCCGCCGCGCGGCGCGCGTGGCGCAGGCCGGCCCATGCCAGGACCGGCACGACGGACCGGGCGAGCAGGGACGGGATGGCGGCCGGCAGGCCCAGGGCCAGCACGTCGGCCACGCTGAACATCAGGTAGAACAGCGAGCACACGATCAGGGCGCGGCGCAGGTCGCGCAGGATCGTCGGGGCCTGCTCGTGCAGGAAGCCGACCTCCGTCGTCGCGCAGACGAATTCACCGCGCAGGCGCGCAATGGCAGCGGTGCTCGGATCGTTCGTCATGGGCAAGGGATGGTATATGTATGGGATGGGAAATTCGGACGAGACTGTAGCTAAAACTTAAATTTCTGTAAAGTAATTTTCAGTCATCCATGGTAGCCATGTCGCAGGAGCGCTCATCCCCTCATTGCCGGGGCTCGCGGTAAAATAGCCGCTTCATTAACATCCAGGTGCTCGATCCGGCCTTGTCGCCGCGGCCGCAGCCCTCGTATCCGACCATGACCGTCCGCACCCGTT
>JBJMVU010000138.1:0-3564 GCA_045810485.1 Massilia sp. | reverse complement strand
CCAGCTTGCTGCCGTATTCGAACAGTTCCTTGCCGAAGGGCAGGGGAACCAGTTCCAGGTGCTCGAACAGGGTTTCCAGGTCTTGGCGCGGCAGGGCCGCGAGCAACTCGTTTTGTTGGGTGCCGCTGTAGCTTACAACCGGACGGGCGGCCAGTTTGATTTCTTCGCTGGTCGAGGGGATCTGATTCACCGATTGCGCCTTTTTCTGGGCGGCGTTACCGAGTTGGGCGTTAGTCATTTTGTCCTCGTTATCTCTGACATACATCACTGGGGCGATTGCTTGGATGGGTTTCCTCATCGCGATGTGTGTACATTAATGCCATAGTCTCTTGCCGAACATAAGACTAGCTGTCGCCCCCATGTAGGCTCCATGCATGATGTTATGTAAGCCCAGTCCTACTAGGGAGAACCTTTCGGTAGCGGGCTTTTTTTGTAACTTCAACAATGGTTTGGCGGCACTAAAACGTTTGAACACTCAGCCGTTTCGGCCTTTTCGGCCACATCCATACATCTGACGGCCCCGCCAGCCGTCGATAAACTTTCCCTCAGTCAAAAGTGGGGCCCGAATGCTCCTACACGGCGGCCGTTCCGGTGCGACAGGAATTGGTTCACACAAGGTACGCTGGACCCGGTAAAATCGAGAGTTTTGCAAGCGCCCCAGGGCGAGACCATGTCCAACGAAACCGACGCAACCACCACCGACATCCAAGAGGCTGCGGTAACCGGCAAGCCCGCCGCCACGATCGCGCGCGAAGTCGCGCGCCGCCGCACCTTCGGCATCATTTCCCACCCCGACGCCGGCAAGACGACGCTGACCGAGAAGCTGCTGCTGTTCTCGGGCGCGATCCAGCTGGCCGGCACCGTCAAGGGCCGCAAGAGCGGCCGCCACGCGACGTCGGACTGGATGGACATCGAGAAGCAGCGCGGCATCTCGGTCGCGTCGTCGGTGATGCAGTTCGAGTTCCGCGACCACGTCATCAACCTGCTCGACACCCCGGGCCACCAGGACTTTTCGGAAGACACGTACCGCGTGCTGACGGCCGTCGACTCCGCGCTGATGGTCATCGATGCGGCCAAGGGCGTGGAAGAACAGACGATCAAGCTGCTGGACGTCTGCCGCATGCGCGATACCCCGATCGTCACCTTCATGAACAAGCTCGACCGCGAAACCCGCGACCCGCTCGAGCTGCTCGACGAAGTGGAATCGGTGCTGAAGATCGAGTGCGCCCCGGTGACCTGGCCGATCGGCATGGGCAAGAACTTCCGCGGCGTGTACCACCTGCTGAACGACGAAGTCATGCTGTTCAAGGCCGGCGAGGAGAAGGCCGACGGCGCCTACGAGATCATCAAGGGCATCGACAACCCGCGCCTCGCCGAGATGTTCCCGCTCGAGATGGAACAGCTCAAGATGGAAGTGGAGCTGGTGCACGGCGCCTCGCATCCGTTCGACCTGGAGCGCTTCCTGTCCGGCGTGCAGACCCCCGTGTTCTTCGGCTCCGCCATCAACAACTTCGGCGTGCGCGAGATCCTGTCGGCCCTCGTCGAATGGGCGCCGGCCCCGCGCGAGCGCGATGCGACGGTGCGCGCCGTGCGTCCGGACGAGCAGCCGTTCTCCGGCTTCGTCTTCAAGATCCAGGCCAATATGGACCCCGCGCACCGCGACCGCATCGCGTTCCTGCGCGTGTGTTCCGGCCGGTTCGAGAAGGGCATGAAGGTCAGGCACCTGCGCCTGGGCCGCGAGGTGAAACTGTCGTCCGTCGTGACGTTCATGGCGTCGAGCCGCGAACAGGTCGAGGAGGCCTACGCGGGCGACATCATCGGCCTGCCGAACCACGGCAACATGCAGATCGGCGACAGCTTCTCGGAAGGCGAGATGCTGACGTTCACCGGCATCCCTTACTTCGCGCCGGAGCTGTTCCGCACGGTGCGCATCCGTAATCCGCTCAAGACCAAGCAGCTCCACAAGGGCCTGCAGCAGCTGGGCGAAGAGGGCGCCGTGCAGGTGTTCAAGCCGGTGATGGGCAGCGACCTGATTCTCGGCGCCGTCGGCGTGCTGCAGTTCGAGGTGGTGGCGAGCCGCCTGCTCAACGAATACAGCGTCGACGCGGTGTTCGAGAGCGCGAGCATCAGCAGCGCGCGCTGGGTGTCGAGCGACGACAAGAAGTCCCTGTCCGACTTCGAGGCGCAGCTGGCGCACAACGTCGCCTACGACGCGGCCGGCAATATGGCATACCTGGCCACGTCGGGCGTCAACCTGCGTCTCACGCAGGAACGCTGGCCGAAGCTGCAGTTCCACGCGACGCGCGAGCACGCCGCGAAGCTCGATTAATCTGTCGAGATGCACGGTGGGCTCGTTTTATTTGGGGCCCCCGGCCCCAAATGGCCACCCTACGAATTCCATGACGTAGGGTGGGCACCCGTGCCCACGAGACGTAATCGTTCACGCCTGCGGCTTGACGACCAGCGCCTCCACGATACTCCCCACGTAGCACACGACGAACACGATCCCGGCCAGCGTCACGCTGACCGGCGTGGGCGCGCTTGCCAGCTGCGCTTCGATCGCGGCCGGATCGAGCGCCATCTTCCCGTTCAACAGCTGGTCCGCGACCGTGTTCGCCTGGTCCAGCGCAAAATTGAAATACAGGATCGCGGCCACCGCCGCCGGTGCCAACAACAGCAGGCCGCGCGTGCGCCGCCCCAGGTAGTACTGGCCCACGCCGGGAAACACCAGGGCCGACAACAATGCGCCCACGCTCTTACGTCTCATCCATTCTCCTCTCAAATTGGCGGGCTTGACCCATCACAATGGTCAACCCCCCGTTCGGCGTACATTCATTTAATGCACGCCGGAAATACGGCCCAGCCAGGAGGAGACCATGACAAGATTGTTCCCTGTCCACCGGACCGCGTCCTGACATGCTGGCCCGTCTGCGCATCGGTCCCAAGCTGCTGCTGGCGCCCGGCGTCGTGCTGCTGCTGCTCGTGCTGCTGTCCTGCGGCAGTTATTACGCGATGGTACGCCAGAACGACTCGCTCGACAGCATCGTGCAGCGCCAGGCGGCCAATATGCGGGTCGCGGCGGAGCTGTCCGCGTCGGCCCGCAGCGCGCATGCCCAGGCCTACCAGGTCCTGACCTGGATCAGCGGCAGCTTCCCCCAGTTCCGCGTCGACCCGCTCGCGCTCGACCTGCGGGCCAGGCACGGCGCCGTCGAGCGCGATCTCGCCCGGCTGGCGCGCCTGACGGCCGACAGCCCCGAGGAACAGCGCTACGTCGACCAGGCGCGCGCCGCGTGGGCGCAATACGTGCCCGCCGTGCGCGACGTCATCGAGATCGCCCGCATCGACCAGTCGATCAGCGCCAACGCGATGGTCAAGGCGGAGCGCGCGTTCGCCGTCGTCGCCCAGCGCCTGACGGCGCTGTCGCGGCGCGAGCAGGCGCTGTCGGAACAGGCCTCGCGCGACGCGGCCGCCGATTTTCGCCTGATCGCCGTGCTGATGCCGGTGGTGATCGCCCTGTCGATCGCCGCCTCGCTCGCGATCACGATGGCGGTGCGGCGCGCGCTG
>JBJMVU010000137.1:0-19999 GCA_045810485.1 Massilia sp. | reverse complement strand
GTAAGGCAGGATGACCGGGCAGGCTTCCGAGATCTTCAGGCGCGACGCGACTTCGACGCCGGCGGCTTCGAGCTTGTCGATTTCGCGCATCACGTCCGGCACCGAGACCACGACGCCGTTGCCGATGTAGCAGGCCACGCCTTCGCGCATGATGCCCGACGGGATCAGTTGCAGCGCGGTCTTCTGGCCCTTGATCACCAGCGTGTGGCCGGCGTTATGGCCGCCCTGGAAACGCACCACGCCGGCGGCATGGTCGGTCAGCCAGTCGACGATCTTGCCCTTGCCTTCATCGCCCCACTGGGTGCCGATGACAACGACGTTCTTAGCAGTATTTGACATCATTAACCTAAGTTTTTGAGAATCCAATTTCCTTGTTCGAGGACGAGCACGCGGTCGCACTCGAACTCGTCCTGTACATTGTCGTGACCCGGCATCGACTGGATCACCACTTCGCCCGCTTTGCGCAGTTCAGCGATTTTTTCGCGCAATTCGGGCGCGTTGCCCCAGGGGGCACGAATGGAGTGCTTGCGCTCGGCCGTCGGCAGCAGCCGGGCCAGTTCGCGCAGGTCGAGCGAGAAGCCCGTTGCCGGACGCGCGCGGCCGAAGGCTTCGCCCACGTGGTCGTAACGGCCGCCGCGCGCGACGGCGTTCGGCAGGCCCGGCACGTACAGCGCGAACATCGCGCCGCTCTCGTACTGGTAGCCGCGCAGGTCGGCGAGGTCGATCGCGATCTGCGCACGTCCCAGCGCGGAGCCGGCCAGCGCGGCGAGCTCCGCCAGCGCGCGGGCGATGCCCGGCAGCGCCGGCAGCACGTCTTTTGCGCGCGCGAGCACGTCGATGTCGCCGTACAGGTTCGGGAGCGCCAGCAGCGCGGCGCGGGTCTGTTCGTTGTAGTCGACGGTCGCATCGATCAGGCCGGCGACGTCCTTCGAGCGCAGCAGGGTGTACAGCAGCTGCTCGTCGCGCTTGGCGGCGGCGTCCTCGGCGAGGATGGCGCGCAGCACGCCCACGTGCGACAGGTCGAGGCGCGGCCGGTCGAAGCCGGCCAGCGCCAGCGACGCCAGCGCCAGTTCCTGGATCTCCGCATCCGCTTCGAGGCCGGCATGGCCGTAGATCTCGGCGCCGATCTGCAGCGGCTCGCGCGTCGCATGCAGGCCGGACGGCTGCGTGTGCAGCACGCTGCCGGCATAGCACAGGCGGGTGACGGTGTCGCGGTTCAGCAGGTGGGCGTCGATGCGGGCGACCTGCGTCGTCATGTCGGCGCGCAGGCCGAGCAGGCGGCCGCTCATCGAATCGACGAGCTTGAAGGTGCGCAGATCGGTGTCCTGTCCGGCGCCGGCCAGCAGCGAATCGACGTATTCGAGCAGCGGCGGCATCACGAGTTCGTAGCCGTAGGTACGGAAGGTGTCGAGCATCAAACGGCGCAGCTCTTCGATCTTGCGCGCTTCGGACGGCAGGACGTCGGCGATATTCTCGGGCAGGAGCCAGGTGGGCATGGGCAAAGCGGGTCGGGTTATTAAAAGTCGGACAACATTCGGGCAGCATGAGCGCGGCTTTGCACGCGTTCATTCCGCCGAATCGACGATTTTAACCGAAAACGCGGGTCGGTTGGCGATGAAACGAATGCCAACGTTGCCGATCTTCCACGTACGAGACGCCGGCGACATGCTTCGTGGGCACGGAGTGCCCACCCTACGTTACCGTCGATTCGCAGGGTGGGCTCCCCGAGCCCACCCTGTTTCGCCGCAATTATTTGCCGGCGCCGGGACCTTTGAAATACTTGAAGAACTCGGAGTTCGAGTCGATCACGATCACGTCGTTCCTGCTCTTGAAGGTGGCCCTGTAGGCCTCCATCGAGCGATAGAACCGGTAGAACTCCGGGTTCTTGCCGAACGACTGGGCGTAGATCTGCGATGCCTGTGCATCGCCTTCTCCCTTGATCGTCTCGGCGTCGCGCTGGGCGTCCGCGAGGATCACGCTGCGCTGGCGCTCGGCGTCGGCGCGGATCGTTTCCGCCTCGGCCACGCCGGTCGCGCGGAGTTCGTTCGCCACGCGCACGCGGTCGGCCTTCATGCGTTCATACACGGCATTGTTGACCTGGTCGACGAAATCGATGCGCTTCAGGTGCACGTCGACGACTTCCACGCCCAGGTCCTTCGCGCCCGGCGCCAGGTCGGCGCGGACCGCGTTGGCGACGTCCGTGCGCTTGCCGCCGGTCAGCACGTCGGCGAGGTTGCGTTTGCCGATCTCGGCCGTGAGCGCATTGCGCACGAGCTGGTTCAGGCGCTCGCCGCCGCGGTCGGCGTTACTGCCGATGGCGATCACGTACTGGCGCGGATTCACGATGCGCCATTTGACGAAGGCGTCGACGACCAGGTCCTTCTTTTCCGCCGTGAGGAAACGCTCGCCGTCGGGCGTGTCGAGCGTCTGCAGGCGCTTGTCGAGGTAGACGACGTTCTGGAACGGCGGCGGCGCCTTGACGTTCAGGCCGGGTTCGTTGATGACCTCGCGCAGTTCGCCGAGCGCGTACACGACGGCGTAACGGTGCTGGTCGACGACGAACACGGACGACGACACGAGCGCCACCGCGATGGCGGCGCCGATCAGGCTGGCTAACAGGCGGCTCATCAGCGGCTCTCCCGTTCGCGGCCCGTGTCGCGGCTGCGCAGGTCGCGCGTGCGGTTCGATTCGCCGGCCGACGCGTCCGGCTGCGGCTGGGCAGGCGCGGGCTGTTGTGCTTGTGGCTGCGCCTGTTGCGGCGCAGGCTGCGCCGGGTTCTGCGACGGCGCCATCACCGGGCCCGAATTGGCGCTGCGCGCCGCCTCGTTGGCCGTCGACTGGGCCAGCAGGCGGTCGAGCGGCAGGTAGAGCTGGTTGGGGCCGGTCTTGGCGTCGATCATGACCTTGCTGGTACTGGAAAGGATTTGCTGCATCGTCTCGATATACATGCGGTCGCGCGTGACGCCCGGGGCCTTCGCGTACTCGGCCACGATCTTGTCGAAGCGCGCGGCATTGCCGGTCGCGACGCTGACGGCGTTCGCGCGGTAGCCTTCCGCATCCTGCAGCAGGCGCGCGGCCTTACCTTTCGCCTGCGGGAGGATGTCGTCGGCAAAGGCCTGCGCTTCGCTGCGCGCGCGCGCCCGCTCTTCCTGCGCCTTGCCGGCGTCCTCGAACGCGGCGGCGACCTGGTCGGGCGGCCGTACGGACTGCATCGTCACGCCGACGACTTCCGCGCCCATCTTGTAGCGGTTGGTCAGGCGCTGGATCGCTTCGCGGGCTTCCGCCGCCAGCTTGTCGCGGCCCGTGTACAGGACCGTGTCCATCTTGTTCTGGCCGACGAGTTCGCGCACGACGGTCTCGGCCGAGTCACGGATGGTCTCGACCTGGTCGCGGTTGTTGAACACCCAGGCGACCGGGTCCTTGATCTTGTATTGCACGGAGAACTGGACGTCGACGATGTTCTCGTCGCCCGTCAGCATCAGCGCTTCGCTCGGCTGCTTGTTGCGCACGTTGGCGCGGTAGCCGATCTCGGTCGTCTGCACCTGCGCCGTGTTGACGGTCTCATGCGCCTGGAACGGCGCCGGCCAGCGCCAGTTGAAGCCGGCGCCCGTCACGTGCGACAGGCGGCCGAACGTCGTCACGATGCCGACCTGCCCTTCCTGCACGATGAACGCGCCGCTCGCGAGCCAGATCAGGAGGGCGATGGCGCCGACGACGGTGGCCGTCAGGCCGATGCCGCGCGCGTCGGGGCGGAACGGGCCGCCGTCGCCGCCGCGCTTGCCGCCGAACAGGCGGGTCAGGCGCTGGTTGAAGTCGCGCCACAGCTGGTCGAGGTCGGGCGGACCGTCGTTGTCGTTCTTGTTATTATGGTTCGGGCGGCGGCCTTCGTTCGACTTGGGGGTGTGGCCCCAGCGCGGATCATTCAACGAGAAAATGGGAACGCCGGCCTTGCGCGCGCCGGCGTGACGACCGATCGGCGCCAGCCGCGCGCCGATACGTTTGATCAGAGAAACAAGCATAGACTAGTGGGGTCCGGGATGGGGAGTCGCGGGCATGGGGTCGGCGTGCGCGAAATCAGCGTCCTCGCCTTGCTGCTCGGTGGCGCCGGGCACACGGGCCGGGCTGCCGGCCGCCTCGACGATCGCGTCGCGCAGCAGATCGAGGCCGGCGCCGCTCCTGGCGCTGATGAAAACGCGGCTGATCTTACCATATTCATCACGCTCGATCTCCGGCTCGAGGCCGGCCGCATCGATCTTGTTCCAGACCAGGATCTGCGGGATGTGGTCGGCGCCGATCTCGCGCAAGACCTCGTTGACCTGCTCGATCTGCTCCATCCGCACGGGAGACGCGCCGTCGACGACGTGCAGCAGCAGGTCGGCGTGGATGGTTTCTTCGAGCGTCGCGCGGAATGCGGCGACCAGTTGGTGCGGCAGTTCGCGCACGAAACCGACGGTATCGGACACGACCACGTTGCCGGTGTCCGGACCGAGGTACAGGCGGCGCGACGTCGTGTCCAGCGTGGCGAACAGCTGGTTCGCGACGTACACCCCGGCCTTCGTCAGGGTGTTGAACAGGGTCGACTTGCCGGCGTTGGTATAGCCGACGAGCGACACGGAAAACGTCTGGTTGCGCCCGCGCGAACGGCGCTGGGTCTCGTGCTGCTTGCGCAGCTTGGTGAGACGGGCGCGCAGCATCTTGACGCGCTCGCCGATGAGGCGGCGGTCGGTCTCGAGCTGGGTTTCACCCGGGCCGCGCAGGCCGATACCGCCCTTCTGGCGTTCCAAGTGGGTCCAGCCGCGGATCAGGCGCGTGGCCAGGTGCTGCAGCTGGGCCAGTTCGACCTGCAGCTTGCCCTCGTGGCTCTGCGCGCGCTGCGCGAAGATGTCGAGGATCAGGCTGGTGCGGTCGACCACGCGCACATTGAGCCGCCGCTCCAGGTTACGCTGCTGGGCGGGCGACAGGGCGTGGTTGAAAATGACGATCTCGACCTTGTCGGCGAGAACGGCCTGCGCGATCTCGTCGGCCTTGCCGCTGCCGACGAAATACGCAGGATCGGGACTGTTGCGTTTCGCGGTGATCGTGGTGATCGGTTCGGCCCCTGCCGAGCGCGCCAGCAGGGCCAGTTCTTCCAGGCTGGCCTTGAAGTCGCCAGCGTTGAAATCGATACCGACCAAAGCGGCGCGCATGGTGGTGTTGCCGGAAACGTCAGCCATCGACCTCACTCGGCGTCTTGCTCGAGGTTGAGGTTGACGGCGCGGGCCGGAACGACGGTAGAGATCGCATGCTTGTACACCATCTGGGTGACGGTGTTACGCAGGAGGACGACGTATTGGTCGAAGGACTCGATATGGCCCTGGAGCTTGATCCCGTTGACCAGGTAGATCGAGACAGGGACGTGCTCTTTGCGCAAGGCGTTGAGGAATGGGTCTTGTAACAGTTGCCCTTTGTTGCTCATGACAGCTCCGTAATGTTGTTGTCGTATAAAAATTGTGGCGGGATGCCGGATTTCAAGTGGCTGCGCCAACATTCTCAAGCTGTGAATGTTCGCCCGAGCTAACTGTAACCTGTTTTGCTCTTTTTTGTCGTACTGCTATGGTTAATCCTGGCTTAAAACCCGTGTTGGGTGGGCACCCCGTGCCCACGCGTTACGCCAACATGACGCCGGCGTCGCGCGTGGGCGGAGGCCGCCCGCCCTACTCCTTGGCGAATGGGTTCTTACCGCTCCGCAGTTCGATGCGCAACGGCGTGCCGATGAGGTCGAACGTATCGCGGAAATGCTTTTCCAGGTAACGCTTGTACGGCTCCGTGACGCCATCCAGCGCATTGCCGTGGATGACGATGATCGGCGGGTTCTGGCCGCCCTGGTGCGCGTAGCGCATCTTCGGACGGGTGCTGCCCTTGCGCTTCGGTTCCTGCTTCTCGATGGCTTCCTGCAGCGCGCGCGTCAGGCGCGGCGTGGACAGCTTCGCGGTGGCCGCGGCGTACGCCGTGTCGATGGACTTCATCAGGTGGTTGATGCCCGTGCCCTTCAGCGCCGAGATGAACTTCATCTCCGCGAAGCCGAGGAAGTCCAGCTTGCGGTCGATGTCGTTTTTCACCTGGTCGCGCTGGTCGGACGTGAGGCCGTCCCACTTGTTGACGGCGACGACGAGCGCGCGGCCCGTCTCCAGGATGAAGCCCGCGATGTGCGCGTCCTGCTCGGAGATGTCCTGCTGCGCGTCGAGCATCAGCACGACGACGTTCGCTTCCGAGATCGACTGCAGCGTCTTCACGACCGAGAATTTTTCGATCGCTTCGAAGACCTTGCCGCGGCGGCGGATGCCGGCCGTGTCGATCAGCGTATAGGCCTTGCCGCCCTTTTCGAACGGGACCTCGATCGAATCGCGGGTGGTGCCCGGCATGTCGAACGCGATCACGCGCTGTTCGCCGACGAGGGTGTTGATCAGCGTGGACTTGCCGACGTTCGGACGGCCGACCAGCGCGATCTTGACGCCATGGTCGGCCGGCTCCAGCTCCTCGGCTTCGTCGGGGCGCTGCTGCACGGCTTCGTCGATGGCTTCGTTGACGAGGTCGAGCACGCCGTCGCCGTGGGCGGCGGAGATCACGTACGGATCGCCCATGCCCAGCTCGTAGAACTCGGCGGTGACGGACGTGTACTTCATGCCCTCGCTCTTGTTCACGACGAGCATGACCTTGCGGCCCGACTTGCGCAGGAAGTCCGTGATGGTCTTGTCGTGCGGGGTCAGGCCCTGGCGGCCGTCGACGATGAACATCACGACGTCCGCCTCGGCGACGGCCTGGCGCGTCTGCAGCGCCATCTCGTGCATGATGCCTTCCTTGGCGACCGGCTCGAAACCGCCGGTATCGATGACCAGGAACGGCCGTTCGCCCATGCGCCCTTCGCCGTAGTGGCGGTCGCGCGTCAGGCCGGGCAAGTCCGCCACCAGCGCGTCGCGCGAGCGGGTCATGCGATTGAATAAGGTCGACTTTCCGACGTTGGGACGACCTACGAGTGCGATTACCGGCTTCATTGATTGCTTATTCGACCGCGATGGCGGTCAAGGTTCCATTCTGTGTTTGAAAGATCAGGTTCGAACCCGCGACCAGTGGCGTCGATTCGATGGCGCTGCCGTCCGTCGCGGCGCGGGACAGGAACGCCCCGTCTTCGCGCGACAGGAAGTGCACGTAACCCTGGTAGTCGCCGACGGCGACGGCGCGGCCGTACGACACCGGCGTGGACAGGCGGCGGTATGCCAGCTTGTCGTTCTTCCACGCGCTCGTGCCGCTGTCGCGGTTGTACGCGTAGACGGCGCCCTTGTCGTCCGGGACGAACACGAAGCGCTGGTCCGCGGTGACGCCCACTTCCGACGAGAGGTCGCGGGTCCAGCGCGGGCTGCCCGTGGCCAGGTCGAAGCAGCCGACGCGGCCCTGGTACGCCACGGCGCACACGTCGCTGTCGATGACGACCGGCGTGCCGCCCATGTCGGTGACGCGCTCCAGCTCCGTCGCGCCGCGTGCGACGCCGACCTCGATCTCCCAGCGCGGCGCGCCGGTGGCGAGGATCAGCGACATCAGCTTGCCGCCCGGCTGGGCGATCAGCACGTCCTTGTCGTGGATGACCATGCCCGGCGCGAGGCGCAGGGTCAGTGTCGGCGCGTTGCGCTGCACGGTCCATTTCTTCTGGCCCGTCCTGGCGTCGTAGCCGACGATGCGGTTGTCGATGCTGCGCGCGACGACGATGCCCTGGCCGACGACCGGCGACGACAGGATCTCGGAGGACAGCTGGGCATCCCACAGCTTCTTGCCGTCCATGTCGAACGCCAGCAGCATGCCCTTGGCGCCGCCCAGCACGATGACGCTGCCGTCCGTGCCGACGCCCGCCGTCAGGTCCATGCCGGCCTTCGTGCGCCAGATCTGGCGGCCCGTGGCGGCTTCCGCGCGCACGATGGTGCCGTCGCCCCCGGCCGCGATGACGGTGTTGTCGGCGATGGCCGGCGAGAACATATAGCTCTGCGACTTGCCGACTTCCAGCTTCCACGCCGTGCGCACGGCCAGCGAACCTTTCAGGTCGACCAGCGGCGTGGGCTGGTTGCCCTTCGGTTTGGACGCGAACGGATTGAGCGAGGAGCAGCCCGCCATCAGGGCGAACATACCGACACCAACGAGCTTCCGGGTAATACGCATGTCTTCTTTACCTTGTTATTTGAAAATGCGTCGTCCCCGCGAAGGCGGGGATCCAATTTTGCATGCGTCGTCGCGATGCTCGCAAAATCAGGTTCCCGCCTGCGCGGGAACGACGGTCTTTAGGCTGCCTTTTGCGCGGGCGCCGAACCGCCGATCGCATCCAGCTTGACCTGCACGACCTGGCGGCCCGGATGGCTCTTCTCCATCTTGTCGAGCGCGGCCTGGTACGCCGTGCGGGCTTCCGCCAGCTTGTTCTGCGCGACGAGGACGTCGCCCTTGCGGTCCTGCACCTCGGCCGCGAACTGCGCCGGGAATTCGCCGTTCAGCTGCGCCAGCGCCTGGTCGTAGGCCTTCTCGTCCAGCAGCACGCCCGACAGGCGCAGCTTCGCGATCGACTTGTACTCGTCGTCGCCATGGTCGATCGCCCACTGCAGCTGGGCCTTCGCGGTTTTCAGGTCGTTTGCATCGAAGGCAGCCTTGGCGGCGGCCAGCGCGGCCATCGGGCCGTAGGCGGTCGAGCCGAACTTGTTCTCGATGTCGCCCGTGATGCGCTGGACCTTGGCCGCATCCTTCGCTTCGATCGCCTCGGTCAGGCCGTCATACAGGCCGGACGCTTCCGCGGACTGCGAGCGCTGGTGCGAGTTCCAGAAGTTGTAGGCGGCATAGCCACCCAGCGCGATGATCAGCACCCAGCTGATCAGGTTGCCAAAGCGGTCCCAGAAGGCCTTGAAATTGGCTATCTGTTCCTGTTCTTCGAGATCGTATGCCATGGACGTCGTTCTTTTTCGTTATCGTTGATCGGAATTACGGATGGTAATGCACGTGGTCGTGATCGTGGTCGTGGTCGTGGCCACCGACGATCTGGTCGACGATGAAGTCGACGGCTTCGTCGAACGGCACGCTTTGCTGCTGCTGGCCGCCTTCGCTTTCCCTCAGCGATTTCACCGCGACGACGCCGTTCCTGACCTCGTCCTCGCCGATGATCACGGCGAACGCGGCGCCGGAACCGTCGGCCTTCTTCATCTGGCTCTTGAAGCTGCCCGCGCCGGCCGGGGTGGCGCAGTGCAGGATGACGTCCAGGCCCGCGTCACGGATGCGCTCGCCGAGGATGAACGCCTTCATCTGCGCATCGTCGCCCTGGTGCACGAGGTAGACGTCGCACTGGGCCGGCTCGGCCGGTTCGCCCTGCGCCTTCATCAGCTCGATCAGGCGTTCGATGCCCATCGCGAAGCCGATGCCCGGCGTCGGCTTGCCGCCGAACGTTTCGATCAGCGGATCGTAGCGGCCGCCCGCGCAGACGGTGCCCTGCGCGCCCAGCAGGTCGGTGACCCACTCGAACACGGTGCGGTTGTAGTAATCCAGGCCGCGCACGAGGCGCGGGTTCACGGTGTACTGGACGTTGTTCGCGTCGAGGATCCGCTTGAGGCCCTCGAAGTGCGCGAGCGATTCGCCACCGAGGTAGTCCAGCAGCTTCGGCGCGTTGTTGACGAGGTCCTGCATCGCCGGGTTCTTCGTGTCCAGGATGCGCAGCGGGTTCGCGTGCAGGCGGCGCTTCGCTTCCGCGTCGAGCACGTCGATGTTCGCTTCGAAGTAGGCGATCAGGTCGGCGCGATGGCGCTGGCGCTCCTCGGCATTGCCGATCGAGTTCAGTTCGAGGCGGATGTTATCGAGGCCCAGGTCGTCCCACAGGCGGCGGCACAGCATGATCAGTTCCGCGTCGATGTCCGGGCCGGAGAAGCCGATGGCTTCCGCGCCGAACTGGAAGAACTGGCGGTAGCGGCCGCGCTGCGGACGCTCGTGGCGGAACATCGGGCCCTTGTACCACAGGCGCTTCGGACCGTCGTACGCCATATTGTGCTCGACGACGGCGCGCACGACGCCGGCCGTGCCTTCCGGACGCAGGGTCAGCTGGTCGCCGTTCATCGAATCGGTGAAGGAATACATCTCCTTCTCGACGATGTCGGTGACGGCGCCGATGGCGCGCGCGAACAGGCCCGTTTCCTCGACGATCGGGGTGACGATCTTCTGGTAGCCGTAGCTCTTCAGCACCGATTCCGCGGTGTTTTCGAACAGTTCCCACAGCGGCGCGTCGGCCGGCAGGATGTCGTTCATGCCTTTGATGGCGACGATTTTCTCTTTTTTATCAGACATTTCTATTTCTTCCTTCGCACCGCTCAAGCACCGTCGCTCCCGCGAAGGCGGGAACCCAAGTTCTGCATGCATGACGATGGCGCGTGCAAACCTGGGTCCCTGCCTGCGCAGGGACGACGATCAGGCGGTTTCAGCCTGCTTCGAATAATTCTTCTTCACGTAGTCCAGCACGATCGTCTTGAACTCATCCACGATCCGCTCGCCCCGCAGTGTAGCGACCTTTTGCCCATCCACAAAGACCGGGGCAGCCGGCGATTCGCCCGTGCCCGGCAGCGAGATGCCGATGTTCGCGTGCTTCGACTCGCCCGGACCGTTCACGATGCAGCCCATCACGGCCACGTTCATCGCTTCCACGCCCGGGTAGGTCTTCTTCCATTCCGGCATCTGCTCGCGCAGGAAGGTCTGGATGTTGTCGGCCAGTTCCTGGAACACGGTCGACGTCGTGCGGCCGCAGCCCGGACACGCGATCACCATCGGCGTGAACTTGCGCAGGCCCATCGTCTGCAGGATTTCCTGGCCGACGACCACTTCCTTCGTGCGGTCGCCGCCCGGTTCCGGCGTCAGCGAGATGCGGATCGTGTCGCCGATGCCTTCCTGCAGCAGCACGGACAGGGCCGCGGTCGACGCGACGATGCCCTTGCTGCCCATGCCCGCTTCCGTCAGGCCCAGGTGCAGCGCGTAGTCGCAGCGCTTGCCCAGTTCGCGGTAGACGGCGATCAGGTCCTGCACGCCGGACACCTTGCACGACAGGACGATTTTTTCGCGCGCCAGGCCGATCTCTTCGGCACGCTGCGCGTTCTCGATCGCCGACGTGATCAGGGCTTCGTACATCACCGATTGCGCGCTCCACGGCTGCGCGCGGGAGGCGTTTTCGTCCATGATGCGCGCGAGCAGCGCCTGGTCGAGGCTGCCCCAGTTGACGCCGATGCGCACCGGCTTGTCGTACTTGATCGCGGTCTCGATCATCTGGGCGAACTGGGTGTCGCGCTTGGCGCCCTGCCCCACGTTGCCCGGATTGATGCGGTATTTCGACAGCGCCTGCGCGCACTCGGGATAATCGCGCAGCAGCAGGTGGCCGTTGTAGTGGAAGTCGCCGACGAGCGGGACGTCGACGTCCATCCGGTCGAGCTGTTCGCGGATCGCGGGCACGGCGGCCGCGGCCTCCGGCGTATTCACGGTGATGCGCACGATCTCGGAACCGGCGCGCGCCAGTTCCTTGACCTGGATGGCCGTGCCGATCACGTCGGCCGTGTCCGTGTTCGTCATCGACTGCACGACGACGGGGGCGTCGCCGCCGACCATCACCTTGCGCGCGCCGTGCTGCACGATCACGCCGCGGCTGGCGCGGCGCGGCAGCGGGCCGGATCCGATCGGCTCGTTGGCGTTGTTCGAAAAAGTCATCTGAGTATTCCGTTGTTACTGGAGATTGACGCGCGAGATCGTCTTGCCCGGCACCGGCGGCAACGCGACGGCCGTGCCGCGCAGGGTCGCCGTCACGCCGCCCGGATTGCCGACGGTCACGCGCACCGGCTGCTCGACGTTGACGGTCTCCGTGCCGCCCGCCTTGACGAGGCGCGAGAACAGCGGCGCGCCACCCTTTGCCGGACGCACTTCGATCCACGAATCCTCGCGCACGTTCAGGACGAGGGCGTTGGCGCCCGCGGCGGCCGGGGTGGCGGCCGGCGTGGCGACGGTTGCGGCCGGCGCCTGCGTCACGGCCGGCGTGGCCGGTGGCGCAGGGATCGTCGTCGGCGGCGCACCGGTCGCGGTCGCGCCGGGGACGTTGACGACAGGACCCGGCGCGGCGGTGGTCGCGGGCGCGGCGCCGTTCGGCGCGGTGGCCGGCGCCGATGCGCTCGCGCCCGGACCCGGCACGGAAATCAGCGGCACGGACGGATTCTGCAGCGTCTCGACGGAGCTGCCGTTGGCGACCTCGGTCGATATGCCGGTCGCGGCCGGCGTGGCCACGGCGCCGGACGCCGCGTCACCATGCTGGCTGCCCGGCACGAGGCCGAATTTCCAGGCCGCGGCGGCCGCCACGACGACGATGACACCGCCCGCGATCCAGCCCAGCGGCAGCGTCGAGCGCTTGCCGTGGCTCGGGAACCTGGACTGCGAGAACGAGGTCGGCGTCGGCCGGCGGTTCGCCGTGACGGCGCTCGTATCGGGCGCGGGCTCGGTCTCCATGGCGATCTGGGCCACGAGCGGCGCCGGATCGACCTTCACCAGTTTGGCATAGGCCCGCACGAAGCCGCGGGTCACGGCCGGACTCGGCAGCGAGGCGTAATCGCCCGCCTCCAGGGCGATGACCTGGCGCACGGCCAGTTTCAACTGGTCGGCCACCTGCTCGACCGACCACCCCATCGCCTCGCGCTGCGCGGCCAGGACCTGGCCGGGAACACCGTGCACAGGCGGGTGGTTGTCGGGCGTCGCCGGCTGATCTGCACGCTCGGAACTCATTGTCGTTGTCTCACTCACTAAAGGCACCGCGCTCGAAGGCCGCGTACTCGGGCGAACCGGGGAAGCGCTTGCGCAACTGCGCCGCCAGCGAAGCTTCCGTTGCCCGGTCGCCGAGCATGTGCTTGACCCGGATGGCCAGCCACAGCACGTCGGCCGACAGCGTGTCGAGCTTCGCTGTCTCCGTCAGGCGGTTAATGAAAAACCCGGCGCGGTTATAATCGCGCCGCTCGAAATATACCCGGGCCAGGCCGGCGCTCGTCGCCGGCAGGTCGGGATCGTAACGCAAGGCGTCGAGCAGATAGCGCTCGGCCGCGTCGACATTCTTCATCTTCAGGCTGCAATTGCCTGCGTTGACCATGGCTTTGACCGGCGTCGCGTAATTTGGATTCTTCAGCGCCGCATCGAAATACGTCATGGCCTCCGCCGGCTTGCCGCCGGCGTCGCACAGGAACAGCCCGTAATTGTTCGACAGGTCCGGATTGCGCGGCGCCAGGCGCAACGCGTGCCGGTAGTTCTCGTCGGCGAGACGGGTCTCGTTCATCGCCGTGTAGATCAGGGCGCGCACGCCGTATGCATCGGCATAGTCCGGGTTGGCGGCGATGGCCTGCTTCACCTCGTCCAGCGCGATTTCGTACTTGCGCTCCTGGTAATAGCCCACCGCCAGTTGCAGGCGGATCAGGGCGCGTTTTTCCGCGGCCGTCTGGTCGGACAGCGTCTTGAGCTCATGCGATTCTCCCGCCATGCCGCCATTGCCGGCACATGCCGACAACAGCAGAGGCACAGCGAGCGCGCAGGCGACGCGTCCGGACAGCCGCGGCATCAGGACGTGATCTCCACGATCTTGCCGAAGTTCGGGCCGAATTTCTGCTGGTATTCGGCCATCTTGCTCATGCGCTCGTTCACGCGGGTACGGTCCTTGACCTCGCCCGCCAGCTGGCCGCAGGCGGCGTCGATGTCGTCGCCGCGCGTCTTGCGGATGGTCGTCACGAGGCCGGCATCCATCAGCACCTGCGCAAACGCCTTGATGCGCGGGTTCTTCGAGCGCACGAGACCGGATTCCGGGAACGGATTGAACGGGATCAGGTTGAACTTGCACGACACGCCGACGACCGGGTCGTTGACGAGGGCGATCAGTTCGCGCGCGTGCTCGTCCGTGTCGTTGACGCCGTCCAGCATGCAGTATTCGAACGTGATGAAGTCGCGCGGGGCAAATTCCAGATAGCGTTTGCACGCGGCCATCAGCTCGCGCAGCGGGTATTTCTTGTTCAGTGGCACGAGCATGTCGCGCAGCGGGTCGTTCGAACCGTGCAGCGACACGGCCAACGCCACCGCGCATTCCTGCGACAGCTTGTCCATGTTCGGCACGACGCCCGACGTCGACACGGTCACGCGGCGGCGCGACAGGCCGTACGCGTTATCGTCGAGCATCAGCTTCAGCGCGGTCACGGTCGGGTCGAAGTTCAGCAGCGGCTCGCCCATGCCCATCATCACGACGTTGGTGATCTGGCGCTCGCCCTTCGGCCCCGGCTCGATGCCCTTCGTGCGGCGCAGTTCGAACTCGGCCATCCACAGCTGGCCGATGATCTCGGACACGCTGAGGTTGCGGTTGAAGCCCTGCTTGCCCGTCGAGCAGAAGCGGCAGTTGACGGCGCAGCCGGCCTGCGTGGAGATGCACAGCGTGCCGCGCGTCTCTTCCGGGATGAACACGGTCTCGACGGCGTTGCCGTTGCCCACGTCGACGAGCCATTTGCGGGTGCCGTCGCTCGACGTGTGGTCGCTGATGATCGCCGGCGCACGGACTTCGGCGCGCGTCTTGAGCTTTTCGCGCAGCGACTTGGCGAGGTCCGTCATGTCGTCGAAGTTGGCGGCGCCGAACTGGTGGATCCAGCGCTGCAGCTGTTTCGCGCGGAACGGCTTCTCCCCCAACTCGGCGCAGTAAGCGACGAGCTGCGCGGGATCGAAGTCCAGCAAGTTGGTGAGAGTTGCCATGATTGAATCCTGTGCCTTCAAAATAAGTCCCGCCCGCCGGGCTCCTTGAGCATGGGCGAGCGGGATATTGCAATGTTAAACCGGCCCGGGGCCGATCAACACAAAAAAATTGATACGAAGATTAACGCGAGTAGACGTTCAGTGCCGGGAAGTAGTAAGCGATCTCGACAGCTGCGGTCTCGGCAGCGTCCGAACCGTGCACGGCGTTGGCGTCGATCGAGTCGGCGAAGTCGGCGCGGATGGTGCCCTTGTCGGCCTTCTTCGGATCGGTTGCGCCCATCAGTTCGCGGTTCTTGGCAATCGCGCCTTCGCCTTCCAGCACCTGGATCATGACCGGGCCCGAGATCATGAAGTCGACCAGATCCTTGAAGAACGGACGCTCTTTGTGGACAGCGTAGAAACCTTCGGCTTCGGCGCGCGACAGCTGTGCCATGCGAGCAGCGACGACCTTCAGGCCCGCGCCTTCGAAACGGCTGTAGATTTGGCCGATCACGTTTTTAGCGACTGCGTCAGGTTTGATGATCGACAGGGTGCGTTCGATTGCCATTTAAAAACTCCAATAAAAAGAAAGGTTTAAATCGAGATTTGGGAACTCAATCAACCTTCAATTTTACCATACATCCGTCATCCTACCGATATTGCGTGGGATGGATGCCGGATGTTACAGTGACATCAGTGTAGACCTCGTCCATACCCGGGGTGCTTGCTGGCGCTTAGGCAAGACTTAAAACACGCCTTTCCGGCACATCCACCCCTGTTGACGGCGGGGCCCGTCCCCATATGGGGAGCAAAGCGATTTCTTCCATCGGAGGCATTATGATTCCCAGCCTGCAGAAAACCTACGACGTCTCGGCCATCCAGGCCACGCGTCACCGCGTGTTGCGCAACACTTACTGGTTGCTGGCACTGTCCATGGTCCCGACGGTGCTCGGCGCATACATCGGCCTGCAAATGGCCCTGCCGATCTTTGCCGGCGGCATGGGCGTATTGTTGTTCCTCGCCATCGCGTTCGGCTTCATCTTCGCGATCGAGAAGACCAAGAACTCGGCGGCCGGCGTGCCGATCCTGCTCGGCTTCACGTTCTTCATGGGCTTGTGGCTGACGCCGCTGCTGCGCTACACGCTCGGCTTTTCCAACGGCGGCACACTGATCATGACCGCGTTCGCGGGCACCGCGGCCGTGTTCGCCACGATGGCGACGATCGCGACGGTGTCCAAGCGCGACTTCTCGGGCATGGGCAGCTGGCTGTTCGCCGGCGCCATCGTCGTGATCCTGGCCGCCCTGGCCAACGTGTTCCTGCACCTGCCGGCGCTGATGCTGGTCGTGTCGGTGCTCGCGATGGTGATCTTCTCCGCCTTCATCCTGTTCGACGTGAACCGGATCGTGAATGGCGGCGAGACCAACTACATCAGCGCGACGCTGGCCATCTACCTGGACATCTACAACGTGTTCACGAGCCTGCTGCAACTGCTGGGCATCGGGTTCGGCAACCGCGACTGATCTTGACGCTGTAATGACGAGCCGGCCCGCGGGCCGGCTTTTTTATTGCCCGAATTCGGGTCAGAGCACATTTTCGATCAATGTCCTGGTGTGCAACGAGCCCTGACGCCAAGCCACGCCACCGTGATGCGATCGAGGAAACCGGGCCCCGGCATGCAGCGCAAACTTGCCTCGAAGATTGTGCGCCAAAAAGTGCTCTGCCCCCGAATTTACGCCTGAATCACGAGCCGGCCCGCGGGGCGGCTTTTTTTCGTACAATACCCGCATGTCCCGTAGCCTGGTCCACGTATTGCTGTCGCTGCTGCTGCTCGTTTCGCTGCTGTTGTCGCTCGGCCACGGCTATACGCACTGGTCCGACGTCGACGAGACGCTCGTCCAGCAAGTCGCATCCGACACGACCGACGACGGGACGGATAAGCTGCCCAAGCCCGGCCTGCACGACCTGTGCGGCCAGTGCGCGGCCAGCGCCCAGATCGCGTTTGCGCTGCCGGCCACGCTGCGGCGATTCGTCCCGGCCGAGCTGGCATATGCCGCCCCGGCCGTGCCGGCCACCCCAGGCGTCTGCCTCCTCACGACCTGCCCGTTCCAGTCGCGCGCGCCACCTCAAGCCTGATAACGCTTCCCCGCTGTGTCCTGTACCGCCCGGCGCGTCCCGGCGGTACGGGGCGTTATCCATTCGCTTGAGATTGTAGAAAACCATGAAAATCGAACGTACGCTGCTCGCCAGCGCGCTGCTGCTCGCCTTCCACCCGGCCGTCCGCGCCGACGATCAAGAAACCATCAACGACGGCAAGATCCAGCAAGTCGTCGTCACGGCCAGCCCGCTGCGCAATGGCGAAGGCGACCAGATCCTGACGCCGGCGAAAGTGCTCGCGGGCGACGAGTTGCGCGACAAGGTCGGCAGCTCGCTGGGCGAGACGCTGCAGAACGAACTGGGCGTGTCCGCCTCCGCATTCGGCGCCGGCGCGTCGCGCCCCATCATCCGCGGCATGGAAGGCTCGCGCGTGAAAATGCTGGAAAACGGGATGGCGACGTCGGACGTGTCCGGCCTGTCGAACGACCACGCCGTCGCGTCCGAAGGCGCCGTCGCGCGCCAGATCGAGATCCTGCGCGGCCCCGCCGCCCTGTTGTACGGCTCGGGCGCCATCGGCGGCCTCGTCAACGTCGTCAACGAACGCATCCCGACGGCGCTGGAACCCAAACTCACGGGCCAGGTCGAGTCGCGCCTGAGCACCGTCGACAACGGCAAGGACATGTCCGGCACGCTGGATGGCGCCGTCGGCAAGATCGGCCTCCACCTCGACGGCAACGCGCGCAACACGGACGACTACCAGATCCCCGACCTGCGCGTGGTGAACGATCCAACGTCGCGCATGAACCGGCTGCCGAACAGCGACACGAAGGAGCGCAACATCGGCATCGGCGGTTCGTACATCGACGACTGGGGCTATGCGGGCCTGTCGGCATCGCACCTGACCAATTTCTACGGCATCCCGACCAACGAGGGATCGCACATCGCCCAGCGCCAGAACCGCTACGACTTCGACAGCGTCGTCAAGAACCCGCTCGCCGGCTTCGAGAGCGCGCGCGTGAAGGCCGGCTATACGGACTATCACCACGCCGAGCTGGACGACGGCGTGCCGGCCACGCTGTTCGCCAACAAATCGTTCGAATCGCGCGTCGAGCTGACGCACCAGCCGATCACGAGCCTGGGCCTGCACGGCACGTTCGGCGTGCAGACGGAAAACACGCACTTCTCGGCGCTGAGCGCGGAAGGCGGGCCGGACACCGTGCCCGTCACGCACTCGACGACGCAGGCCGCCTTCCTCGTCGAGGAATGGAGCCAGGGCCCGCTGCGCTGGAACGCGGGCCTGCGCTACGAAAACGTCGACCGCAAGCCGGTCGGCAACCGCGAACGCAGCTTCGACCTCGGCTCCGGCTCGATCGGCGCGCTGTGGCCGTTCACGAAAGGCTATTCGGTCGGCGCGACCCTGTCGTACGCCCAGCGCGCGCCGGGGACGGAGGAACTGTATTCGGGCGGTCCGCACGACGCCACGCTCACGTTCGACGTCGGCGATCCGGATCTGCACAAGGAAACCTCCCGCAACGTCGAACTGTCGCTGCAAAAGACGAGCGGCCTGCTGCGCTGGCGCGTGAACGCCTACCGCAACAACGTCAACAATTTCATCTACGGCCACGTCACGGATACGTCGTTCGACGCGGACGGCAACCCGGGCGGCGAGTTCCGCCAGCGCCTGTTCCAGCAGGCCAAAGCGCACGTCCAGGGCGCGGAAGCGGAGATGACGTGGAACCAGATCGGCATGGGCTGGAACGGCCGCGTGTTCGCGGACACGTCGCGCGGCTACCTCGACGACGCCGGCAACCTGCCGCTGCAGCCGGCCGACCGCGTGGGCGCCGCCATCGGCTACCGCCAGCCGCACTGGCGCGCCGGTCTCGACTGGACGCACGCCCGCGGCCAGGACCGCCTCGCCTCGTTCGAGACGTCGACCACGCCGTCGTACAACCAGGTCAACGCCAACGTCTCGTACACGCAAAAGCTCGAACACCTGGACCTGACGTATTTCGTCTCGGCGAAGAACCTGCTCAATGAGGACATCCGCCTGGCGACGTCGCTGCTGAAGGATATTTCGCCGCTGCCGGGGCGGAACATCACGTTTGGCGTCAGGGCGAAATTCTGACGGTCCGCCGCCGCGGCGTATTGATGTCCCGTGCGCCGCGCGTGCGGGACCTCCGTTATAGTCTTGCCATCAAACCCAATCCCTTTGGCATTATCAGCACCTATGCCGCGTAAAATGGTCCTTTGGAGATACTTTGTTCTCCAGGTATCAACGGACTTTCTTGCGCGGAAAATGTATTTTTTTTCATAGTCGTTCCAGCTTATGCATTTGCGCATAGAATGACCGCTTTCGGACTCGGAAGCGATCAGCATGGAAGCAGCGACGCGCGACTTTCATCTCCTCGGCAGCACCGGCGCCGTCCGCGCCGGTTACCACGTCCATGACTGGTCGGCGTCCCCACTCGGTCCGCCGGACCGCTGGAGTCCCGCATTGCGCAATGCGGCCAGCCTGATCCTCGAATCCGAATTCCCCATGTACCTCGTCTGGGGCCCGCACCTGGCGCTGCTGTACAACGCCGCCTTCATCCCCCTCCTTGATGGTACGCACCCGGTGTCGCTCGGCCGTCCGCTGGCCCAGGTCTGGCCCGACCGCTGGCCCGGCCTGAAGCCCCTCGTCGAGCGCGCCCTCGCCGGCCACGCCACGTACGGCGAGGACGTCCCGAGCCCGATCGACCGCAACGGCAAGCCGTACAGCGCGTGGTTCACGCTGGCCTACTCGCCGGTGCGCGACGATGGCGGCACCGTGCGCGGCGTGCTGTGCGTGACGAGCGAGACGACCCAGCGCGTGCAGCTGGAGCGGCGCCATGCCGTGCAGCTGCAGGTGGTGGACAGCCTGCGCCGCCTGCATCACCCGTCCGACATCATCGAAGGGTCGTGCACGCTGCTGGGCAAGCACCTGGAACTCGAGCGCGCCTGCTACGTCGAAACGGACGAGGAAGACGGCAGCTTCGAAGTAATGCACGACTGGGCGCGCGACGCGACCACACCGCTCGTCGGCCGGCGCGCCCGCATCGACGATTTCGGCCCGCAGGCGCTGGCCCTGCTGCGCACGGGTTCCCCGCTGGCCGTGCGCGACGC
>JBJMVU010000136.1:0-16756 GCA_045810485.1 Massilia sp. | reverse complement strand
GTCAGCCATCACCTTGAGCAGGTTCACCGTTCTGTCGGCGAGATGCAGTCACTTGCCACCGGCGTGGGCGACCTGAAGCGCGTGCTGACCAACGTGAAGACGCGCGGCACCTGGGGCGAAGTGCAATTGGAGATGCTGCTCGAGCAGGTGCTGACCGTCGACCAGTACGCCAAGAACGTCGAGACCGTGCGCGGCTCGAACGCGCGCGTGGAATTCGCGATCAAGCTGCCGGGCGTCGTCGACGGCGGTCCGCCCCTGTGGCTGCCGATCGACGCCAAGTTCCCGAAGGAGCAGTACGAGCGCTTGCTGGAAGCGGCCGACCAGGGCGATGCCGACGGCGTCGCGCGCGCGGGCGCGGAGCTGGAACGCGCCGTGCGCGGCGAGGCGAAGACCATCTGCGACAAATACGTGGCCCCGCCGGCGACGACGGACTTCGCCATCCTGTTCCTGCCCACCGAGGGCCTGTACGCCGAAGTGATGCGCCGCCCGGGCCTGGCCGACGACCTGCAGCGCACGCTGCGCGTGTCCATCGCGGGACCGTCGACCCTGGCGGCGCTGCTCAACAGCCTGCAGATGGGCTTCCGCACGCTGGCGCTGGAAAAGCGCTCGTCCGAGGTGTGGCAGGTGCTGGGCGCCGTGAAGACCGAGTTCGGCAAGTTCGGCGACGTGCTGGCGCAGACCAAATTGACACTGGAACGCGCCGCGAAGAACATCGAAAACGCGGAGGTGCGCAGCCGGCAGATGGCGCGCAAGCTCAAGTCGGTGGAGGCGTTGCCGAGCGAGGCGGCGCAGTTGATGCTGGGTGGGGCGGCGGCCGATAACGACGAATGATGCTGGCGGTGGGCGCGGGGCGTCCACCTTACGATTGCACCGTGCCGTTGGGTGGGCACCCCGTGCCCACGCGTACGCTTGATCGGCCTCGGACGCGGTCGATACTCTTCGGCGTACGATCGCCGGATCATGACTTATTATCGTCGCGCCCGCTCCGGCAACACATTCTTTTTCACGCTGGTCACCTATCATCGGCGACCTATCCTGTGTCATCCGACGATACGCCTGATGTTGCGACGTGCGATCGAGGACGTGCGCAAGACTCGCCCATTTTCGGTCGATGCCTGGGTGTTGATGCCCGATCACCTGCACTGCGTCTGGACTCTACCCAATGGTGACGCGGACTTCTCCACGCGCTGGTCGCTGATCAAACGCTCGGTGTCGCGCTTTTCGCCGGATGTCGCTCTCGATCCGGATATGCGGCGCACCTCTTTACGCAACCGCCGCGAATCGACGATCTGGCAACGACGGTTTTGGGAGCACAAGATCAGGGACGACGTTGATTTAGAACGTCATCTCGATTACATCCATTACAACCCAGTGCGGCATGGATATGTGCCACATGCCGTCGATTGGCCGTATTCGACGATCCATCGGTATGTGCGCAATGGCGTATATCCAGTCGATTGGGGTGGCGGACCGGATCCCGAATGGGGCGATTTCGAGTAGGTCAGCGGTACCCGAAGGTGACGCGTGGGCACTCATTTGGGGCCCCCGGCCCCAAATGCCCACCCTACGTCATCACGTAACGGTAATTAGATGAGCCCTTCGAACAGCAGCACATCCACCATGTCTCCCGCCTGCACCGTCCCCTGCTCGTCCTGCAGCACCACCATGCAATTCGCCTCCGACATCGACCGCAAGATCCCCGACCCTTGCGCCCCCGTGATCGTGACGGTCGGCTGGCCGTCCGCGCCGCGGGCGAGGATGCCGCGCTGGTATTCCGTGCGGCCCGGCTTCTTGCGGATGGTCGCGGCCGAGCGGACGCGGACCAGTTCGAGCGGCGCTTCGGCGCCCATCATGCGCAGCAGCGCGTCGCGGGCGAAGAAGTAGAACGACACCATCACCGCCACCGGATTGCCCGGCAGGCCGAATAGAAAGGCGCTGCGCCCGTTCGAGGCGATGCGGCCGAAGGCCAGCGGGCGGCCCGGGCGCATGCCGATCTTCCAGAACGTCACGTCGCCCAGGCGCGCCATGATCTGCTTCGTGTAGTCGGCCGCGCCCACCGAGACGCCGCCCGACGTGATGATGGCGTCGGCGTTCTCGCAGGCGTCGCGCAGGGCCTGTTCGAGCGCCTGCGGGTCGTCGCGCACGACCCCCATGTCGATCAGGTCGCAGCCCAGGCGCTGCAGCATGCCGTAGATCGTGTAGCGGTTGCTGTCGTAGACGCAGCCCTCGTCCAGCGGCTGGCCGATCGAGCGCAGTTCGTCGCCGGTCGAGAAGAACGCCACGCGCAGCCGGCGCTGCACCGGGACTTCCGCCACGCCGAGCGACGCGAGCAGCCCGAGGTCGGCCGGACGCACGATCTTGCCGGCCCGGAGCGCGGCGCTGCCGGCCTTCAGGTCTTCGCCGGCCAGGCGGCGGTTGTCGCCGGCGCGGAGGGTGCCGGGCGCGATGACCATCGTGTCGCCTTCGACGCTGACAAATTCCTGCGGCACGACGCTGTCGCAGCCGTCCGGCATCACGGCGCCCGTCATGATGCGCACGCATTCGCCCGGTTGCGCTCTGCCGGCGAACGCGCGGCCCGCGTACGCCGTGCCGATCACGCGCAGGCGCGCGGGCGCGTCGGCCGGCAAGTCGGATCCGCGCAATGCGTAGCCGTCCATCGCCGAGTTGTCGTGGGACGGCACGTTGATCGGGGAGACGATGTCGGCCGCCAGCACGCGGCCCAGCGCGGCGCGCAGGGCCACCATCTCGGTCGCCCGGACGGGCGCGACGAATTCGCGGATGATGCGCTGGGCGTCGCGCACGGGCAGGGCGTCCGGGTCGTATGCGGACAGGCAGCTCACCACGTCGGCCAGGCGCGGCGCCTTGACCGTATCGAGTTCGCGCAGTTCATCGAGCGTGTTGATGTTGCGGAAGGCGTCGGCATCGTCGAACAGCACTTCCGCCACCTTGATCTGCGGGTACCAGCCGTCCATGCGCCGGCCGCCGCCATCGAGGTAGGCCGACAGCACGGGCTCCAGGCCCGCCTTCAGCAGGCAGAACACGGGGTGCACCTGGCGCCGGCCGTTTTCCTCGGTGACGGCGACGGCGAGATCGGCGCCGGCCGCGCGCAGGCCATCCATCAGGCGCTCGGCCAGGTCGCCCGGCAGGAACGGCGAATCGCACGGCGCCGTGAGCAGGTACGTCGTCGCGCAGCGGCGCAGGCCCGCCTGCAGGCCGGCGAGCGGGCCCGCGTAGTCGGGCGTGTCGTCAGTCCAGACGGGCACGCCGTACGCGGCATACGTGTCGAGGTTGCGGTTGGCGTTGATGGCGACCGTGGCCACCTGCGGTTCGAGGCGCGCCAGCACGTGCGCGGCCATGGTCGTGCCGCCGAAGGGCTGCAGGCCCTTGTCGACGTGGCCCATGCGCGTGCCGCGGCCGCCGGCGAGGATCAGGCCGCTGATGGATTCCTTGTTCATGTTGTTATCCGCCGATGTAGGACATTTCGATTTTCTGTGCGCTCTCCGCCCGCAGGGAGAGGCCCGCCGTGTTGACGGTGCGGGTTTCGGAATAGCGGTCGTCGCGCGCGCGCCAGAGCCGGGCGATGGCCGTCTGCATTTCCTGGTCCGTGCGTCCGCCGCGCAGCAGTTCGCGCAGGTCGTGGCCGCGCGTCGCGAACAGGCATGTGTACAGCTTGCCCTCGGTGGACAGACGGATGCGCGAACAGTCGCGGCAGAACGCCTGCGTGACGCTGGAGATCATGCCGACTTCGCCACCACCGTCGACATAGCGCCAGCGCTGGGCGGTCTCGCCCGCGTAGTTGGCGCCGATCGGCTCCAGCGGCATCTCGGCCGAGATGCGGCGCACGACTTCGCCCGACGGCACGACTTCCGTCATGTTCCAGCCGTTCGAGGCGCCCACGTCCATGTATTCGATGAAGCGCAGGATCGCCGGCGTGCCCTTGAAGTGGCGCGCCATCGGCAGGATCTGGTCGTCGTTCATGCCGCCCTTGACGACCATATTGACCTTGACGGGGCCGAGGCCGGCCGCATGGGCGGCGTCGATCCCGGCCAGCACGTCGGAGACCGCGAAGTCGACGTCGTTCATGCGCTTGAACACGGCGTCGTCGATGGCGTCGAGCGAGACCGTCACGCGGTCCAGGCCCGCATCCTTCAGCGTCTGCGCTTTGCGCGCCAGCAGCGAGCCGTTGGTGGTGAGCGTCAGGTCGAGCGGGCGGCCGGACGGCGTCTCGATGGCGCGCAGTTGTTCGACGAGGCGCTCCAGGTTCTTGCGCAGCAGCGGCTCGCCGCCCGTCAGGCGGATCTTCTCGACGCCATGGGCGACGAACAGCCGCGCCACGCGCGCGATCTCTTCGAAATTCAGCAGCGCGGCGTGGGGCAGGTACGCGTAGTCCTTGTCGAAGACTTCCTTCGGCATGCAGTACACGCAGCGGAAGTTGCAACGGTCCGTGACCGAGATGCGCAGGTCGTGCAGGGGGCGCCCGAGGGCGTCGGCGAGCAGGCCGTTCGGTGTCTCCAGCGTGTCGGGGACGGCCAGCGCGGGTGCGCGCGCATCGGCCACCATGATGATTTTTTCAGCCATGCCAATACGATAGCAGAAGGCCGGCGAGGGCGCAGGCAAGGATGGTCTTGATCGTCCCCGTTCTGTAGCGCAATAACGCCACCGCGGCGGCCGTGCCGATGGCGATCGCATCCCAGCGCGCCGCGCCGTGGTCGAGGAAGACGTGCGCGCCGAAGAACACGGCCAGGCTCGCGATGACGCCGACGACGGCCGCCGAGATCGCCGTGAGCGGCGCCGTCAGCCGCACGTCGCCGCGCGTGGACTCCACCAGCGGTCCGCCCGCGAGGATGAACACGAACGACGGCAAAAAGGTGAAGAACGTCACCACGCAGGCGGCCGCCGCGCCCGCGAGGAAGCGCGCGCCGGGGCCGAACAGCGCGTGGGTCCAGCCGCCGACGAAGCCGACGAACGCGACGATCATGATCAAGGGCCCGGGCGTCGTCTCGCCCAGCGCGAGGCCGTCGATCATCTGGCCGGCGTCGAGCCAGTGGTACTGCTCGACGGCGTGCTGCACGACGTAGGGCAGCACGGCATAGGCGCCGCCGAACGTCAGCAGCGCCATCCTGCCGAAGAACGCGCCCATGCGCGGCAGTTCGCCGTCCGGTCCGTAGACGAGGGCGAGTCCGGCCCAGCAGGCCAGTCCGAGCGCGCAGCCGGCCACGGCGACCGTCATCAGTCGCCGCCAGCTGAAGCGGGCGTGGGCCGGCGTCGGCGTCGTGTCGTCGATCAGCGCCGGCGGGTGCGGGGCGCCGTCGGCCGCGGCCGCGTGGGCGCCGCCAAGGTCGAACAGCCCCGGACGCAGCCGGCCGCCGACCAGCCCGACGACCGCCGCACCCAGCACGATCAGGGGGAAGGGCGCGCCGAGCAGGTCGATGCCGATGAAGGCGGCGAGCGCGACGCCGACCAGCAGGCCATTGCGGAGTGTCCGGCTGCCGATGCGCCACGCGGCCGCCAGCACGATGGCGACGACGGCGGGCTTGATGCCCGCCATGATGCCGGCGATGGCGGGCACCTGGCCCCACGCCATGTAGATCCACGACAGCGCGATGAGCACCAGCAGCGACGGCAGCACGAACAATATCCCGGCCGCGATCCCGCCCGGCACGCGGTGCAGCAGCCAGCCGATGTAGATGGCGAGCTGCGTCGCTTCCGGTCCCGGCAGCAGCATGCAGTAATTCAGCGCGTGCAGGAAGCGCCGCTCGGAAATCCAGTGGCGGCGTTCGACGAGCTCGGCGTGCATCATGGCGATCTGGCCAGCCGGGCCGCCGAAGCTGGTGAACCCCAGTTTGAGCCAGTAGCGCAGGGCGGTGCGGAAGGAAACGGCCGTGGGCGGGGCGGACAAGGCGATGGGCGAACGAATGGATGAGTTGCTCATCTTACACGCATCACACGGGTGAGCGATGGCTCACTTCCACCAGCACGCCGCCCGGCGCGTGGATATAGAACAGCGTTGCCCCGCGCTGGAACGAGACGGGCGGCAGGTCCGCCACGCCCGCCGCCTGCAGGCGCGCATGAAAGGCGTGCACGGCCGCGTCGGAGTCGAGGAGAAAGCCGACGTGGAATGTGGCGGGATAATCCTGGACGCTGTCCGCGCGGCGGCGCGTGAGGACGAGCGCGAATCCGCCTTCGCCGAGCAGCAGGGCGAACCCGTTATTGCCGCGCGTTTCGCACAGGCGGAAGCCGAAATGGGTCGTGAAGAAGGCGGCGGTGGCCGCGACGTCGGGGACGGGGAGGTCGAGGTGATTCAGTTGCATGAGATGCTCCGATGGTGGGCCCGCCCGGAACGATAGCCACTGAGGGCATGCGCGAACGAACCCGTTGGGCGCGCTGGCGCCGGACGGTTCGTCGCGGGTACTCATGCAAGTGCGCATGGAACAGAACTTCGCGGCGCATCACGCGCGAAGGGACCGGGCTTACCAAAACCGGTCGTGCCTTTTTCGACGCCGTCATCGTAGCACAGGTATAAAAAAAGGAAGCCCGGAGGCTTCCTTTTTGTCAGCGCGACGCGTTTATTGACGCGTATCCACCTGGACGAGCGGTTCGTCGACCGGCGGCGGCGCCGGCTTGCGCGTGCGGCGCGGACGTGCCGGCGGCTCCGCCTGCGTGGCCGCTTCCTGGGCGGCGCGCAGCTTTTCCGGATCCGTCGACGCCAGCGTCAGGCCGGCTTGTTCCAGCAGCTCGTTCAGGTCGGACGGCGCGGCGACAGCCGGTGCCGGTGCCGGTGCCGTTGCGATGGCCGGTGCCGGAGCCGGTGCGATGGCCGGTGCAACCGGCGCCGCTTGTGCGACGACGGGCTGCTCGGCCACGACCGGCGCCGGCGCCGGCGCGGGCGCTGCGGCTGGCGCTGCGACCGGCGTTTCGACCGGCTGGGCGGCAGCATCGGCCTCGGCCTTGTCGGCCACGGCGGCGGCGACCGACTCGGACGTCGGGAACGGCCACGGCGTCTCGGCGACCGGGGCTGTCTCGACGACCGGGGCTGCCTCGACGACCGGCTCGGCCGGCACAGCGGCGGCAGCTGCCGCCGCGGCAGCCGCTGCTGCAGCGGCGTGCTCGGCCTGGACACGGGCGGCTTCGGCTTGCTGAGCCGCAGCCTTCTCCGCAGCGACTTTCACGGCGGCGGCCTTGACCGATTCCGAGGTCGGGAACGGCCACGGGCCCAATGCGACGGCTTTGGCCGGCTTCGCCTCAGGTTTGGCTTTCGCAGCCTTCGCTTCGGCCTGGACCTTGGCGGTTTCCTCGTCGGCCACCGGCGTGAAGGCCGGGGCGGCTTCGCCTTCGACGACATCCTGATCGGCGCCCTCGACCTGGTCACGATCGCGGCGGTTGCGGTTGCGGCCGCCACGACGGCGACGGCGGCGCGGCTCGTCGCCCGCGTCGGTGTCGAGTTCATCGCCATCAGGGCCGGCGGTCGCTACCGCAGCGTCCGCCGTCACCGGCTTCAGCGCTTCCGGGATCTCCGGCTCGCCGGCCAGCGTGATGGCCGCCTGGGCCGCCACGGCCTGGGCCGCGTTCAGTTCTTCGCTCTTGGCTTCCACGGGGGCGCGCTCGGCGCGTTCCGTACGCTCGGCACGCTCACCACCTTCGCGCGGCGGACGCGGCTGGCGCGGAGCGCGTTCCGGACGTTCGCCACGTTCCGGACGCTCGCCGCGTTCGGCACGCTCGGCGCGCGGGGCTTGCGGCTGTGCATCCGCCGTGACGGCTGCCTGTTCGCGCGGTTCGCGGGCTTCGCGCGGCGGACGCGGCTGGCGCGGCGGACGTGCCGGCTTGCCTTCGGCCTCGGCCGGCTTGGCGCCTTCCGTGGCGGCGTTCACATCGCGTTCCTCGCGCTCGGCGCGGTTGCGGCCGGTGCCGCCGGTGGTGCCGTTGCGGCCGCCGCGGGCATTGCGCTGGCCGCGGCCGGTGCGCTCGCCGCGTTCGCCGGCGGCCGGCGCCGCTTCAGCGGGCCTGGTCGGTGCGACGGGAGCGGGCGGCGGTGCCATCGGAGCCGGACGGCCGAAGAAGAAGCTGCGCAGCTTGGCGAAGAAACCTTCCTCGGCCGGCGGCGTCCAGGCGGCAGCGGCAGGCGCGGCGGCCGGTGCCGGGGCCGGCGCCTCGACCGGCTTGGCCGGCTGGCGGTCGACCATTGGCGCCGGCTGGGCCGGGGTGATCGTCTTGACGACGGCTTCCTGGCGCGGCTTGGCTTCTTCCTTCTGGCGCTTGGCGAAGGCCATGTCCGTGTCGGCCGATTCGGCCATCGTGTAGCTGGCGGCGTCGTCGTCCAGGCGCGGATCGTCGTGCTTGATGCGCTCGAGTTTGTAGTGCGGGGTTTCCAGGTGCTTGTTCGGGACCAGGATGACCGTGATGCGGTGGCGCGTCTCGATCTTCAGGACTTCGCCGCGCTTTTCGTTCAGCAGGAAAGCGGCGACATCGACCGGGACCTGGACGTGGATCGCGGCCGAGTTTTCCTTCATCGCCTCTTCCTGGATGATGCGCAGCACCTGCAGGGCGGACGATTCGGTATCGCGGATGTGGCCGGTGCCCGAGCAGCGCGGGCAGGTCACGTGCGAGCCTTCGGACAGCGACGGACGCAGGCGCTGGCGCGACAGTTCCATCAGGCCGAAGCGCGAGATCTTGCCCATCTGGACGCGTGCACGGTCGTGGTGCAGGGCATCCTTCAGGCGCTGTTCCACTTCGCGCTGGTTCTTGGCGACTTCCATGTCGATGAAGTCGATGACGATCAGGCCGCCCAGGTCGCGCAGGCGCAGCTGGCGGGCCACTTCGTCGGCCGCTTCGCAGTTGGTGTTGAATGCGGTGGTCTCGATGTCCGAGCCGCGGGTGGCGCGGGCCGAGTTGACGTCGATGGAGACGAGGGCTTCGGTGTGGTCGATCACGATCGCGCCGCCGGACGGCAGCGGGACGGTACGCGAATACGCGGTCTCGATCTGGTGTTCGATCTGGAAACGGGAGAACAGCGGCACGTCGTCCGTGTAGCGCTTCACGCGGTGCGCCATGTCGGGCATCACGTGGCTCATGAACTGCTGGGCCTGGTCGAAGATCTCGTCGGTGTCGATCAGGACTTCGCCGATGTCAGGCTGGAAATAGTCGCGGATGGCGCGGATGACCAGCGACGATTCTTGATAAATCAGGAACGGACCCGGGGCCGACTTGCCGGCGCCTTCGATCGCGCGCCACAGCTGCATCAGGTAATTCAGGTCCCACTGGAGTTCTTCGACGTTGCGGCCGATGCCGGCGGTGCGGGCGATGACCGACATGCCCTGCGGCAGGTCCAGCTTGTCCATCGTCTCGCGCAGTTCCTGGCGCTCTTCGCCTTCGACGCGACGCGACACGCCGCCGCCGCGCGGATTGTTCGGCATCAGGACCAGGTAGCGGCCGGCCAGCGAAATGAACGAGGTCAGGGCCGCGCCCTTGTTGCCGCGTTCTTCCTTCTCGACCTGGACCATGATCTCCTGGCCTTCGCGCAGGGCTTCCTTGATCGTGCAGTTGCGGACGTCGACGCCGTCGCGGAAATAGGAGCGGGCAACTTCTTTGAAGGGGAGGAAACCGTGGCGCTCTTCGCCGTAGCTGACGAAGCAGGCTTCGAGCGAGGGTTCGATGCGGGTGATGACGCCTTTGTAGATATTCGATTTTCGCTGTTCGCGACCGGCGGTCTCGATATCGATGTCGATCAGTTTCTGGCCATCGACGATCGCTACGCGCAGCTCCTCTTGCTGCGTAGCGTTAAACAACATTCGTTTCATTTTTATAAACTCCGCGACCCGTGGGCCGTTCCATGCCGTCTTTACGCAAGAGCGGCGAAAGTACAGGGATGTACGCGGGGAAGGGAGTGTTGGCGGTGGTATGCCCGGGGTGTGGCACGGCATGACCGGCCACAGGGCGCAGTGGCGTCGAACGACATTGCCTCGCGCACGAACGTCCTTGCCGGCCCGGGCGGCCCGATCGGGGCGGCACAGGGGCAGGCAAGCGGTGCGACACAGCCAGATCTTCAGTCGGCGTGCATGCCGGGGAGCGAAGCGATGCTGCCGAAACGGGTGCTCCGGGGCGTGAAGACCGCGGTGCGTACTGCGCACCTGCAGGATCTTCCCGGATGACTGTCTCCAGCAACACAGCTACAGCTCACGACGGTCTAGCGGCTCCTTACTTCGGGTCGGGCGACACGGCAAGCGTTATCGACGCCATCACCCGGCGAGCCGACCCTGCGGCCGGCTTGCCGGTACTTATCCTTACAGTTCCAAACAATCCAATCCTGCATCCCGTACGGCTACCCGATTGCAACTGCGGTGCAACCCAGGTTCGCACAGGAATGTGCGTACACGTCTAGAAATCCTTGAAATCCGCCGCTGCGCTTTCGCATTGTCGCTGCGATGCCGCGACACTACTGCCGCTTGCGACGGTTTGGGGATTCCGTTTTTTTCCATCGAATTTGCATTTTGGCGGGGCCGATGGAGACGCCCCTGTGTAAAATATCGTTTTAATTCTTACACCTGCAGAGGTTTGACCGCCGCCTGTCGATTATATATTCAAAATGAAGGACTTAGAGAGAATTTCTGGGAAGACAGAGCGAATGACCTTGCAAAACGATGTTGTTCCCCCTTCATCACAGACAGATAGCCGCCCGCCTGCCGCTGCTCAGTTTGTCACAATTACCGAGGAAGAAGCAGGCCAGCGGATCGATAATTACCTGCTGCGCGTCTGCAAGGGTGTCCCCAAAAGCCATATTTACCGCATCCTCCGCTCCGGCGAAGTGCGCGTGAACAAAGGTCGCATCGATCAGCTGTACCGCCTGGCGACGGGCGACATCGTCCGTATCCCGCCGGTCCGCATCGCCGAAAAGGCTGCGGGCAGCGCGCCCGTACCCGGGGCGGAATTCGCCATCGTGCACGAAGACAGCCACCTGCTCGTGATCGACAAGCCGGCCGGCGTGGCCGTGCACGGCGGCTCGGGCGTGTCGTATGGCGTCATCGAACAATTGCGCGCGGCCCGCCCGGACGCCAAATTCCTGGAACTGGTGCACCGCCTGGACCGCGAAACGTCCGGCTTGCTATTGCTCGCCAAAAAGCGTTCGGCGTTGACGAACCTGCATGAGCAGATGCGCGATGGCACGACCGACAAGCGCTACCTCGCCATGGTCGCCGGCGACTGGCGCAATCCGCGCCAGCACGTGAAGTTGCCTCTGCATAAATACACGACGTCGGACGGCGAGCGCCGCGTCGTCGTGCAGGCCGGCGGCCAGGAGGCGCATACGGTGTTCAACCTGGTGCGCAAGTGGCCCGAGTATGCGCTGCTCGAAGCGGAGCTCAAGACGGGCCGCACGCACCAGATCCGTGTGCACCTGGCGTCAAGCGGCTTCCCGATCCTCGGTGACGAGAAATACGGCGATTTTGCGCTCAACAAGCAGCTTCAGAAGGCAACCGACGCGCGTGGCGCCTTGCGCCGTATGTTCCTGCACGCCTACCAGATCACGTTCCAGCACCCCGACACGGGCAAGCCGCTGACCCTGAAGGCGCCGTTACCGGCGGAATGCGAGCGTTTCTTGGTAAGCTTGGGGCCAGCGCAGGAAGTCAAAACACGCACCACCCATCGATAACGCGGAATGAGGAGCCGGCGCCACGAGCGCCGGGACACATGGTAAGAAAGCAATTCGATCTGATTGTCTTCGACTGGGACGGCACGCTGATGGACAGCACCGCCACCATCGTCAAATGTATACAGTCCGCAGCCAAGGACCTGGGCCTGGCCGTCCCGAGCGACGCCGCGGCCTCGCACGTGATCGGCCTCGGCCTGGGCGAAGCCATGCAGGCCGTCATGCCGAACATCGACCCGGCGCTGTATCCGCGCATGGTCGAACGCTATCGCTACCACTTCCTGACGAAGGACCACGAACTCGTCCTGTTCCAGGGCGTGCGGGCGATGCTGGACGAACTCTCCCAGCAGGGCTATTTCCTGGCCGTGGCAACGGGCAAGAGCCGGGTCGGCCTGAACCGCGCCCTGAACGCGGCGGGCCTGCTATCCCTGTTCGATGCGACCCGTTGTGCGGACGAGACATTTTCCAAACCGCACCCTGCAATGTTGCAAGAATTGACAAGGGAACTCGGCCAGGACATGCGGCGGACCGTTATGATCGGCGACACGACGCATGACTTGCTTATGGCAAACAATGCCGGCGCCTCCGGCATCGCCGTCGAGTACGGCGCCCATCCGGTCCAGCAATTGCAGGCATGCCATCCGGTTTTCACGGCGAAGAACGTACCCGAACTGCACCAGTGGCTGGTCGAGAACGCATGATCGATACCGAAGATGTTTACATCTGCGATTCCGCGATCGTCGAGGATGGCGGCAAGGGCGTCCGTTTCCCCGTGCGGGCGTTCGGCGATGACGCCACCGGTTTCGTCGTGCGTTTCGGCGGCAAGGTCTACGCCTACCTGAACCGCTGCGCCCACGTGCCCGTCGAACTGGACTGGTTCAAGGGCGAATTCTTCGAATCGGGCAAGCTTTACCTCATGTGTTCGACGCATGGCGCCATCTACCTGCCCGAGAGCGGCGCCTGTGCGGGCGGGCCTTGCCGCGGCGGCAAGTTGCGGCCGATTACCGTACGGGAAGCCGATGACCGAATCTATTGGCAACCGGACCAGCACATCCGTCCGCCGGCCTCCGGCATGACCGACAGCCAAACGGGGTAACCACACCAGGCATTTATGAGCGACAACATCAGGAACGACAACCCGAACGACAACCGAACGGCCGTCCCGCCGACCTTCAGCAACTGGGAACGCGACACCCTCGAGCGCCTCGTGTTCGCCACCGTGCGCGAACAGCGGGCCGCGCGCCGCTGGGGCATCTTCTTCAAGCTGTCCTTTCTCCTGGTGGCATTTTTCGCGATCTGGGCGTATTTCGACTTCAACTTCGGCAGTTCGGACATCGAGGCGCTGGGTCGCCACACCGCGCTGATCGAGATCGACGGCGCCATCGAAGACGAAGGCAGCGGCGCGGCCGACACCGTGATCCCGTCGTTGAACAAGGCGTTTTCCGACGCCGGATCGGCGGCCGTCGTCCTGCGCATCAACAGCCCGGGCGGCAGTCCCGTACAGGCCGGCATCATCGTCGACGAAATCCAGCGCCTCAAGAAGGGCTATCCGAACAAGCCGCTGTACGTCGTCGTGGACGAAATCTGCGCATCGGGCGGCTATTACATCGCGGCGGCGGCGGACAAGATCTACGTCAACAAGGCGAGTATCGTCGGGTCCGTCGGCGTGCTGATGGACGGCTTCGGCTTCACGGGCCTCATGGACAAGCTCGGCATCGAGCGCCGCCTGCTGACGGCGGGCGAAAACAAGGGCTTCCTCGACCCGTTCAGCCCGCAGTCCGACAAGCAGAAGCAGCACGCGATCGAGATGCTCAGTGAGATTCATGAGCAGTTCATTGCCGTCGTGCGTGCCGGCCGCGGCAAGCGCCTGAAGGAAAACCCGGAAATCTTTTCCGGCCTGTACTGGACCGGCGCCAAGGCGGTCGATATGGGGCTCGCGGATGGCTTCGGCACCGTGGACACGGTCGCGCGCGACGTCGTGAAGGCGGAAGACATCATCGATTACACGGCCCACGAAGGCTTGCCGGAACGCGTGCTGAAGAAATTTGGCGCGTCCGTCGGCGCCGGCGCGGTGCATTCGATGTATCGGGGCGCCGTGCCCAGCTTGCGCTGAGCACGGGCATCGATCAACTGATAAGTCTCAATATTGGGCTTGAAACTTACGAACGGTGGGCTATAGTTGGTGTGTAGCTGTTTCGGCGCAAACGACATGGGAACCAGCCTGTTCTTGACGTTGCCGGAACCGCTTCAGACCCGCATTCGTGCGGTTTCGAGAGAATTCAATTCCTCAAGCTGGAGTCCCAATCGGGAAGGAAACGACGGCGTACGCCGTCGTTTTCATTTTTGACGTCCGTCCCCGGGATTTCGTGGAATCGATTGCAAACCAGTTAACGGTGTGGACGCGCCTGACGCTTTGGACGCCGGGCGCGGGCCGCCGTGCACGACGAATTTCCTGCTGAGTTCGGTGGCCGGGTTGGCCTGCGGGGCGGTGTCGGCGATAACGCTATCAACACTGCCCGGCTCGGGTTGATGAAAGCCGCCCGTCTCCAGCCAGGCCTGAAAGCGGCGCTGAGCCTGCTCATACCACGCGGCGCGCATCGGCAACTGGTGTTCAAAACAATGTACATGCGGAATGTCGCCGCCGCGCGTCCAGCGCGCCAGCGCAAGCCGGGTAGGGAAAATTGCCGCGTTTTCCTGGGCCACCTTCGTCCCGCTGCTTTTGGCTGCGAACGAAGACGGGGTGCTGTGGTTCTGTTTTTTTTCGATCTGCACGTTTGCCTCGTGGTTTGGGGGTTAATCCGATGTGCCGGATGGTGCGGCCCACCGTTAGTCCTACACTCAGTAACTGTAGGTCGATTCCTAATCAGGTTTCAGTGTATCAACGGGAGACAGTCAATTCTTGAGATGTGTCAAACGAGTTATTGCTTCGAGTTGAAACCCCGGGATTGCTGAGCTTTGACGCTTGCAATCCTTCTGATACAGTCTCGCCCCATGAGTAAACTATCCCTCGACCGCGTGCTCCAGTCGCAAGGCTTCGGCACACGCAAGTATTGCCGGGCCCTGATCGAAGACGGCGACGTGGCGATCAATGGCGCCATCCACGACAACTACAAGACCCCGATTGAGACGGACGGCCTGGTGCTGACCGTGTTCGACGAAGAATGGACGTATCGCGAGCACGTCTACATCGCCTTGTACAAACCCTCCAACTTCGAGTGCTCGCGCAAGCCGAGCCACCATCCCGGTGTACTGACCTTGTTACCGGAGCAATTCACTTGGCGCGACGTGCAACCTGTCGGCCGGCTCGACCACGACACGACGGGCCTGCTGCTGATGTCGGACGACGGCCCGTTCATCCACGCGCAGTCTTCGCCCAAGCGCCATATCCCGAAGGTGTACCAGGCCACGACCCAGGAGCCGGTCACGCAGGCGCTCGTCGACCAGCTGCTGTCGGGCGTGCAATTGCACGACGAGCCGGCACCGCTGGCGGCCCAGTCCTGCGTACAGCGCGGCGACCACCAGCTGGAAATCGTGCTGGAGCAGGGGAAATATCATCAGGTCAAACGCATGCTGGCCGCGGCCGGCAACCATTGCGCCGCCCTGCATCGCTCGCAGATCGGCGGACTGACGCTCGAATCGCTCGGTTTGCATGAAGGGGAGTGGTGCTACCTGGAGCAGACGCAACTCGACCTGCTGGTGCCCGGCTGATCCAGTGATGCCCCGGTTGCCGGGGCAGTCTGGCGGGCGTTCCGCTCGCGCTAATTTGCAACTAATCGACAGCGGGGCGGGCTGCGAGCACACGCTGCCGTGCGCCATCCCATGCTGATTTCCGCGACACTCGCCATTCGACTCTTGTCAATATTCTACGGAGCTGGCAGGAGGGCCGTTTAACTTCGACGATGACGATGCCCGCAACAAATCACCGCCTCTTTTTCCTGATTTCCTTTCTTGCGACAAGTCCGGCCATGGCCCAGCAGACCGATCCAGGTCTGGCCGGTTGCGCGCGCGTGACCGATGCCGGTCAGCGGCTGGCGTGCTACGACCGCCTGGCCGGTGTGACGCCGGCGTCCGCGCCCGTACCCGCCCCGGCATCGGCGCCATCGCCGGCGATCGCGACGACGGATGCGCCGCCCGTTCCGGCAGCAGTCGATGCCTCGCCCGAAACGATGCGGGATTTCAGCCTGGCCGACCATTGGGAACTGGACCAGGAACACAAGCGCGGCGTATTCAATTTTCGCCCGCACCAGGTGAACTACCTGATGCTGACCCGTACGGCGCATCCCAACAACGAGCCCTACCGGCCATTTCGCCGCATCGCCGACCTGACGAACGACCTCGCGCGTTCGGAACTCGTGTTCCAGCTGGGATTCAAGATGAAGCTGGTCGAAAGCGCTTTCGACAAGCCCGTCGATCTGTGGTTCGGCTATACGCAGAACAGCTTCTGGCAAGCCGGCAATCACGAGGCGTCCAGCCCCTTCCGCGAGACGAACTATCAACCCGAGCTGATGGCCGTCACTCCACTGCATTTCAGTGTATTCGGAATGAATGCGCGCTTTCTTAATCTCGGTCTGGTGCACCAGTCGAACGGCCAGACGTCGACATTGTCGCGCAGCTGGAACCGGGTCTATGCGCAGGTCGGACTCGAGCGGGCAGGGTGGACCGTGCTGGGCCGTGTCTGGAAGCGCTTCGATGAAGCGGCAGCCAGCGACGACAACCGCGACATCGTCGACTACATGGGGCGCGGGGATCTCGTCGTCACCTACCGCAGCAATGGCAACGATTACTCGGCCTTGTTGCGCCGCAATTTCTCCACCGAGCGCGGCGCCGTCCAGCTCAGCTGGGCGTTTCCGCTGGCCGGCCACATCAAGGGCTACGCCCATCTGTTCTCCGGGTATGGGCAGAGCCTGATCGACTACAACTATTACCAGAACACGGTCGGGGTTGGGCTGCTGGGGACGTTTTGAATGAGTGCGGTCGTGCCCGCAGGCTGTTCCATCCCGACCCAGGCCGCCGCATGGCGCTGCTGCCGCGCGCTTGCCAGTTGGCCATCGTGCGGCTTACCGTCGACAGGACGGACGAGCCGAAATGTTTCAGGTCGAAAGCGACGACCTGCTCGGC
>JBJMVU010000135.1:0-13733 GCA_045810485.1 Massilia sp. | reverse complement strand
AGCTCACCGCGGGCGAGCATCGGCTTGAGCATGTTGCCGGCGTCCATGGCGGAGTCGCCGGTCGCGCCCGCACCGACGACCGTGTGGAGTTCGTCGATGAACGTGATGATCTGGCCGCCGGAGTCCTTGATCTCCTCGAGCAGCTGCTTGACGCGCTCCTCGAACTGGCCGCGGTACTGGGTGCCGGCGACCATCGAGTTGACGCTCAACTCGACGAGGCGCTTGTCACGCAGCACTTCCGGCACCTCGCCGGCCAGAATGCGCTGCGCGAGCCCCTCGACGATCGCCGGGTCGGTGATGTCGACCCCGTGATGGACTTCGTACTTCTCCTGCAGGCCGCGAAGAATGGCGATGGTCGCCTCGACGCTGGGTTCGCCCACGAGGATCTTCTGGAAGCGGCGCTCCAGCGCGGCGTCCTTTTCGACGTACTTGCGGTATTCGTCCAGCGTGGTCGCGCCGATGCAGTGCAGCTCGCCGCGCGCCAGGGCCGGCTTCAGCATATTGCCCGCATCCATGGCGCCTTCGGCCTTGCCGGCGCCGACCATCGTGTGGATCTCGTCGATGAAGACGATCGTCATGCCCTCGTCCTGCGCGAGTTCCTTCAGCACGGCTTTCAGGCGTTCCTCGAACTCGCCGCGGAACTTGGCGCCGGCCAGCAGCGCGGCCATGTCGAGCGACAGCACGCGCTTGCCCTTCAGCGAATCGGGCACCTCGCCGTTGACGATGCGCTGCGCGAGGCCTTCCACGATCGCGGTCTTGCCGACGCCCGGCTCGCCGATCAGCACGGGGTTGTTCTTGGTGCGGCGCTGCAGCACCTGGATGGCGCGGCGGATCTCGTCGTCGCGGCCGATCACCGGGTCGAGCTTGCCGTTGCGGGCGCGTTCCGTCAGGTCGAGCGTGTATTTCTTGAGCGCTTCGCGCTGGCCTTCGGCATCCTGTGAGTTGACGGATTCGCCGCCGCGCACGGCGGAGATCGCGGATTCCAGCGCCTTGCGGGCGAGACCGTTTTCGCGGGCGAGGCGGCCGGCTTCGGACTTGTCTTCCGTAAAGGCCAGCAGCACCATCTCGCTCGACAAAAACTGGTCGCCGCGCTTCTGCGATTCGCGGTCGGCCAGGTTCAGCAGCGCGACGAGCTCGCGGCCGACCTGCACGTCGCCGCCGGTGCCGGACACTTTCGGCAGGCGGTCGAACGCCGAGCGCAGCGCCGTTTGCAGGCTGCCGACGTTGACGCCGGCCCGCTGCAGCAGCGAGCGCGCGCCGCCGTCGCTCTGGCCCAGCAGCGCGGCCAGCAGGTGGACCGGTTCGATGTACTGGTTGTCGTTGCCGACCGCCAGGCTTTGCGCGTCGGCGAGCGCTTCCTGGAGCTTGGTCGTCAATTTATCTTGTCGCATATTCTGTGCCCCTGGTATGTTTGGGTGGGATTTCGGATTGACACCAACTTAGGGATGACATAGCGACTTTTCAAGATGTGAACGCGCGGCTGGGCGTTGAATCGTGCTGAGATAAAATGTCCGTCATGGAACATTCCTTCTTATCCGAGCAACGCCGCCTGTTACCCTACATGGGGAAATGGCTGCTGCTTGCACTCGCCGTGGGACTGCTGTCCGGGTCCGCCTCCGCCTTCTTCCTGTTCGCGCTCGAACTGGCGACCGGCACGCGCAACGCCCACCGCTGGCTGATCGCGCTGCTGCCGCTGGCCGGGTTCGCCGTCGGCTGGCTGTACCTGCGCTTCGGCAGCTCGGTCGAGGCCGGCAACAACCTGCTCATCGACGAGATCCACGATCCGAAGACAGTCATCCCGCTGCGCATGGCGCCGCTCGTGCTGGGCGGCACCGTGGTCTCGCACCTGTTCGGCGCGTCGGTCGGCCGCGAAGGCACGGCCGTGCAGATGGGCGGCGCGCTCGCGGACCAGCTCACGCACGTTTTCAAGCTGAAGATGGAAGACCGGCGCATCGTTCTGATGGCCGGCGTCAGCGCCGGCTTCGCCTCCGTGTTCGGCACGCCGCTGGCGGGCGCCATCTTCGCCCTGGAAGTCCTGGCCATCGGCCGCCTGCGCTACGACGCCCTGCTCGCCTGCCTGGCGGCCGCCATCGCCGGCGACCAGGTCTGCCTGCTGTGGGGCCATGCGCTGGGCGTCCATCACACGCATTACGCCATCGGTTCCGTACCGGCGCTGGGCCTGTGGCCGCTGGCGGCCGTCGCCATCGCCGGGGCGCTGTTCGGCCTCGCCGGAAAACTGTTCGCGGATTGCACCCATGCGCTATCGGGCTGGATGAAGCGGCGCGTGCCTTACGGTCCGCTGCGGCCGCTGCTGGGCGGCGGCGTCGTCGCGGCCGTCGTGCTGGTGTGCGGTGCGGACCGCTACATCGGCCTCGGCATCCCGACCATCCAGGCCGCCTTCGCGCAGCCGCTGGCGCCGTGGGATTTCGCCGGCAAAATGGTCTTCACGGTCGCGTCGCTGGGCAGCGGCTTCAAGGGCGGCGAAGTGACGCCGCTGTTTTATATCGGCGCCACGCTCGGCAATGCGCTGGCGCCGCTGCTGCACCTGCCCTTTTCGCTATTGGCAGGCATCGGCTTCGTGGCCGTGTTCGCCGGCGCGGCCAACACGCCGATCGCGTCGACCCTGATGGCGATCGAACTGTTCGGCGCGGAGGTGGGCGTGTATGCGGCTGTCGGGTGCGTGCTGGCCTATCTGTTTTCCGGCCACACGGGGATTTACCGGGCCCAGCGCATCGGCCACGCCAAGCCCGGCAAGTCTTGATGGATTACGCCTGCTGCGCTTCGGGCACGTCGCCCGCCGCAGCCAGGTCGCGCACGTTCTTTTGCACGGCGATGATGGCGAACAGGGTCAGCACGAACGACATCGCATAAAAACCCTTTTCGCTGAGCAGCAGCGTCGCATTCCACAGGCCGACCGTCAGCAACGCAACGGACGCGACCAGCGACATCCAGCACAACCCCACGTACATCCCCGTCACCGGCAAGCCCTCGGCGCGGTCGCGCACCGTCTTTTGCAGCGACACGGCGGCAAAGCAGCCGTACAACAGGATCGTCAGGTAATAGCCTTTCTCGTTGAGCTGCATCTGCGCATTCCATAGGCCGGCGAGGTAGGCCAGAATGCCGACGATCATGGCGCCCCAGGATGCGCCGACGAAGGCGGGGCTCGGGCGTGCGGACGTTTGCTTGGTCATACTGTTCTCCGGTCAATGAAAACTAAGACATTGCCAGATTGCAGTCCGTAGACCTTGCGCGCAAGCGAACACCGCGACGGTATCACGCGATGGCACGCCAGGTCGCATATCCCGCGACGCAGCAGCCGATCGAGCCCAGCAGGTGCAGCGCCGAATGGGCCAGTGCCCAGGCGTAATGGCCCCGCTGCATGAGCACCATCGCTTCGCCGGAAAAGCTGGAAAACGTGGTGAGTCCCCCGAGAAAGCCCGTGATGACGAACAGGCGCCAGGCCGGGGACAGGATCGGCATGGCGTCGAAAAAGCCCAGCGCCAGCCCGATCAGGTAGCCGCCGACGAGGTTGGCGACGAGCGTCCCCAGCTGGATGTGGGCGTGCATTTGCCCGAGAAAGAGGGTCAGGCCCCAGCGCAGCCATGCGCCCAGTGCCGCCCCGACGGCGACCGCGATCCAGCTCAGCGGCTGGCCCACTTGGCCCGGGCCGCGTCGTCCGTCACGCGCGCGTCGACCCAGCGCGCGCCGTTCGGCGTCTGCTCCTTCTTCCAGAACGGGGCGTCGGTCTTGAGGTAGTCCATGATGAATTCGCAGGCCGCGAACGCTTCGCCGCGGTGCGCGGACGTGCAGGCGACGAGGACGATCTGGTCCAGCGGCCGCATCGGCCCGATGCGGTGGATGACGAGCACGCCGTACAGCGGCCAGCGCGCCCGCGCCTGCTCGACGATGTCGTGCAGGGCCTTTTCCGTCATGCCCGGATAATGTTCCAGCTCCAGCTCGGCCACGTCGTCGCCGTCATTCATGTCGCGCACCGTGCCGACGAAGCTCACGACGGCCCCCACGCGCGCGTCACCCGCGCGCAGGCGCGCGATCTCCGCGCTCACGTCGAAGTCCGCGGCCCCTACGCGGACTTCGGTCGCATCCTTCCGGACTTCCGTCACATCCTTGCTCACTTGCCCTCCTTGGCCACACGCAGCGCGAGCTGCTCGATCCGCGACGCCGTACGCGCATCGACGAGCGCCGGCAGCGCGCACAGGTCGCGCAGCTGCGCCGTCGCGCCGCCCTGGGCGCCCCGGCCCGCGCCTTGTCCTGATTTCAATGACGACTGCAGTACCTCGACCTGCAACTTCAGGCGCTCGCGCGCGAACTCCGGTCCGCTGTCGATGCCGGCGCCGATTTCCAGGCGCAACAGCTCATGCAGGAGCTTGCCGCGGTTCTCTTCCAGCTTGCGCGCATACGCGGCCTGTTGTTCCGCGCTCCCGCGCAGCGCGGCCAGCGCGGCGTCGACACGAGTGCGCAGCGTGCGTTCCATGTCGGCGTCGAGCGGAGGCAAGGCGGACCAGCGCGCATCCCAGTCGGTCTCGCCCGCGTCGTGCGCCGCGACGGCCTGCTCGAGTTCCTGCGCGAGCCGCAGCTTGTCGCGCAACATGCCGGCCTGGGCGACGCCGGCGGCGCGCCGTGCCTGGTCGGCATGCTGCTGCACGAGCGCGACGGCCGCGTGGTAGCGTTTTTCCACACGGGCTTCATGCGCGCGCGGCACCGGACCGATCGCCTGCCATTCCGCCTGGGCGTCGCGCAGCAGCTTGCCGACCGTGGCCGGCGTGACGTCGTTGGCGGCCGCTTCCAGGCGCGCGCTGATGGCTTCCTTTGCGGCCTCGTGGGCGCGGCGCTCGATGTCGGCCTCATGCATGCTTTCCTTGCGGCGCTGGAACACGTCGTCGCACACGGCGCGGAAGCGCTGCCACAGGGCCTGCTCGCTCTTGCGTTCGAGCGGCAGCGCGCGCGCATGGTCCTGCCAGCGCTGCTGCAGGGCGCGCATCGTGTCGATCGCGTGGCGGTCGTGCGGATCGATGGCGGCCGCTTCCTCGATGATGGCTTCGCGCTCGGCCATCTCGGACTTGCGCTGCACTTCGAGGGGTCCCTGCAGCACGTTCAGCGCATCGGTAAATAAGCTGTCCAGGCGTTTCTTTTCCTTGCGGTCGATGGCGCCGAGATGGCTCCACGCGAGCCGCAGCCGCTGCACGGTGCCCGCCACATGCTTCCACTCGACGCTGCCGTCGCGCAGGCGCGCGATTTCGGCCTGCGCTTCCTCGACGAGCGCCTGGCCGCGCGCCGCATTCGCATGGCGCTCGTCGGCCAGGTGGCGGAAGTGGGCCGCGGCCGGCGCATAGGCGCCCGTGCAGGCGGCGTCGAAGCGCTCCCACAGGCTCTTGGGTGCGGCGCCGGACAGGCTGTCGAGCGCTTTCCAGCGGTCGCGCATGCTGCCGACCTTCTTGGCCAGCTCGCTCATCGCCAGGTTTTGCGTGGACAAGGCCTCGACCGTCTTGATGAGTTCCTCGCGCGACACGTTGCCGCCCCAGCGCGCCCAGTCGGACAGGCGCTTGAGCTCGGCCCGCAGATGGGCCAGGCGGTCGGACTGCGCCGGCGTCAGGCGCATGCCCTTTTCGCGCGCTTCCTTCAACGTCTTGTCGTGCTCGGCGGCGGCGCCCAGCGAACCCTGTTGCAGGGCCGCTTCCATCGCATCCATCGCGTCGATGAAATGCTGGTCGGCGCCGCGCGGCTTGTTGTTGCCTTCCCTGACGCCCTCTTTCGCGGCGGCTTTTGCACTGCCTTCATGGGGCGGCCGGGGCTCGCGCGGCTCCTTCGGCTTGCGCGGTTCGGGCTGCGGCAACGTGGCCAGCAAGGCGTCGAAGCGGCGCTGCAGTTCGGCCGACTGGTCGTCCTGGGGCGGATGCGGCAAGGCTTTCCATTCGCGCCGCAGCGTCTCGGCGTTCAGCTCGGCAACAGGTTTCGCCTGCTGGGCGTCGACGAACGCCGCGCGCACGGCCAGCGCGGCCTGGCCGGCTTCATGCGCCTGCAGGCTGCCTTTCAGCTTGTCGAGCCCGGCCGCGAAGTCGGCCACGAGGGCGCGCGGCAGCGATGGATGCTCGGGCGAACGCAGGGCCTCGCCCTGTTCCCGCGCCAGCGCATCCAGGCGCTGGGCCAGTTCCGCGGCCGGCAGGCCGGCGCCACCCAGCTGCCGCAACGCGGCCACGCGGTCGATCATGGCGCGCTGCAGGGCCACCTGCGCTTCCAGGCGCTGGGCCAGCGCGGCGCGCGCCGTCTGGAACGCGGCATCGAGCTCGGGGGCGGAGATCACGGACCATCTGCGGTCCAGGTCGGCCACGTGGTTCGGGGTCAGCAAGGCATCCTTCAGGAGGGATTCGGCCTGCTCGACGGCGGCCTGCGCGCGCCGGTGCTCGGCTTCGCGGTGACGGTGCGCATCGAGGCGCGACTGCATCAGCTTGGCGACGCGGCGATCGGTGTTGCGCATCGCGGTGTGCACGCGCTCGAGCTGCTCCATGCTATGGACGAACTCGGCGGCAGCGAGCCGCAGTTCGGAAAATTCGCACTGGAGGATGAATTCCACCGCAGCGGTTTCATCGTCCCCGATCCGGCCCAGCTTTTCAGCCTGGGCGGCGCGTTGGTGGTTGGACGCATGCGTGGCGGCTGGCGCGGATGGTTCCGCTTGCGCCCCCGTCTGTCCTCCCTGCCCGGCCGGCTTGTCGCCGGGCTTGTCGCCCGGCCGCTTGAATAGGAACTCGAACATGATGAAATCGCACTTCCAAAATCGCCATCATAGCAAAGAACCCTGATGGCTTCGTGACACCAGCATGGCGTGTGCGAGCAATATGTCGGTCATTACCCACCGGGCATATCGATGCGGTCAGTGGGCAACCGTCAGCGTCGCGTGCCGCCGCCCATGCACATCGTGGCCGGCATGCCCGACCAGCTCGTGACGCAGGCGACACGGATCGCCCCGGCGCTCCTGCGCATAGGCGTCGTGGGCGAGCATCTGGTTGGCGATCGCGAACCAGGCGTCGCCGCCGACCGCGGCGCGCGCCAGCGGGAACAGCTCGTGCTCCTCGCGCTCCAGCCGGCAGCGCAGGGCGGCGACGCAGCACTCGACGGCGTCGCAGAACACGTCGCGCGGCACCGGCCGATCCGCCGCGCCGACGCAGGCCTCGGCCGCGCCCATCGCGGCGGCGCCCTGGCCGCTGAGCCGTTCCAGGTCGGCCAGCAACCCGTCGGCCGCCGTCGTGCTGCGGCGCAGGGCGGGCACGAGGAACTTGTCCAGCTTGCGCCAGTGGCAGTTGTCGTACACCTGGCGCAGGGCGGTACACAGTTGTGCCGCCCGGCCGGCGGCCAGGGTGCTAAAGTCGCCCGGCAGCGCGCGCAGCTCGGCGAGCAGCGACTGCAGGGCCACGCGCACCGTCGTCTGTTCGACGGACAGGGCGACGAGGGTATAAGTCGATGTCAGCATTCGGTCTCCACCTTTTTCTCACGCCACCAGGCCGCATGGCATGCGCCGCGCTATGCAGGATCCGGTGGGAATGTTGTAGACAGGCCCGGGACGCTCCCGGGTTGCGGGGCGTCCTCTGGTTGTTTCGGCCTGAAGGAAGGTCTAGTGTAAGGAGGCCGGCCGGGCCTGCGTTTGATCTAGCGCAAACGGTCACCCGGCGTCAGGCCGCCGCCGCCAGCGTCTGGCCCAGCGCGGCGGCCAGCGGCGCGGCGAGCCCGGCCGGCTCGGCATGGGCCAGCACGACCTGCGGACACCCGTGCCAGCGCGCGCAGCGGACAAACGCCGCGGCCAGGTCGCGCACGCACCGGTCGCTGACGCGCACCCCGGGTTCGAGCACGAGCGACTTCAGCTCGAACACGCCGGTCTTGCGGTGCGCCTTGGCATCCACCCGGCCGACGAGCGCCCCGCGCCGCAGCAACGGAAGCGTGAAATAGCCATAGCGCCGTTTCTCGGCAGGCGTATAGCACTCCAGGCGGTAGTCGAAACCGAACAGGTCGAGGGCCCGGCGGCGGTCCCAGACGATGGGATCGAACGGCGACAGGACACTCGTGAGCGTGGGCTGCAGCGCGCCGTCCATGGCCTGGCCGAGCAGCGCCGCATGGTCGGGGTGGACGTACACGGGCTCCTTCCAGCCCTCGACGCGGGCGCGCAGCAGCAGGCCCGCGTCGGCCAGGCGCTGCGGATCGGGGTGCGGCGGCTTCGTGCGGAAATAGTCCGGAATCCACGCCGCCTTCGCCACGCCCAGCGCGCGCACGGCGTCCAGCACGAACCGGCGCCGCGTGTCGTCGACCGACGGCATGCGCGCATCGTCCCAGCCGGGCAGCACGCGTTCGGCCAGGTCGTACACGCGATGGAACTGCTGGCGGCGCGCGATCATCAACCGGCCCGTCGTGAACAAGACCTCCAGCGCGCGCTTTTCCGGCTTCCATTCCCACCAGCCGCCGGCCTTGCCGTCCGTGCGCTCGAAGTCGGCCGAGCGGGCCGGCCCGTTGGCGCGGATATGCGCCAGCACGCGCTCGACCTCCTCCCGGTGCGACGCCAGCCACGTCCCCGCGTACTTCCAGCCGAGCGAGCCGGGATCGACCATCCGGTGCCGGTACAGGCCGTAATCCCCGATCGGGATGAAGCACGCCTCGTGGGCCCAGTACTCGAACAGCCTGCCTTCGGCCAGCAACTGGTCGAGCCAGTCCGGGTCGTAGTCGCCCACGCGGCTCCACAACACGAGATACGGACTGCGCGCCACGACGCTGATGGTGTCGATCTGCAACACGCCCATGCGGCGAATCGCGGCAAGCACGTCGTCCTTCGTGGCGCGGGCGCGTTTCGCCTGCAACATGCCCTGGGCCGCCAGGTGCAGGGATCGTGCGACAGCGGGAGTCAGAATTGGTTCGTTCATCCCGGCATTCTAGTGACATCCCATCAACATTTGTACAGCTTGCCCCGAAAAAGTACTGGTTTTTTTTACAGTATCCCGCTCCATGCGATATAGTTGGCGCCCTGGCTCAACCCCTTGTTGATGACTGATTAACGACCATGCGGCTGCTGCACACTTCAGACTGGCACCTCGGCCAGACCCTGCACAATTTCGACCGGACCTACGAACACCAGTGCTTCCTCGACTGGCTGCTCGACACGATCGTCGCCGAGGAAGCGGACGCCCTCCTGATCGCCGGCGACGTGTTCGACAACTCGAACCCGTCCGCCGCGTCGCAGCGCCAGTTGTACCGCTTCCTGCGGCAGGCCCGGACGCGCGCGCCGCAACTGGACATCGTCATCATCGCCGGCAACCACGACTCGCCGGGCCGGCTCGAAGCGCCGGGGCCGCTGCTGGAAGCGCACGGCACGCGCGTCGTCGGCCACGTCGAGCGCGACGCCGAAGGCAGCATCGACCTGGAACGCTTCATCGTGCCGCTGACCGGCAAGGATGGCAACGTTGCGGCCTGGTGCGTCGCGATTCCGTTCCTGCGGCCGGGCGACGTGCCGCGCGTGGCGTCCCCGGCGCCGGACGATGACGCGTTCGACGCCTACCTGTCCGGGATCCGCCTGCTCTACCAGCAGGCCTACGATCTGGCGCGCGCCCGCGCCACCGACGGGCAGGCGATCCTCGCGATGGGCCATTGCCACATGGTCGGGGGGGACGCCTCGCCCGATTCCGAACGGCGCATCGTCATCGGCGGCACCGAGGCCCTGCCCGCGTCGATGTTCGGCCCGGACGTCGCCTACGCCGCGCTGGGCCACCTGCACCTGGCCCAGCGGGTCGGCCAGCAGGCGCACCTGCGCTACAGCGGCAGTCCCCTCCCCCTGTCGTTCGCGGAAGTCGGCTACCGGCACCAGGTGCTGCGCATCGACCTGGACGGGCCGCGCGCGGCCGCCATCGAACCCGTGTTCGTGCCGCGCGCCGTCGAGCTGCTGCGCGTGCCGGCCAGCCCGGCGCCGGTCAAGCAGGCGATCGCGGAACTGGTCGCCCTCGACCTGCCCGACCTGCCGCGCGACGTGTGGCCGTACCTGGAAGTGCGCGTGCTGCTCGACGCGCCCGAGCCGGGCCTGCGCGCCCAGGTCGAGGCGGCGCTGGAAGGCAAGCCCGTGCGCCTGGCGAAGATCGAACCGACGCGCCGCGTGGTGACGACGGCCGGCGTGGAGCCCGCGCTGAGCCTCGACCAGCTCGCGCAACTGCAGCCGGACGACATCTTCCGCCGCCTGTGGCAGCAACGCTTCGGCGAGGACGCGCCGGACGACCAGCTGGCCGCGTTCACGGAACTGCTTTTGCCCGCCGACGGCATCTCGAAGAACCGGGAGGCCGCATGAAGATCCTGCGCATCGGCGGCAAGAACCTGGCCTCGCTGGCCGGCGAATTCGAGGTCGATTTCGAAAGCGAACCGCTCATCTCCTCCGGCCTGTTCGCGATCAGCGGCCCCACCGGCGCCGGCAAGAGCACCCTGCTGGACGCCCTGTGCCTGGCCCTGTACGACGCGACGCCGCGCCTCGTCAAGGGGCCGCGCGTAGGCAATTACCTGCCCGACGTGGGCGACGAGACGCTGTCGGTCGCCGACCGCCGCACGCTGATGCGGCGCGGCACGGCGGACGCGTTCGCGGAAGTGGACTTCGTCGGCAACGACGGGCAGCGCTACCGCGCGCGCTGGAGCGTGCGGCGCTCGCGCAACCGCGCCGCGGGCGCCCTGCAGCCGTCCGGCATGAGCCTGCAGCAACTGCCCGGCCTGCAGCCGCTGGGCGGCACGAAAACGGAAGTGCTGGCCGAGATCGAGCGCCGCATCGGCCTCTCGTTCGAACAGTTCACGCGCTCGGTGCTGCTGGCGCAGAACGAGTTTTCCGCCTTCTTGCGCACCGACGACAACGAGCGCGGCGAACTGCTGGAAACGCTGACGGGCAGCGCCGTCTACAGCGACATCTCGCGCCGCGCCTACGAGCGCTGGCGCGTGGAGCAGGAAGCCATGCGCCGCCTGACGGCGCGCCTGCAGGACCACGCGCCCCTTGGACCGGACGTACGCGCCGAACTCGACGCCGAACACGCCGCCGCCCAGGCCGTGCTGACGGCGGCCGAGACGCGCCGCGCCACGCTGGAACGGCAGTTGCGCTGGCACCAGGAGCTGGACCGCCTGCGCGTGGCCGAAGCCCAGGCGGACGGCACGCTGGCGCGGGCCCGGTCCGAGGCCGACGCCGCGTCCGACCGCCGGCGCCGGCTGGCCACGCTGGACGCCGTGCAACCGGCGCGCGCCCTCGTCGCCGACCTGAACCGCCTGGCCGGCGAACAGCGCCAGGTACAGGCGCAACTGGCCGGCAGCGAACTCGAACTGGCGCGCGCCCTCGACGCCCAGCAACAGGCCGCGCGCGGCCTGATGGAGGCTGAACGCAAGCTGGAAGCGGCCGAGGACGCACAGCGCGCGGCCGCGCCGCAACTGGACCGCGCGAAAGCCCTCGACGCCACGCTCGACACCGTCGCGCCCGCCCACGCGAAGGCGCGCGCGGCGCAGGACGGCGTGCGCGCGGAGTCGACGCAGGCCCAGGCGGCACTTCGGACCAAGGCGGGCGAACTGGAAGCGAGCCGGCGCGCCCTGCACGACACGACCGGCTGGCTCGCCGCGCACGGCACGCGCGAACCGCTCGCCACGCAATGGACACGCTGGGACCAGCGCCTGGCCCAGGCCGAGCAGGCCGCGCGCCAGGACGCGTCCAGCGCCCAGGCCCTGGACGCCGCCCGCGCCGGCGCCGAACAGGCCGCCGCGATGGCCCAGCGCACGGCGCACGCGCTGGGGGCGTCGATCGAACTGCTCGATGTGCGCGAAGCCGCGCGCCGGCAGGCGGCCGCGGCCCTGGACGGCATCGACGCCGACGCCCAGCGTGCGGAGCGCCGCACACTCGACAAGCGGCGCGAGCACCTCGCCTCGCTCGACCACACGTGGCAGGCGCTGCGCACGCAGCGCGGCCGCCTGGCCGACCTCGATGCGCAATCCGCCCAGACCACGCAGGCGCAGGCCAGGGCGCAGGAAGGGCTCGATGCCGCGCGCACGGCGGGCATCGCGCTGGACGCCACCGTCACGCAAGCCGAACGCATGTTGAAGACGGCCCAGCTGGCCTGCGCCGACGGCGTCGAAAAGCTGCGCGCGACGCTCGTCGACGGCGACGCCTGCCCCGTGTGCGGCGGGACGGAACATCCGTACCGCCACCAGGACGACCGGCTGCACGCCGTACTGGAAGAACTGTCCGCCGAACTGGCCGCGCGCCGCGCCGAACAGCGCGCCAACGTCGAGCTGCAGGCCGGCCAGCGCGCCGCGTACGACGCCGCCGGCGAGCGGCTGGCGGCGCTGGCCCGCGAACGCGACGGCCTCGCCGCCGCGCTCGCCCAGCTGGACGCGGAATGGGACGACAATCCGCTCGCGGCGGACGCGCCGGACGGCGACGCGGGCACGGACGCCCGCGCCCGCTGGCTGGCGGCCGGACAGGCCGCGCTGCGCAAGGCCTACGACGAGCTCGAGACGCGCGACGGCGACCTGCGCCGCGCCGAGCTCGCGCGCGACGCCGCCCAGCAGGCCTGGGACCAGGCCAACCGCGAACACGCCCGCCTGCTCGACGCGGCGCAGACGGCGCAAGGCACGCTGGCGCGCCTGGACGCCGACATCGCCGCGCTGGCCGCCCGGCGCGAGGCTGCGGCCGCCACGCTGGCCGAACTGCTCGCGGAACTGGATCCCGTGCTGGCCGACGCGTGCGGCGACGGCTGGCAGGGCCACTGGCAACGCGACCGGGCCGGCTGGCGCCAGGCCCGCGCCAACGAGGCGCGCGAATGGAACGACCAGGCGGCGCGCCACGCGCGGCTGCAGGGCGCCATCGGCACCCTCGACGCCGAACACGCCGCACTGGTCGCACGCGTGGCGCACGCCGGCCAGCGTCTTGTCGACGCGGAGGCCGAATTCGCCCGCCTCGACGCCGACCTGGCCGCGCGCCGCGCCGAACGTGCCGAGCTGTTCGAAGGCCGCGCCGCGCGCGACGTCGAGCAACAACTCACGGGCGCCGTGAACGCCGCGCGCGAAGCGGTGAACGGCTGCCAGGCCGCGAGCCTGCAAGCCGCGCAGTCGGAGGCGCGGGTGCGGGAAGCGCAGTCGCTGGCTGCACGCCGCATCGCCGACCTGCAGGGCGAACTGGCCGACGCGGGCGAGCGTCTGGCGCAATGGATTCACGATTTCGACGGCAACGACCCTTCGCTCGAAAGCGTGGCCAACGAACAGCAGCTGGCCGCCCTGCTCCAGGTGGGCGCGGCGTGGATCGCGCAGGAACGGGCGGCCTTGCAGGAACTGGACACGGCCGTGCGCCAGGCGACGGCCGTGCTGGCCGAACGCCGCACGCAGCGCGAGCAGCACGAACGGTTGCGCGAAGACGATGCGCCGGCCGAAGCGCAGGCGGACGCCGGACAACCCGCGGCGCTTGCCGAGGCCGATGACGGCCCACCTGCTGCGGCGCAGGCAACGTCGGCCCCGCCGGCGCGGGACGCCGACTCGGTCGCCGCCGCGCTGCGCCGTGCCCAGACCGAACGGGAGGCCGCACACGAATCCGCGGCCAGCCTCGCCATGCGCATCCGCGAGGACGAGCAGCGGCGCGAGCGGGCCCGTTCGATGATGGCCGAGATCGAGCGCCAGCGCGCCATCGAAGACCGCTGGGCCAAGCTGGCGGAGCTGATCGGCTCGGCCGACGGCAAGAAGTT
>JBJMVU010000134.1:0-3013 GCA_045810485.1 Massilia sp. | reverse complement strand
GTCGAGGCGCAGCGCTCGCCCGGCTCCAGCCGGTCGGCGTTCATGGCCAGGCACATGGAGCAGCCCGGCTCGCGCCACTCGAAGCCCGCGGCCTTGAAGATCTGGTCCAGGCCTTCGCGTTCCGCCTGTTCCTTCACCACGCCCGAACCGGGCACCACCAGGGCGGCCTTGATGTTCGGCGCGACCTTGCGACCGAGCTTCTTCACCATGGCAGCGGCTTCGCGCATGTCCTCGATGCGGCTGTTGGTGCACGAGCCGATGAACACCTTGTCGACGAAGATGTCGTTCATCGGCTTGCCCGGTTGCAGGCCCATGTAGGTCAGGGCGCGCTCGATGGCGCCGCGCTTGTTGCTGTCCTTTTCCTTGTCCGGGTCCGGCACGTGGCCGTCGATGGCGGTGACCATCTCGGGCGAGGTGCCCCAGGTCACCTGCGGCACGACCTGCGTGGCATCGAGCTTGACCACGGTGTCGAACTTCGCGTCCGGGTCGGAGCGGAGCGTGCGCCAGTAGGCGACCGCCTGTTCCCACTCCACGCCGGTCGGCGCCAGCGGCCGGCCCTTGACGTATTCGATGGTCTTGTCGTCCACGGCGACCATGCCGGCGCGCGCGCCCGCTTCGATCGCCATGTTACAGACGGTCATGCGGCCTTCCATCGACAGCGCGCGGATCGTCGAGCCGCCGAATTCGATGGCGTAGCCCGTGCCGCCGGCGGTGCCGATCCTGCCGATCACGGCCAGCACGATGTCCTTGGCGGTGACGCCGGCCGGCAGTTCGCCGTCGACCTGCACCAGCATCGCTTTCGATTTCTTCGCGAGCAGCGTCTGGGTGGCCATCACATGCTCGACTTCCGACGTGCCGATGCCGTGCGCCAGCGCGCCGAATGCGCCGTGGGTGGACGTGTGCGAGTCGCCACAGACGACGGTCATGCCCGGCAGCGTGGCGCCCTGCTCAGGGCCGATCACGTGCACGATGCCCTGGCGCTTGTCGTTCATGTTGAAGTACGTGACGCCGAAGGCCTTCGCGTTACCGTCCAGCGTCTCGACCTGCAGGCGCGAGGTCGGGTCGGCGATGCCGTGCGAGCGGTCGGTCGTCGGCACGTTGTGGTCGGCTACGGCAAGATTGGCCGAAGTGCGCCATAGCGGGCGGCCGGCCTCGCGCAGGCCTTCGAACGCCTGCGGGCTGGTGACTTCGTGGACCAGGTGACGGTCGATATACAGCACGGTGGTGCCATCCGCATCGGCACGCACGACATGCGAATCCCAAAGTTTGTCGTAGAGCGTTTTTAACATGTTAAATCCAGAGAAACGACCGCTTCATGCGGGTATGGTCTTTGATTATGCCATATTTGTGCAATGCGGAAGCAAGGTCGTTCCAGCACGATTATTCCAATGAACTCATCCGTATGAAAATTTTGTTTGGGCGACTAACCGGACATGCAAATAAAAAAAGCCTGCGCATTTCCTGCGCAGGCTTTTCGTAGCTTTGTAGCAAAAATGCAGCCAGCGTGGTTTATGCGGCCAAGCGGACTGTGGAACGGCAACCGTCCATCAGGAACGACAGGCCGACGACCAGCACGAGCGAGCCTTCCGCCGAGCGTGCCGTGCCGGTGATGCCTTCGACGTTCAGCGCCGTCATCGGCTTGATCACCAGGTCGGCCGTGCCGTCGACGGCTTCCACCGCGATGATGTACGGCTGCGGGGCGTTGATGACGATGCCCACGCGCTCCACGCATGCCTCGTAGCCGAGCGACAGCGCCAGCGAACGCACCGGCAGCGGACGGCCCTGGTCTTTCAGCACCGGGGCGCCGCCGACCTGCATGAAGGTCTCCGGCAGTTCGACGACGCGCTCGACCACCGCCATCGGCAGGGCCAGCTGCGCGCCCGACGTCGACACGAGCATGGTCGGCACGATCGACAGTTCGATCGGCAGGCGGATCGAGAACTTCGTACCGGTACCCAGGTTCGAGTCGATGCGGATCGCGCCGCGGTTCTTCTCGACGGCCGTCTTGACCACGTCCATGCCCACGCCGCGGCCCGAGACCGACGACGCCACTTCCTTGGTCGAGAAGCCCGGCAGGAACACGAGCTGGTACGCCTCGTCGTCGCTCGTCGCCTGGTTGTCGGAGATGAGACCCTTCTCCATCGCCTTCTTGCGCAGCTTGGCCGGATCCATGCCGCGGCCATCGTCCTGCAGCACGATCATGACGCTGTTCGCTTCCTGCCAGGCTTTCAGCAGGATGAACGCCTTGGCCGGCTTGCCGTTGGCGACGCGGTCTTCCGGGCCCTCGACGCCGTGGTCCAGCGCGTTGCGCAGCATGTGCACGAGCGGGTCGTACAGGCTGTCCACGACGACGCGGTCGACTTCCGTCTCGGCGCCTTCGATGGTCAGCTCGACGTCCTTGCCCAGGTCCTTCGCCAGCTCGCGCACGAGGCGCGGGAATTTCTGGAACAGGCGGCCGACCGGCTGCATGCGGGTCGCCAGCGTGGCGCGCTGCAGTTCGGCCGAATAGCGCGACGCGCGCTCCAGCGTTTCCGTCAGCGTGGCCATCAGCGTGGCGGCCTGGCCCTCGAACTTGAACTGCGACAGGCGCTCCAGCAGCACGGCCGCCTGGTTCGCGGCCTGCACGGATTCGCCGGCCACTTCCAGCAGCGCGTCCAGCTTGACCGCGTCGATACGGATGCTCTCGTCCTTCGCGGGACCGGTGCTGGCCGGCTTGGGCTCGTTGCGGCGCTCGATGCCGTCCCAGCCCGGCCTGCCGGACGCGGCCGGCGCGGCGGCTTCGACCGCAGCGGCGGGTGCGGCGGCCTGCATGGGCGCGGCGGCAGCCTCGGGGGCTGCTGCGGCGGCGACCGGCGCCTGGCTCGGCGTATAGGTGCCCGGCGGAACGACCGCCATGAACATCGCTTCCCAGTCCAGGCCGGCGCCACCCGGCGCGGCGGCCGGTGCCGGTGCGGCCACCGGGGCCGGCGCAGCTGCCGCCGGCGCGGGCGCAGCCTTCACGGGCGCAGGCGCG
>JBJMVU010000133.1:0-10724 GCA_045810485.1 Massilia sp. | reverse complement strand
GTCTACGCGGCCACCGTCAAGGCGGCCGAGGAGATGCACCAGCTGCTGCTGGACGCCGGCGAATCCGTCACCCTGTACCACGGCAAGCTGCACGCCGCCGAGCGCAAGGCGAACCAGGACCTGTTCATGAACGACGAGCGGCGCGTGATGGTGGCGACGAACGCGTTCGGCATGGGCATCGACAAGCCGGACACGCGCTTCGTCATCCACCTGCAGATCCCCGCGAACCTGGAGGCCTACTACCAGGAATCCGGCCGCGCCGGACGCGACGGCCAGGACGCCGGCTGCACCCTGCTGTTCCTGCAGGACGACAAGCGCGTGCAGCAGTTCTTCCTCGTGAAGCACTACCCGACGGCCGACGAGATCCGCGCCGTGTACGAGGCCGTGCGCGCGCTCGCGGAGAACGGGACGGCGACGCTTGAGCGCGTGGTTGACGTGGCCGGCGACCTGGCCGGATCGCACCTGAAGGTCTGCCTGAAACTGCTGAAGGATGCGAAGCTGCTGCGCCAGAACCGCAAGCTCGCTTACCTGCCCGGCACCGCCGCGCCCGACGACAAGCTGTTCGCGGCGATGGCCGAGGTCTATCGCCAGAAGCAGGAGCGCGACAAGGAAGCGCTCGAGCAGATGGTATCGTATGCGGTGAGCGGTTTCTGCCGCTGGAAGCTGCTGCTCGATTACTTCGGCGACGAGGTCGAAGGCTTCGAGAAGTGCTGCCGCTGCGACAACTGCCTGAATCCGCCGGCCGCCGTGCTCACGGAGGATATCGAAATCCGCGACGACGAATTCGACCGCGAGCCGGAAGCGGAAGCGCCGGCCGGCCCCACGTTCGAACCGGGCGCGCGCGTGACGGTGCCGAAGTATGGCGAAGGCGTCGTGCTGTCCGTGGCCGGGGACCAGGTCCACATCGAATTCCCGGACGGCGAGCAGCGCGCGTTCCTCGCCGACTTCGTAACGTCGAGTTGACAGGGAGGACGCCAACCGCATGGGAGACATGGTCGTCGTACGCAAGGAAGGCCTGTACTGTGTGCCGGGCCAGTTCTACATCGACCCGTGGCGGCCGGTGGACCGGGCCGTCATCACCCATGCGCACGGCGACCATGCGCGCTGGGGCCACAAGCACTACCTGGCCTCGCAGCAAAGCGTCGGCATCCTGAAGTCGCGCCTCGGCCAGGACATCAACATCGACGGGCTGGACTACGGCGAGCGCATCGTCCACAACGGCGTGACGATCTCGCTGCACCCGGCCGGCCACGTGCTCGGATCAAGCCAGATCCGGATGGAGTACCAGGGCGAGATCTGGGTCGCGTCGGGCGACTACAAGGTCGAGCCGGACGCCACGTGCGCGCCGTTCGAGGCCGTGCGCTGCCACACCTTCATCACGGAATCCACGTTCGGCCTGCCGATCTACCGCTGGGATCCGCAGCAGGAGGTCTTCGACGACATCAACCGCTGGTGGCGCCGCAACGTGGACGAAGGCCGCACGAGCATCCTGTACGCCTACGCGTTCGGCAAGGCGCAGCGTTTGCTCTGCGGCCTCGATCCATCCATCGGCCCCATCGTGTGCCACGGCGCCGTCGAACCGCTGAACCGGGTGTATCGCGAGGGCGGCGTGGTCCTGCCGCACACGCAGATGGTCAGCGAGACCGACAAGGCGGACCTGAAAAAGGCGCTCGTGCTGGCGCCGCCGTCCGCATCGGGCTCGCCGTGGACGCGCCGCTTCGGCGATTACTCCGACGCGTTCGCGAGCGGCTGGATGCTGTTGCGCGGCGCGCGGCGCCGGCGCGGCGTCGACCGCGGCTTCGTGCTGTCCGACCACGCGGACTGGCCCGGCCTGCTGGAGGCGATCCACGCCACCGGCGCGCAGCAGGTGATCGTCACGCACGGTTCGATTCCCGTCATGGTGCGCTGGCTGTGCCAGATCGGGCTCGATGCGAAGGCGTTCGACACGGAATACGGCGAGGAGGATGACGAAGCCGTGACGGCCACGCCGGGCGAGCCCGTGGAGGAGGCGAAGGATGCGTGAATTCGCCCGCCTGTACGCCGAACTCGACGAAACCACCGCCACCAACCGCAAGCTCGAGGCGCTGCAGAATTACTTCGCCAGCGCCGCTCCGGAAAACGCCGCGTGGGCCGTGTACTTCCTCGCCGGCGGCAAGCCGCGCCAGGCGGTGCCGAGCAAGCTCATGCGCCAGTACGCCATCGAATACGCGGGCCTGGACGACTGGCTGTTCGACGAATCGTATGCCGCCGTCGGCGACATGGCCGAGACCATCGCCCACATCCTGCCGCCGCCGAAGCGCCACAGCGACGTCGGCCTGGCGGTGTGGATGGAAGAACGTATCGGGCCCTTGCGCGGCGCCGATCCGGGCACGATCCGGGAAGCGCTGTTCTCGTACTGGGACGAACTGACGTGGCGCGAACGCTTCCTGTTCGTGAAGCTGATCGGCGGCGGTTTCCGCGTGGGCGTGTCGAAGCTGCTTGTCACGCGCGCGCTGGCGTCCATCGCCGCGGTCGATTCCAAGCTGATCGCGCAGCGCCTGATGGGCTGGACGGATGGTCGTGTCAAACCGACGGCGACGGGCTTCCTGCAGCTGATCGCGGCGCAGACCGACAACGAACACAAGCTGCGCGGCGGCCAGCCGTATCCCTTCTTTCTCGCGCACCAGCTGCAGGGAGAGCCCGGCGCGTTGGGCGACATGGGGGACTGGCAGGTCGAGTGGAAGTACGACGGCATCCGCGCGCAACTCGTGCGGCGCGGCGGCCAGAATTACCTGTGGTCGCGCGGCGAGGACCTGATCACGGATCGCTTTCCCGAGCTGGCGAGTTTATCCCTGCCGGAAGGGACGGTGGTCGACGGCGAGGTGCTGATCTGGACCAGCGGCGACGCACCGGCGCCGTTCGCCGACCTGCAGAAACGCATCGGCCGCAAGACCTTGTCTGCCAAACTGCTGGCCGAGCTGCCCGCCGTGCTGCTCGCGTACGACCTGCTGGAACTGGACGGCGTCGACACGCGCGCGCTGCCCCAGCACGAACGGCGCGCGCTGCTGGAGACGCTCGTCACGGGCGCGGCGCAACCGCAGTTGCGCATCTCTCCGCTCGTGACGGCCGACAGCTGGGAAGACCTCGGCAACCTGCGGGGCGAATCGCGGGCGCGCGGGGTCGAAGGCATGATGCTGAAGGCACGGAACGCACAATACGGCGTAGGCCGCACGAAAGACGTCGGCACATGGTGGAAGTGGAAGATCGATCCATATGCCATCGACGCGGTGCTGATCTATGCGCAGGCGGGCAGCGGCCGGCGCGCGTCGCTGTACACGGACTACACGTTCGCCGTGTGGGATGGCGAGGGCGACGATCGCAAGCTCGTCCCGTTCGCGAAAGCCTATTCCGGCCTGACCGATGCGGAGATCGCGCAGGTCGACAACATCATCCGCAAGACGACGGTGGAAAAATTCGGACCCGTGCGGTCCGTGAAGCCGACGATGGTGTTCGAGATCGGCTTCGAGGGCATCGCCCTGTCCACGCGCCACAAGGCCGGCATCGCCGTGCGCTTTCCGCGCATCCTGCGGCGGCGCGACGACAAGACGGTCGAGCAGGCGGATACGCTCGATGCGTTGAAGGGCCTGCTGGGAGCGGTGGGCCCATGACCAAGACACAGGCGGAAGCGGCGGTCGACGCATGGTTCGCGGCGCGCGGCTGGAAGGTCTTCCCGTTCCAGCGCGCCGTCTGGAAGGCCTCGCTGGCGGGCGAATCCGGGCTGCTGCACGCGAATACGGGCGCCGGTAAAACGTACGCCGTGTGGTTCGCCGCGCTGCTGCGCGGGGCGAATCGGGGCAGGCGCGCAAACACGGGCCTGCGCGTGCTGTGGATCACGCCGATGCGCGCGCTGGCTGCGGACACGCAGCGTTCGCTGGAAGTCGCGACGGCCGAACTGGGCGCCGCGAGCCCGGACGTCATCGGCGCGTGGACGATCGGCGCGCGCACGGGCGACACGGGCGCGGCCGAGCGCGCGCGCCAGTCCAAGTCGCTCCCCGGTGCGCTGATCACGACGCCGGAAAGCCTGTCGCTGCTGCTGTCGCACGCGGCCGCGCGCGACCAGTTCCGGCACCTGGACATGATCATCATCGACGAGTGGCATGAGCTGATGGGCAGCAAGCGCGGCGTGCAGGTGCAGCTGGCGCTGGCGCGGCTGCGGCGCTGGAATCCGGGGCTCGTCGTGTGGGGCCTGTCGGCCACGATGGGCAACCTGGCCGAGGCCCGCGGCGTGCTGCTGGGCGATCCGGATGGGGGCGTGCTGGTCGAGGGCGACCTGAAAAAACAGATCGTCGTCGACTGCCTCGTGCCGCAGGGCGTGGCGCGCTTTCCGTGGGCGGGCCACCTAGGCCTGCAGATGCTGCAACCCGTCATCGCCGAGATCGAGCATCACGCCGCGACGCTGGTCTTCACGAACACGCGCTCGCAGTCGGAGCTGTGGTACCAGAACATCATCGAGGCGCGTCCGGACTGGGCCGGCCTCGTCGCGCTGCATCACGGCTCGCTCGACCGCGAGGTGCGCGAATGGGTCGAGACGGGCCTGAAGCGTGGCGACCTGAAAGCCGTCGTGTGCACGGCGAGCCTGGACCTCGGCGTCGACTTCCTGCCCGTCGAGCGCGTGCTGCAGGTCGGCAGCGCCAAGGGCATCGCGCGGCTGCTGCAGCGCGCGGGCCGCAGCGGCCACGCGCCTGGCCGCATCTCGCGCGTGACGCTGGTGCCGACGAACAGCCTGGAACTGCTGGAGGCGGCGGGCGCCAAGCGCGCCGTCGCCACGCGCCGCATCGAAGCGCGGCAGGTGCCGAACAAGCCGTTCGACGTGCTCGTGCAGCATCTCGTCACCGTCGCGCTGGGCGGCGGCTTCCGGTCCGAAGCGTTCTACGAGGAAGTCAAAAGCGCGTGGTCGTACCGCCACCTGACGCCCGAGGAATGGCAGTGGGCGCTGGACTTCGTCGCGCGCGGCGGCCAGAGCCTCACGGTCTATCCGGAGTACAAGCGCGTGCTGCCGGACGAGGAGGGCGTCTACCGCGTCCCCGACGTGAAGATCGGCCGGCGCCACCGCATGGGTATCGGCACCATCGTGTCGGACGCGCAGATGCAGGTGAAGTACGTCAGCGGCGGCCGCATCGGCAGCGTCGAGGAATCGTTCATCGGGCGCATGAAACCGGGCGACCGCTTCCTGTTCTCCGGCCGCATCCTGGAACTCGTGCGCGTGCACGAGATGACGGCGTACGTGAAGCGTTCGGAATCGACGCGCGGCGCCGTCAGCCGCTGGCAGGGCACCAAGATGCCGCTGTCGTCCGAGCTCGCGCACGCGGCGCTGGAAGAACTGAAACTTGCCGGGGAGGGCGTCTACGACGGGCCGGAAATGCTGGCGCTGCGGCCGCTGCTGGAAATCCAGGCCCGCTGGTCGGCGCTGCCCGACAGCGATGTCCTGGTCGTCGAGAGCATGAAGAGCCGCGAGGGGTATCATCTGTTCGTGTATCCGTTTGCGGGACGCGCCGTGCACACGGGCCTCGCGTCGCTGTTCGCGTTCCGCGTGGGCCGTGTCATGCCGAGCACCTTTTCCATCGCCGTCAACGATTACGGGTTCGAACTGCTGGCGCCCGAAGCGGTGGACTGGGCGACCGTGTTTGCAGGGGCGACTGGCGCCGACGTCGGCCTGTTCGACACGGCGCACCTGCTGGAGGACGTGCTGGACAGCCTGAACGCGACGCAGCTGTCGCAGCAGCGCTTCCGCGAAGTGGCGCGCATCGCCGGGCTGATCTTCCAGGGCTATCCCGGCCAACATAAATCCATGCGCCAGGTGCAGGCGTCGTCGTCGCTGTACTTCGAAGTCTTCCGCAAGCACGACAGCGCCAACCTGCTGCTGACGCAGGCCGAGCGCGAAGTTCTGGAGCAGGAACTGGAGCTCACGCGGCTGCGCGACACGCTCGTCGAACTGCATGTGCGCCGCGTCGCCTTCCGCGAGGTGAAGCGCGCCACGCCGTTCGGCTTTCCGCTGATGGTCGAGCGCTTCCGCGAAAAGGTCAGCACGGAAAAGCTGGCGGACCGCGTCGCGCGCATGGTGCGCGAACTCGAGAAGGCGGCCGAACGATGAGAATAGAGGGCAGCGTGGTCGTGGAAGCGGGCGGCGAGGCCGTGTGGCTGCTGCCGCAAAAGGCTGTCTACTGGCCGCGCGAAACGATGCTGGCCATCGCCGACATCCACTTCGGCAAGGCGGCCGCGTTCCGTTCGTTCGGCATTCCCGTGCCGCGCGGGACGACGACGGAAAACCTCGACGCGCTCGACGCCCTGATCGATGCGACGGGCGCGAATCACGTGCTGTTCCTCGGCGACTTTCTACACGCCCGCGCGGCGCACGCGGCCGGCACGCAGGCCGCGCTGCTCGCGTGGCGCCGGCGGCGCTGCGGCCTTGTGCTGACGCTCGTGCGCGGCAACCACGACAAGCATGCGGGCGACCCGGCCGCCGTGCTCGGCATCGACCTCGTCGACGAGCCGTACACGGTCGGCCCGTTTTCCTTTTGCCACCACCCGGACCTCGACGCGCCCGGCTTTGTATGGGCGGGTCACGTCCACCCAGTGTATGTCTTGGCGACACGTTTCGATGCCCTGCGCCTGCCGTGCTTTGTCCTAGGACCTCGTCGGATGATCCTGCCGTCGTTCGGATCTTTTACCGGTGGACACACCATCCGTCCGGAAGAGGACGACCGCATTTTTATTACCTCCGGGGAAGCCGTGCACAGCGTTCGTTAGCGCACCGAGCCTGACTCGAGCGCAGCGTAAGCTGGTCTTATCGACAACAAGACGAAGTCGGAGGACCCCATGGCAACAACCCGACAGACATTGGCCGCGGCCGTCGTGGCCGCGCTGCCTCTGCTCTCGATGACCGTGACGACGCCCGTGCAGGCGCAGGACCACCCGCGCGCCCAACGCCTGGCGCCGCGAATCGATGGTTTCAACGTGGACGAAGTGCGGCGCCTGGACCCGGGCACCGAGCTGAACTTCGACCTGTACGGCACGCCGGGCGGCTACGCCACCTTGCGCATCGACGGCGCCACGCGCAACCTGACCCTGACGGAAACGTCGCCGGGCACCTACCAGGGCACGTACACGATCGGCACGCACGACCGCATCAATCCCGGCAGCGCCGTCACCGCCAACCTGCGCGTGAACGATATGGTCACGACGCGGCTGCTGGCCGAATCGGTCGTGCGCGGGCCCGACCGTGACGACCGCAGCGACCGCAGCGACCGCACCGCGTCCAACATGCCGCACGTCGAGCGCTTCGACGTGCGCGGCAGCGACGACCTCGGTCCCGGCAACGAGCTGAAATTCACCGTGCGCGGCACACCGGGCGCGAAGGTCGAGGTGCAGATCGCCGGTTCGCGCGGCATCTTCTTCCTGCCGGAAATCCGGCCGGGTGAGTACAGTGGCCTGTACACGATCCGCCGCAACGACCGTATCGCGCCGGATGCAGCCGTCACGGCCACGATCCGCGCCAACGGCCGCTATTCGACGGCCACGCTGGGGCAACCGCTGATGGCGGGCGGGAATGGGCAGGGCATCAATCCGGCGGGCAACCAGCCGCGCGTGGCGCGCTACTGCACGAATTGCGCGACGGTGGACGCCGTCAACGTCGTGCAGGTCACCGGCGACGGCAGCTATCTGGGGACCGGCGCGGGCGCCGTCGTGGGCGGCCTGCTGGGCAACCAGGTCGGCAGCGGCGGCGGACGCACTGCGGCCACCGTCGCGGGCGCGGTCGGCGGCGCGATCGCGGGCCGCGAGATCGAACGCAATTCCAATGCGCACCAGCGCTTCGAAGTTGTCGTGCGCTACGCGAACGGCGCCACGCAGACGATCCCGTACGAAAACAATCCGGGCTTCCGCGTGGGCGACCGTGTGAAGGTCAGCGATGGCGTGCTGATTCGCGACTAAAGCGACGGTACCAGAAAACAGAAAGCCGGCTTCCGCGAGGAACCGGCTTTTTTCGTTCGATGGCAGGGACGATGCGTGCGCGCTGCTCAGGCCGTGGCGAGGACCTGGCCGTCGCCGGCGCTGTCCGCTTCCGCCTTGTGCTTGGCGTTCTGCTTGGCGCGCGAGCGCGAGGGCGGCAGGCGGCGCAGCGTCTTGAGGGCGTCCGGATCCTTGATGCCGATGGTGCGCTGGTCGACTGTGATGAGGCCGATTTCGTTGAAGGCGGACAAGGTGCGGCTTACCGTCTCGAGCGTGAGGCCGAGATAGCTGCCGATCTCATGGCGCGTCATGCGCAAGTTGAACAGTTTGCTGGAGTACCCCATCGCGGCGAAACGTTCCGCCAGCGAGATCAGGAAGCGGGCCACGCGGGCTTCGGCCGAGAGGGCGCCGAGCATGCCGATCATGGCCTGTTCGCGCACCAGTTCGCGGCTCATCACGCCATACATCAGGTTCTCGAGCTCGGCATGCACGCGGCCGAGCGCGGTGAGCTTCTTGAACGGCACGAGGATCAGGTCGCAGTCGGACAGGGCGACGGCTTCCGACGCGTAATGGCGCGTGTGAATGCCGTCGACGCCGAGCATGTCGCCCTTCATCGGGAAGCTGAGCACCTGTTCGTTGCCGAATTCGTCGATCAACACGGTTTTCAGGAAACCGGAGTTGACGATGTACAGAGTGTCGAACGCCTGGCCGATCGTGTGTACACGCTGCCCGGTCTTGAACTGCACGTGCTGGAACAGCAATTCCTCGGTGTTCATCGAAACGGCGGCCGGGATGTGGAGCAGGTCGCAGACCTCTTTCAGGTTCGACCAGAGACGGCCCTGGCGCTGGCGCCCGGCTTCCATTTGTGACGAGTGCAGGGTCGACGGGGAGGCGTTGCGTTGTTCTGAAGTTAGCTGGGACTGCATACTCATCTCCAGGTTTAGGATTTCAAAGAACCAAGCTGCGGTCCGGTGGTGCCAGTGCGGTATCGGAGCCACAGAGCTGACTGGATACGGATATGGACCGCAGGCAAGTCGAAACGCTGAAGTCAGTATGCCAACACGAGTCCGGCATTAATATCAGCAACGGCTGAATGTGCAGTAGGAGAGAGCGTCAGACTGTAGGAATTTTCTTACCGAAAGACTAACGCGCAGAGGAAGATACGAGGGAGGCGGACGTAGGACTTCGAGAAGAGAGAGCGGTGGCCCTGCGCGACTGGAGTCGTGCGGGGCAGGGCACAAAGCGTGTCGCCAGAATGGTTCGTTGTTGCGGCGACGGCCTGTCAGGCTTTCATCGGGGCGAGCAGACGGTGCGCAACCGCATACTGCACCATTTCCGACAGCGAGGTCATGCCCATTTTCTGCATGATCCGGGTCTTGTGGGTGCTGACGGTCTTGACCGACAGATGCAGGTTGTTGGCGATCTCGGTGATCGATTTGCCGCCCACGAGGAGGGAGAACACCTCGAATTCGCGATCCGACAGCTGTTTGTGCAGCAGCTGTTCGTTCGGCGCCATGATGTTCAGCGCCAGCTGCTCGGCCACTTCCGTGCTGATGTAGGGCCGGCCGGACGCGACCTTGCGGATCGCACCGACAAGCTGCGTACCAGCACTTTCCTTGGTGAGATAGCCTTGGGCTCCCGCCCGGATGGCGCGCACGGCGTACTGCTCTTCCTCGTGCATCGTCAGGATCAGGATGGCGAGCTTGGGCGCTTCGCTGCGCACCTGGCGGATCAGGTCGACGCCGCTGCGGCCCGGCATGGACAGGTCCAGCAGCAGCAGGTCGAAGCCGCCCTGGCGCACCAGCGACAGCACTTCGAAGCCGTTGATGGCCTCGCCGACGATCTCGATGTCGAGCGCGCCGTCGAGGATACGTTTGAGACCCTCGCGCATGATCGTGTGGTCGTCGGCGATGACAATGCGAATCATAGATATCCCTAAGGATCAATTGTAAAATGAAGGTAAAAAGATATCACAGCGGCAACACTCCCGTTGCCTTTTTTTGGACAATGCCTGCTGTCCGATGCAGCGCCGCGGCGACTTCCGGTAAGCGTTTCAGGTGCCGGGCTCCCGGATCAGGCGGTGCACGAGCACGGGCTTGGTCGTATGGGACAGCACCTTGTTGGTCACGCTACCTAGCAGCAGCTGTCCCCAGCCGCTGCGGCCGTGCGAACCCATGAAGATCAGGTCGCAGTGTTGCTGTTCCGCCACGTCAACGATTTTCAGCGCCGCCGCGTCGGAAAACGCCGTCATGCAGGCGTGCTTCAGGCCGCAGCCCTCCGCCGCGCGCATGACCGATCCCATGTACTCCTCGCCCAGGCGCAGCATCTGCTGGGCGTATTCCTCTTCGCTGGGATAGGCGGGCGGCACGATCTCGACATACACGGGATACTGGTAATCGGGCGCGACGAACAGGGCGAGCACTTCGGCCCCCATCTGTCGTGCGAATTTGACGCCGGCGCAGGCGGTGTGTTGCGATACCGAGGAGCCGTCGGTGGTGATCAGAATCTTCTGGTACATGGTGAGCCCTCCCTCACGTCACGCTACGTTCTCATTGTAGTTCGCGTTTGCCCTCTTGGCTGAATGTAAATGCTTGATCTCGCTCAGGGATGTGCTCGGCTATCCGCGCGCAAATACCGGATGTCACAAAAACCGCCGCGATAAAAAAATACAACACATACTTTGTGAAAATATCCAGAAAAGCCTGTAAAAGATTGTCGGCAGGCCAAGATTACTCACC
>JBJMVU010000132.1:0-17448 GCA_045810485.1 Massilia sp. | reverse complement strand
CTTCGGCGGCCTGTCGAACTGGCGCGGCAAGTTCGACAAGACCGACGGCACCATCGTCGTCGATCGCGCGAACAAGTCGGGCACCGTCGACATCAACATCGACGCCACCAGCCTGGACTTCGGCCACGCCAAGCTGAACGAGCACGCCAAGGGGCAGGACATGTTCGACGTGGCCAAGTTCCCGAACGCCACCTACAAGGGCAAGATCGTGTTCAAGGGCGATGTACCGAGCACCGTCGACGGCGAGCTGACCCTGCACGGCGTGACCAAGCCGGTCACCCTGCACATCAACCAGTTCAAGTGCATCCAGCACCCGATGCTGAAGCGCGAAGTGTGCGGCGCCGATGCGTCGGCCACGTTCAACCGCGCCGACTTCGGCGTGGACTACGGCGTCAAGATGGGCTTCAAGCCGGAAGTCAAGCTGGCCATCCAGGTCGAAGCCGTCAAGCAGTAATCGGCTCGCGGCAAAGTAAAAGCCCCGCGGCCAGCACGGCCGCGGGGCTTTGTTCATTGAGGCGCCGGATTAACGGCCGTCGCGGTCCGAATCACCGGGAATGGACCGCTCCACGCGGTCCCACGCGGCGCGGCTGGCCGACTTGGCCTGCTCCCACGACAGGCGCGAATGGCCCTTCACGCGATCCCACTCGTCGGCCATGTGCGGCTCGGCCAGGTCGTAGTTCGGGAAGCGGCGGGCATTGTTGTAGCCCAGCGCATAGGCCGGCGAATAATCGTCGTACGTGTAGCCCGAGCTGTAGTACGGCTGGGTTTGGTAGTTCGAGCGCCAGTACGCATCCTCTTCCGTCGGATTCACGAGGTGGCCGGCGCCCTTGCCGACCATGCCGCCGGCGATGCCGCCGATCGCGGCGCCTGCCGCCATGCCGATCGGGCCGCCCACGGCGCCCAGTGCGGCGCCCGCCGCCGCGCCACCGCCCGTGCCGACGCCGCCGGCCAGGTTGTGCTCATGCAGGTCGTCACCCGGTTTCGGGTTCACGACTTCGCCTGCGCCCTTGCCGGCCATGCCGCCCGCGATACCGCCGATGGCAGCGCCCGCGACGGTGCCGATCGGACCGGCCGCGCTGCCCACGGCCGCACCGGTCAGTGCGCCCGCGCCGGCGCCGGTGCCCTGGGCCAGGTTGTGCTCATGCAGGCGGTCGTCCGAATGCGGATTCGCCACTTCGCCCGCGCCGCGGCCCGCTGCGCCGCCGGCCAGGCCGCCGATCGCGGCACCGGCCAGCGCACCGACCGGACCTGCGACGGAGCCCGCCGCGGCGCCCATCGCGGCGCCGGCGCCGGCGCCCGTACCCTTGGCCAGATAGTGTTCGCCCAGGTCGTCGCCCGCTTTCGGGTTGACGACTTCGCCCACACCCTTGCCGGCCATGCCGCCGGCGATACCGCCGATCGCGGCGCCAGCCGCCATGCCGATCGGACCGCCGGCCGCGCCCAGTGCGGCGCCGGTGGCGGCGCCCGCGGCGGCGCCAATGCCGGTGCCGATCACGTGCGAGCCGCCGTTATCGACGAAGGTCTGGTTCAGGTAGGCAACGTCCTCGTCCGAACGCGGCGTCACGCCCAGCACGATGCCGCCCTTGTTGATGCCTTCTTCGTAGTGCTTGACGCGTTCTTCCGGGATGCCGGCGCCGATCAGCGCGCCGATCAGGCCACCGGTGATGCCGCCCGCGCCCGCGCCGGCCAGTGCTGCCGCCAGCGGACCGGCGACGACGAGGCCCGCGCCCGGGATCACGAGCGAGGTGCCGATGGCGGCCACGCCGGCCAGCACGGCGCCGATGGTGCCGCCGATACCCGCGCCGGCAGCGGCGCCTTCGGCGGCCTTGCTGCCCAGCTCAGTTTCGGTGTCGGTGAACTGGGTCTTGCGGGTCGTGTCCGACATCATCAGGTTGACGTCGTCCTTCGTATAGCCGCGGGTCGAGATGGCGCTGTACGCGCGCTCCGCACTGGCGCGGTCGGGGAACAGCCCGGTCACCATGCGGTCGTGTTTTTTCTGCTCGGTCGTCGTGTTGTCAAGAATAGCCATGATGTACGTTCCTTTCAGTAATCGAAGCGGTCCGGGATACTGCTCTTCACTTGATGCAAAGTGATTTAAACGATATGCCCGCCCAACAGTGCGCCTCTGTTCGCTGACGCACCGTGCTGGGGACATTCCGCATCACAAGAGAACGCGGCGCCAGATTGCGCGTCTAACGTTCGGCAACGCACCGACCCCGAACCGTGTGCATCACTAGACTTTGCACATGGCCTCGGCATTCAATTGGCCTGGAGTATGTTTTTTCCAACTTGAGGAGGACTCAACATGTTATTCATTATCTGGATCGTTGTCGGTGGTGTGCTCGGCTGGCTCGCCAGCATGGTCATGAAGACGGATGCTGAGCAAGGCATGATTCTCAATGTCGTGGTTGGTATCGTGGGAGCCTTCCTGGGTGGCTGGCTGCTGTCTCCGTTGTTCGGCAATGGCACCATCAATTCCGATGACTTCAGTGTGTCGTCGCTGCTCGTTTCGTTCCTGGGCGCTGTGATCCTGCTCGCAATCGTCAATCTGCTGCGTCGCGGCCGCGTCCGCTAAGCAGGTGCAAGCCCCGCTTTGAAAACCAACGTCAGCTGGCGTTGGTTTTTTTACGTCCTAAAATCGAACTCATGCGTATCAAACGTCCCATCGTCGTCCTCATCACCTGCATCGCCACGCTCGTGGCGGGCTTGCTCGTGCTAAATTTTTCGCCCGGCGAAAAGAAGATCGACACGCAGCTCACGCGGCAGTACGACACGGACGACCCACAATTCCGCCGCTCGCTGGGCGTGCTGCTGGGCCCGCCCATCATCGAGGGCAACAAGGCCGAAGTGCTGCTCAACGGCGACCGGATCTTCCCCGCCATGCTGGACGCGATCCGCTCGGCGCAGCAATCCATCAGCTTCGAAACCTATATCTATTGGGAAGGCACGATCGGCCGCGAATTCACGGAAGCGCTGTCGGAACGGGCGCGCGCGGGCGTGAAGGTGCACGTGCTGCTCGACTGGATCGGCAGCATGAAGATCGACGACGCGTCGCTTGACGCCATGCGCCGCGCCGGCGTCGAGGTGCACCGCTACCATAAACCTGTCTGGTGGAAACTGGCGCGCCTGAACAACCGCACGCACCGGAAACTGCTGATCGTCGACGGCAAGGTCGGCTTCACGGGCGGCGTCGGCATCGCCGACAAATGGCGCGGCCACGCCCAGGATCCCGAGCACTGGCGCGATTCACATTTCCGCGTGGAAGGTCCGGTCGTCGGCCAGATGCAGGCCGTGTTCAACGACAACTGGACGAAGGCGACGGGCGCCGTGCTCGACGGCCCCGCCTACTTCCCCGCGCTCGTCGCTCAGGGCGACATGCCGGCGCAGATGTTCTCCAGCTCGCCCACGGGCGGCAGCGAGAGCATGCACCTGATGTACTTGCTCGCCATCACGGCCGCGCGCCGCACGATTCATTTGTCGAACTCGTATTTCGTGCCGGACGAGCTGGCCGTGAAGGCGCTCGTCGCCGCCGCGAAACGGGGCGTGGACGTGCGCATCATCACGCCCGGGCCGATCATCGATTCCGACGTCGTGCGCGCCGCCTCGCGCGAGCGCTGGGGCGAACTTCTGGCGGCCGGCGTCAGGATGGCCGAGTACCAGCCGACGATGTACCACGTGAAAGCGCTGATCGTCGATTCGCTCCTCGTCTCCGTCGGCTCCACCAATTTCGACAACCGCTCGTTCATCCTCAACGACGAAGCCAACCTGAACGTGCTCGATCCCGATTTCGCCAGGCAGCAGGAGGCCGTCTTCGACGATGACTGGAAACACGCGCGCCAGATCACCTTGCAGGCGTGGGAGAATCGGCCGTTCATGGAAAAAATCGGCGGGAAGCTGGCCCACCTGATCGGCGCGCAGCTGTAACCGCTCCAAGGACAAGCGATGAAAACAACCCTTCTCCCGCTCGCCATCCTCGCCTCCTTCGCCGCCCACGCCGACGAAGGCATGTGGATGCCGCAGCAGCTGCCGCACATCGCGAAGCAACTGAAAACCGCGGGCCTCAAGCTCGATCCGGCCACGCTCACGAAACTGACCGACTTCCCGATGGGCGCCATCGTGAGCCTGGGGGGCTGCTCGGCGTCGTTCGTGTCGCCGCAAGGCCTCGTGATCACGAACCACCACTGCGTGTACAACAGCGTGGCCGTCAACTCGACGCCGCAGCGCGACCTGCTCGCCGACGGCTTCCTCGCCAGGACGATGGCGGATGAGCTGCCGGCCGCGCCGGGCAGCCGCGTGTTCGTCACGGAGGACGTCGCGAACGTCAGCACCCGCGTGATCACGCCGGACGTCGCGCAGCTGACGGGCAAGGCGCGCCTGGATGCGATGGAGAAGAACCAGAAATCCCTCGTCGCCGAATGCGAGAAGGATGCGGGCTACCGCTGCACCGTCGCGAGCTTCTACGGCGGCCTCGAGTTCTATCGCATCAGGCAGCTCGAGATCCGCGACGTGCGGCTCGTGCACGCGCCCCCGGCCGGCATCGGCAAGTTCGGCGGCGATACCGACAACTGGATGTGGCCGCGCCACACGGGCGACTACGGCTTTTATCGCGCCTACGTCAGCCGCGACGGCAAGGCCGCGGACTATGCGAAGGACAACGTCCCGTACCGCCCGAAGCTGTGGCTGAAGATCGCGAAGGACGGCGTGAAGGAAGGCGATTTCGTCATGGCCCTCGGCTACCCGGGCCGCACGAACCGCCACCGCCTGCCGTCGGAAGTGGCGTTCACGTTCGACTGGAATTACCCGGCGTTCGTGAAGGCGTCGGGCGAGACGCTGGCCGTCATCGAACGCGAGACGAAGAACGATCCGGCCGCGCACCTGAAGTACGCGGGCCAGATCGCGAGCGTCAACAACTACTACAAGAACCGCAAGGGCATGATCGCCAGCTACGAAGGCAGCGACATCCTCGCGCGCAAGACGGCCGAGCACAATGCGCTGAAGGCCTGGGTCGATGCGGATCCGCGGCGCAAGGCCGAATTCGGCGCCGACATCGAGGCGGTCGAAAAGCTGATCGCCCGGCGTGATGCGGATTCACGACGCGAGTTCTTCCTCGGTTATTCGGCGCCGCGCTTCCTGAACTCGGCCCGCACCCTGTACCGCCTCGCCAACGAGCGCACGAAGCCGGACGTGGAACGCAAGTCCGGCTACCAGGAACGCGATTTGCCGCGCCTGGCGTCCGTCATCGGCGGCCAGGACCGCACCTACGACGAGAAGGTCGACAAGGCCCTCGTGCTGAACTTCCTGAGGCAGTACAACGCGCAGCCGGTCGACCAGCACGACGCCGCGTTCGACAGTGCGCTGGGCATCAGGCCGGGCATGGGCGAGGCCGAACTGAAGACGGCGCTGGACCGCATCTACGCCGGCTCGACACTGCAGGACAAGGACGTGCGCACGGCGTGGCTGACGAAGACCCCGCAAGACTTCAAGGCCAGCAACGACAGCTTCATCAGGGCCGCCGTCGCGATGTACGACGCCGACATGAAGCACGAGGCGGAAGAGGACGAACTGGCGGGGAACATCCAGAAGGCCTACGCCAGCACCATGAAGGCGAAGATCGCCTGGATGAACAGCAAGGGACAAGCCGTCTACCCCGACGCCAACTCGACGCTGCGCGTCACCTTCGGCAACGTGAAGGGCCGCGACTACGGCGCCGACGGCACGGGTTCCTGGACCGCGTTCACGACCGTGAAAGGCGTCGCCGCCAAGCACACCGGCGAAGGCGAGTTCAATGCGCCGGAGCGCCAGCTGGCCGCGATCCGCGCGAAGGACTTCGGCCGCTGGACCGATCCGAAGCTGAAGACCGTGCCCGTCGACTTCCTCGCCACGCTGGACATCACGGGCGGTAACTCGGGGTCGGCCGCGCTGAATGCACGCGGTGAACTGGTGGGCCTCGCGTTCGACGGCACGCTCGATTCCATCATCTCCGACTGGGATTTCAACGCGCGCGCCACGCGCGACATCCAGGTCGACGTCCGCTACATCCTGTGGAACATGGAGAAGGTCGACCATGCGGGCAACCTTCTCAGGGAGATGGGCGTGCCGTGATCAGTCGGCTTCGACCTTGGATCGCTGCAGCGAGTTCTCGAGTTCGGCCATGCCGTCCGGCAGATCCACGGTCGCGCCCAGGTCGCGCATCGTGCTGCCCAGCGCGTGGACCGTGCGGAACAGATGGTGCGCGCGGCACTGCTCGCCCATCTGCCCGATCCTGACGATCGGCAGCCCGAAGGAGCCCGAGATCTCGACCTGGTAGCGGTTCGAGATCGTGGAGCAGACGGCCTGGTTGGTGACGCCCTCCGGCAGATTGATCCCGACGACCGAATTGAGCCGCGATTCCGCGGGCGCGAACAGGGACAGGCCCATCGCCTCGATGCTGTCCTGCAGCGCGGTCGAGCAGCGCAGGTGGCGGGCAAACCTGACCGGCAGCGTTTCTTCGCACACGAGGCGCAAGGCTTCGTGCAGGGCCAGCACGCCCGACACCGGCGCCGTGTAGTGGTACGACGCTTTATGCCAGAAGTTCTCGGCCAGCAGCGCGTCCAGGCACCAGTGGGTATTGGGTGTCGGCCGTTCGCGGATGCGGCCCCACGCGGCGTCGGAGAACGCGAGCAGCGATACGCCGGGAATCGACGACAAACCTTTCTGCCCGCCGGTGATCACGGCATCCACCTGCCAGTTGTCCATCTCGAACGGTGTCGTGCTGAGCGTGCACACGGCATCGACGATGACGAGGCAGCCCCGTGCCTTCGCGAGCCGCGCGATGTCGTGCACGTGGCTGTTGAACGTGGTGTTGGACGTTTCTCCCTGGACGAGCGTAAGGCAGTGGGGCCGATGCTCGTCCAGCAGCGCTTCCAGCCTGTCCAGCGACATCGAGTGCGGGAAGATCTCGTTCATCGTGACGACGTCCGCCCCCGCGCGGCGGCTCATTTCCGCCATCCGGCCGCTGAAGAATCCATTGCAGATGGAGAGCACGCGGGTGCCGGGCCAGACGAGATTGCAGATCGCCATTTCCATCGCGGCCGATCCCGGTCCGGCCACGCCCAGCACCCAATTGGAGCGGGTCTGGAAGACGTAGCGCGCCATGTCCTTGACCTGGGTGATGATCTTCGCCATCGTCTCGCCCAGGTGGTTGATGACCAGCGAATTCGCGCGCGCGACCGCGCTGGGGATCGGCACCGGGCCCGCGCCCATCATCAGCAGAGGATCGTCCGGCAGGATGGCGCTGAGGTATTCCACCTGCGGAGGGAGGATGTCGTTGCGGGTTGGCTGGGGCTGTGTGTGCATGGCGGGCGTCTTCGTTGTGTTAATAGTCGGACAAGTGTATCAAGTATTCCATCCGCGCCATCTGCATCTCATACCGCGCCATGCGCAGTTCATGCCATCGGGCCTGCCGACCGGGGGCCATCCCTTTACACTGCCAGCACATCACACATAAGGAGAACGGGAATGAAACGGATCTGGATCTGGGCACTGCTCGCCATCGCATGCGCGGACGTGCGCGCGCAGGACGACGCCAAAACACAGGCATGGACGCAGGCCCGCGCCATCGTGGCGGACCTGGATAAAATCGTCGCGCCGCACGGCGTGCAGGAATCGTACAAGACGCGCATCGGCGGCGTCGACCAGTGGCTCACCGTGCGCGGCCAGGAGCGCGACAACCCGATGATCCTGTTCGTGCACGGCGGCCCCGCGGCACCCGTCACGCCGACCCTGTGGCAGTTCGAGCGCCCGCTCGAGGAATACTTCACCATCGCGAACTGGGACCAGCGCGGCGCCGGCAAGTCGTACGGGGAGACGGATCCCGCGCAGGTCGCGGACACCATCCGCATCGACCGCTACGTCGACGACGCCATCGAAGTGGCCGAGCACCTGCGCCAGCGCTACGGCAAGAAGAAGCTGATCCTGATGGGCCACAGCTGGGGCACCATCGTGAGCATGAAGGCGGCGCTGAAGCGACCGGACCTGTTCTACGCCTACGTGGGCATGGGCCAGGTGATCAGCGTGCGCGAGAACGAGCGCATCAGCTTCGACTACGCGCTGGAACAGGCGAAGATCAACAAGAACGAGGAAGCGCTGCGCGATTTGCAGTCGATCGCGCCCTACCCCGGCAACCAGCCGATCACGCGCGAACGCATCATCGTCGCGCGCAAGTGGCCGCAGTACTACGGCGGTTTGAGCGCATACCGCAGCGAGTCGGCCTACTACTTCGACGGCCCGCGCCTGTCGCCGGAATATAGTCCCAAGCAGGCGCAAGACATCGACCAGGGCAACCTGCTCACGCTGGACCGCATCCTGCCGGCGTTCGTGCAGGTGGACTTTTCGAACGTGAAGGCATTCCCGATCCCGGTGGTGATGTTCCTGGGCCGGCACGATTACACGACGCCGACGGCGCCGACCGAGGCGTGGCTGAAACAGGTCAAGGCGCCGTCGAAACAGGCCGTGTGGTTCGAGCGGTCCGCGCACATGGTGCCGTGGGAGGAGCCGGGCAAGACGCTGGTCAGTTTGTTGACGTATGTGAGGCCGTTGGCGCACTAACATCAATGCATTGCGAACGTCCGCGTGGGCTCGGGGAGCCCACCCTACGATGTAGATGAAGCTGTAGGGTGGGCACCCCGTGCCCACCACGCGTCACACGCGGCGCGTCAGTGCGTCAACTCCGTGTGTTGAACGTCCACCTTGTTCAACCGGCTGTGACGAATCCCGTACCCGAAATACGTGATGACGGTAACCACCATCCAGATGGTGAACACGGTATAGGTCGTGCTCGACAGGCCGCCGACGAGATACAGGCACGCGAGAATCGACAGCCCCGGCACCAGATAAGGCCCGAACGGCACGCGAAAGCCCTTGCGGCCCGTGTCGCCCTGCTTGCGGCGGATGACCGGCACGGCGATCGACACCACCATGAACGCGACCAGCGTGCCCATGCTCACCATGTCCCACAGGAAGGTGGAATCGACGAGGCCCGCCACGATGCCGACGGCGGTGCTGACGATCAGCGTGTTCGTCACCGGCGACTGCGTGCGCGGATTCACGGTGCGGAACGCCTTCGGCACGAGGCCGTCCTTGGAAATGGCGTACAGGATGCGCGTCTGGCCGTAGATCGTCACGAGCGTCACGGAGAACACCGAGATGACCGCGCCGGCCGACAGCACGAGCGCCGGCCACGCCTTGCCCGTCACGTTCTGCAGGATCACGGCGAGGCCCGCTTCCTGGCCCGCGAACATCGCGGCCGGCTGGGCGCCGAGGGCGGCGATCGCCACCAGCATGTAGAACACCGTGACGATGACAAGGGCGGCCAGGATGCCGATCGGGACGTCGCGCGTCGGGTCCTTGACCTCTTCGCCGGCGGTGGCGATGGTGTCGAGGCCGATGAACGAAAAGAACACGGTGCCCGCGGCCGCCGTCACGCCGGCCAGGCCGCCGACACCTTTGCCGCTGGCCGGCCAGACGAACGGGTGGAAGTTGTTGATGTCGAAGCCGGACAGCGCGATCGCGGAAAAGAACACGAGAATCGCCAGCTTGATCAGCACCATGACGGCATTCGTCGTCGCCGATTCCTTGGTGCCGCGGATCAGCAGCACGCAGCACAGCACGACGAGCAGGATCGGCGGCAGGTTGATGTGCCCCGCGTGGAACTCGACGCCGCCGTTCTTGCCCGCGACGATCAGCGGCGAGCGCAGCGCGTCGGGGATCTGCCAGCCGAGTGCGTTCTGCAGGAAGTTGTTCAGGTAATCCGACCAGCCGATGGCCGTCGCGCTGGCGGCCAGGCCATACTCCAGCAGCAGGCAGGCGGCGACGACGAAGGCGGCGAACTCGCCCACGGTGGCGTAGGCGAAGGAATACGAGGAACCGGCGGCCGGCACGCGGTTGGCCAGTTCGGCATAGCACAGCGCGGTGAGGCCGGCCGTGATGGCGGCCATCAGGAACGACAGCACGACGGCCGGACCGGCCTTCGGCACGGCTTCCACCATCGTGAAAAAGATGCCGGTGCCGATCGTGGCGCCGACGCCGATCATGGTCAGGGGGAATAAGCCCAGCGAGCGGCCGAGGGCGTGGGCATGGCCGTCATCGAGTTTGTGCTCGGATGTCTTGGTGCGGATGAGCTTTTGGCCCAGGGTCTGGTTCACGACGTGTTCCTCTTGGCGCGGGTGGCGCTGATAATAATGTGTTATGTGGATGCGATATAAGCACCCAAAGCTGGCGATTATAGGGCCACTTTCCGGGGCTGCTTTCAGTGCAATAAAAAAATACTTCGCTTAAATATGCATTTTTTATGCATATTTATGTAGAATACGTCCGTGCAGGTAGAATACGCCGGTACCCAACGAGCTTACCCAATGCGACTCACACGATTCTCCGATATTGGCCTGCGCGTCCTGATCTATCTGGAGCGTGCGGGAGAACGTACGCAGCCGGTGACGGTGGCCGAGATCGGCAAGCAGTTCGACATCCCGCTGAACCACCTCGTGAAAGTCGTCGGGCAACTGGCCAAACTGGGGTGGGTGCAGGCGACGCGCGGACGCAACGGTGGCCTGCGCCTCGCCGCCGATCCGGCCACGCTCACGATCGGCCAGGTGCTGCGCAAGCTGGAAGGCGAAGAGGACGAGCTGGTCGACTGCGAGGGCACCGACTGCGCGCTGAAGCTGGATTGCCAGCTGCGCGGCATGCTGCGCGCCGGCATGAAGGCCTTCTACGAAGCGATGGACCGCTACACGCTGGCCCACGCGACGGCCGGCAACACGGGCGAACAGGTGGTGCGGATGCATCGCATGTTCTGGGATGGCGCGGCGGCGAAAAGCGCCGTGGCCCTGCCCGAGCCGGTGAGTGAGGATTAACTTTAGTATGAATGGCAATGCCCGCCGTGCGGGCCTTTTTTTGAATCTTAAATCTGCATTTTAAATGCATAATTAAAGGAACCACCATGATTTCGGAAGCTTCCCGCCCCTACATCGATGCCAGCGTCCCCGTCCTGCGCCAGCACGGCCTGACGATCACCAGGCTGTTCTACACGAACATGCTGGGCGCGCATCCTGAACTGACCCGCATCTTCAACATGGGGAACCAGGCCAGCGGGGCGCAGCAGCAGTCGCTGGCATCGGCGGTGTTCGCGTACGCGGCCAACATCGGCAATCCGGGCGCGCTGGGCCCCGTCGTCGAGCGCATCGTGCACAAGCACGTGTCGGTCGGCATCCGCGCCGAGCACTACCCGATCGTCGGCAAGCACCTGCTGGAATCCATCGCCGCCACGCTGGGCGACGCCGCGACGGCACCATTGCTGGACGCCTGGAAGGAAGCCTACAACTCGCTCGCCAAGCTGCTGATCGAAGCGGAAGCGAACCTGTACAGCACGGCCGGCATCCAGCCGGGCGAGACCCGTCCGATGCGCGTCACCGAAGTGAAGACGGAATCCGTCAACGTGCTGTCGATCCGTTTTGTTCCCGCCGACGGGAAACCGGTCCCCGCATTCAAGCCGGGCCAGTACGTCAGCGTCGCCGTCGACCTGCCGGGCGGCCGTCACCAGCTGCGCCAGTACAGCCTGTCGGATGCGCCGTACGGCGAAAGCCTGCGCATCTCGGTCAAGCGCGAAGACGGCGTGGCCGATACGCCGGCCGGTGAAGTGTCGAACTGGCTGCACGCCAACGTGAAGGTCGGCGCCACCCTGCAGGTGTCGCACCCGTTCGGCGAATTCCTGCCGGAGACGGAAGGCGACGCGCCGCTGGTGCTGCTGTCGGCCGGCGTCGGCGTCACGCCGATGGTCTCCGCACTGAAGCGCGTGGCGCAGGTGAATCCGCAGCGCCGCGTGATCTTCGCGCACGCCGCACGCGACGCGGGCCACCATGCGCTGCGCGCGGAAGTCGAAGCGCTGCAGGCCACGATGCCCAATCTGTCCGTCGTGAGCTTCCACGAAGATGCACAGGGTGCAGCCGGCGTGATCGAAGGCCGCATGGACGTGGCGAAGCTGCCGGCATGGCCGCGCGAGGAAGCGGCAGTGTACCTGTGCGGTCCGCACAAGTTCATGCAGGCCCAGTGGCTGGGTCTCCTGAATGCGGGCGTGCCGGCCGGCCGCCTGCACCGCGAGGTATTCGGGCCGGAGCTGCTTGACCACCTGCTGTAAGCATACAGGCGTTGAACGCGTGGGCACGGGGTGCCCACGCTACGTAGGGTGGGCGGCCTCCGCCCACGCGTTCCACCACATTCAATTCACCACTTGCACGAGCTTCCCGCTCACGGTCCGCTGCGCCGGATTGCCGTACACGCGGATGCCGCCGGAGCCGCCATTCTGCGCGACGAGCGATTGCTGCACGTTCGCGGTCATGCCGCCCGATCCCGTCGACGACAGGTCCGCCTGCTCGCTGACGAGATCCGCCAGGTCCAGGTGGCCGGAGCCGTTCGAGCGCGCCGCCAGGTGGCGCACGGCGCCCGTCGCGCGCAGCTGGCCCGAGCCGTTCAGGCTCGCCGTCAGGCGTTCGCCCTGCATGCGGCCCGCGACCACGCGTCCGGAACCGTTCAGGGTCAGGTTGCCGCCGCCGCTCTGCAACGTCGTCGCGTCGATGCTGCCCGAGCCGTCCTGCATCACGTCCAGGCTGGACACGCGGCCCGTCAGCAGCACGGCGCCCGACCCCCGCCCTTCCACCACCAGCGGTCCGCCGTTCAGGTCCTGCACGGACAAATAGCCGGACCCGTCGTGGCGCACGTTGGTGAGCCGCGGCACGGTATAAGTCACGCGCACGGGGTGGTTGGTGCGGAACGAGCGTTCCTTCTCGATGACGAGGCGGTCGCCGCGCAGTTCCGTGCGGATGAACGGCAGCAGGTTGCTGTCCGCCTCGACGACCAGCATCGTTGCCGGGCCCACGCGCACGTCGACGGTGATCGTGCCGTTCACTTCCAGCGCCGGCACGGTGGCGATCATGCGCTCGTCGCGCGCGGGCACGCCGTTGCCTTCGATGCTGTATGCGGCATCGCCACCCGGCGCGACGATGATGGCGCAGCCGCCGAGGATGGCGCAGGTGATGGCGATGGCGAACGGAGTACGCATGGTGGATGGCCCTGTGATTGTTGACCATGCCACTGTAGCAAGGGCACCCGGCACCGTCCGCCCGCGTGCGACGGACGGCGCCAAATACGGCACGAACGGTTGAAAAAGCGCGACGACCGTCAGCGCTGGCCCAGGCGCGTGTCGCCGAACAGATGCTTGTATTCGTGCGGCTGCGAGCGCCAGTACTGCGGCGGCGCGCTGACCGTCGCCCCCAGTTCCGCCGCCGCATGCCACGGCCAGCGCGGGTCGTACAGCATCGCGCGCGCCAGCGCCACCATGTCGGCCTGGCCCGTCTGCACGATGGTCTCGGCCTGCTTCGCTTCCGTGATCAGGCCCACGCCGATGGTCGGCATGGACGTCTGCGCCTTGACGCGCGCGGCGAACTCGATCTGGTAGCCCGGCCCGACGGGGATCTTCTGGTGCGGCGACAGCCCGCCGCTCGACACGTGGATGAACTGGCAGCCCAACCGCTCCAGTTCTTTCGCCAGCACGAGGCTCTGTTCCAGGTCCCAGCCGCCCTCGACCCAGTCGCTGGCCGAGATGCGCATGCCGACCACCATCTCGGGCGATACGGCCGCGCGCACGGCCTGGAAGACGTCGAGCGGGAAGCGCATCCGGTTCTCGAGCGAGCCGCCATAGGCATCGTCGCGCCGGTTCGACAGCGGCGACAGGAACTGGTGCAGCAGATAGCCGTGGGCGCCGTGCAGTTCAATGGCGTCCAGGCCCAGCGCGTCGGCGCGGCGCGCGGCCGCCACGAAGCCCTCCTTGACGCGCGCCAGGCCCGCGGCGTCGAGCGCCAGCGGCATGGTCTCGCCCTCCGCATGCGGAATCGCGGACGGCGCCACGGTCTGCCAGCCATTCGCATGGTCGGCAGGGATGTTCGCGCCGCCCTGCCACGGCACTTCGCTGGACGCCTTGCGGCCCGCGTGCGCCAGCTGGACGGCGATCTTGATGGGCGCATGCCTGCGCATCGCGTTGACGACGGGTTCCAGCGCGGCCGCGTGCTCGTCGGACCACAGGCCCAGGTCGGCGTAGGTGATGCGCCCTTCCTCCGTCACGGCGGTCGCCTCGATGATGAGCAGGCCGGCACCGGACAGCGCGAGGTGGCCGAGGTGGATCATGTGCCAGTCGGTGGCGAAGCCGCGGTCGGCGGAGTATTGGCACATCGGCGCGATGGCGATCCGGTTGGCCAGCTCGAGCGGGCCGACCTTGATCGGAGAAAACAGCTTGCTCATGGACAGAGACCTTTCCCTTTGTAGGGTGGGCACGCCGTGCCCACCAAATGCATGTGTAAAGGGATAGTCTAGCGCGCTCGAATGAATCGCGCTTTCCGAGAGCGGATGCGGACGTTGAACGCGTGGGCACGTGGTGCCCACCCTACGATCAACTGGATTTCACCACCATGATCCCCGCCCGCAACCCGATCCGCACATCGGGGTTCGGGAACACGACGCACTCTTCGTCGTGCTGAACGGTATAAACGGTATCGCCATCGCGCGCGATCACGTCGCCCTTCTTCAACGGCGTGAAGTTCTCGGTATCGCGCCCGAAGTTCATGGTGAACGCATCGGACAGCTTGGTGATCGACTGCGCCGTATGGAACACGATGGGCGCCATCCCGCCACCCTGCGTGGCGCCGCGCAGCAGTCCGTGCAAGGCCGCGGCCATCGCCGCGAACTGCGACAGGTCGTTCTGTCCCAGCGTGCCGATGCGTCCCAGTTCGACGGTGGTGCCGGCGGCGCCGTGCCGCTCGGCGGTCCACCAGCTGTACGTGCCCGCGGACGCCGGGTTCATGATGACGGCTTCGATGCCGCCCAGTCCCAGCCACGCGATCAGTTCGCGCCGCGGTTCGTCCGCGATCAGTTCCGGCACGATCGCGAAGCGCGGGTAGCGCGACCCGCGGATCGCGGTGTGCAGGTCGAGGTGCCAGCGGTGCGGGCCGCCGCCCTCGAAGAACGCGGCGGTGGCCGCGATCAGCGTGTCGGCCCGGCCGGCTTCGAACGCGCCGGCCAGCTCGCCGCGCTGGTCGCGGAACATGCGGTTCAGGTCCGCGTCGATGAAGCGCTTGCCGGCCGCGATGGCGTCGATGTTCCCGACGCACAGCATCAGGTCCACCGCCAGTTCATGCGGCGCGCGCGACAGGGCCCCGATGGCGTAGGCCACCATCTCGATCGGCCCCGTCTCGTCGCCGTGCACGCCCACCGACAGCAGCACGGCGGGACGCTCCTGCATTGGCGCCGCCGCCTTCACGGTCAGCACACCCTTTGCAGGCTGGTCCACCGTGAAGCCGGTCGCCGCGAAGCGGGCGGCCACCTCGCCGAAGTCGCCTTCGGCCAGCGCACGGATTTCCTTCGGTAAGGTGGCCGCCATCGCTTACGCCAGGTTCGCGACAGTGGTGGCCGCGGTGCCCGCCGCGATGCGGTCCGGGCTCGAACCTTCCGACAGCGACCACACGGCCAGCATCGCCTGCTCCAGGTCCGTCGGCTGGACGTAGCCAGCGGACAGGCCCATCGCCGCCGTCAGCTCGCGCACGGCCGACTGCATGTCGCCCGCGCGGCGGCTGGCTTCCAGCACTTCCAGCAGCAGGCGTTGCTGCGTGCGGCGCAGGGCCTGCAGCGCGTAGTTGCGCAGCTGTTCCTGCGACTTGCTGGTGGCCGGCAGCTTGAGGCCGCGCTCCAGCGTGTCGATGCCGGCCTGCTCGCGCAGCAGCATGCCGACGTGCAGGAACTCGGCCAGCGACATGCCTTGCGGGCGCTGGACGGAGACGGCCGCGAACAGGAAGGCGGCCAGCGATTCGACCGTGTCGACCGCTTTCCACGCCTGCACGAACGACGACGACAGGCCGGCGTGGCTGTCCGCGTCGAGCTTGGCCGGCATCAGCTGGCGCAGTTGCTCCGGCTGGGCGAACAGGTTCGACAGCTCTTCCATGCCGCCGGCGCCCGCCTGCTCGGCCGGCAGCGACAGCACGCCTTCGATCACGGTGCGCAGCATCACGCGGGTGCGCGTATCGACCGTCTGCGAGACATCGCGCGGCACGACCAGCGCGTCATGGTCCAGCGTTTCGAACACCGGCGCCAGGTGCAGCGCGGCCCAGGCCTGGCCCCACGCCTTGACGATTTCGGCGTCGTCGATGCGGTGTTCCAGCGCCAGGTCGCGCAGCATCAGCGGACCGCAGCGGTTGACCGATTCGTTGGCCAGCACGGTCGCGAGGATCGCATTGGCCAGCGGGTGCGCCAGCGGATCGCGCGTGGCGACCAGCTGCGCCGGGAAGTACGGGCGCAGGATGGTCTCGGCCCACGGCAGGCCGGTGAGCGGCAGCGCGGCCAGGATGCGCTTGAAGCGGTTCTTGACGTTGGCGACGACGACGGCCAGTTCCGGCGTGCTCAAGCCCAGGCCCAGTGCCTTGCGGCGCTGCAGTTCCGTCTCGCTCGGCAGCTGTTCCAGCTCGCGCGACACGGCGCCTTCCGCCTCCAGGCTCGCGATCAGCGCGGCATAGCCGTCGACGACCGCGCTGTTCGTTTGCGCCTGCGCCTCGCGCACCAGCAGGTGCGTCTGCAGCGTGTTGTCGCGCAGGACCAGTTTCTCGATATCGCCCGTCATCTCGGTCAGCAGGCGGTTACGCTCGACTTCGTCCAGCTGGCCCGCATTGACTTCGGTGTCGAGCCAGATCTTGACGTTGACTTCGTGGTCGGAGCAGTCCACGCCGGCCGAGTTGTCGATCGCATCGGTGAAGATGCGGCCGCCGGCCAGCGCGAATTCGATACGGCCGGCCTGCGTCGCGCCCAGGTTGCCGCCTTCCGCCACGACTTTGACGCGCAGCTCGTTGCCGTTGACGCGGATGTTGTCGTTGGCGCGATCCTTCACCTGCGCATGCGACTCGGTCGATGCCTTGATGTAGGTGCCGATGCCGCCGTTGTAGAACAGGTCGACCGGCGCCAGCAGGATGCGGTGCATCAGTTCTTCCGGCGTGAGCGACGTCTCTTCGATGGCGAGCGCTTCGCGCACCTGCGGCGACAGCTCGATGTGGCGGGCGGTGCGCGCGAACACGCCGCCGCCTTCCGAGATCAGGTCCTTGTTGTAGTCCTCCCACGACGAACGCGGCAGCGCGAACATGCGCTTGCGTTCATTGAACGACACGACGACGTCCGGGTTCGGGTCGAGGAAGATGTGGCGGTGGTCGAACGCGGCCAGCACTTTCAGCTGGCGCGACAGCAGCACGCCGTTGCCGAACACGTCGCCCGACATGTCGCCCACGCCCGCCATCGTGAAGGGCTGGACCTGGATGTCGTGGCCCAGGTTCTTGAAGTGGTGCTTGACGCACTCCCAGGCGCCGCGCGCAGTGATGCCGACCTTCTTGT
>JBJMVU010000131.1:0-2576 GCA_045810485.1 Massilia sp. | reverse complement strand
CGTCGTGGAAGGCTTCGCGCAGCGCATCGCGCGCGGCGACGTGCCCCCGGCGCTGAAGGAAGTGCAGCTGCTGGCGCTGGACGTGGGCCTGCTGCAGGCCGGCGCCAGCATGAAGGGCGAGTTCGAGCAGCGCCTGCGTTCCGTCATCGATGAAGTGCAGGCGAGCCAGAAGCCGATCATCCTGTTCATCGACGAGACCCACACGCTGGTGGGCGCCGGCGGCGCGGCCGGCACGGGCGACGCGGCCAACCTGCTCAAGCCGGCCCTGGCGCGCGGCACGCTGCGCACGATCGGCGCGACCACGTTCGCCGAGTACAAGAAGCACATCGAGAAGGACCCGGCGCTGACTCGCCGCTTCCAGAGCATCCAGGTCGACGAGCCCAGCGAAGAGCGCGCGATCCGCATGATGCGCGGCGTGGCGTCGACGATGGAAAAGCACCACAAGGTGCAGATCCTCGACGAGGCGCTGGAAGCGGCCGTCCGCCTGTCGCACCGCTACATCCCCGCGCGCCAGCTGCCGGACAAATCGGTGAGCCTGATCGACACCGCCTGCGCGCGCGTGGCCGTGAGCCTGCACGCGACGCCGGCCGAGGTGGACGACAGCCGCAAGCGCATCGACGCGCTGAACGTGGAAATGGAGATCATCCGCCGCGAAGGCGCGATCGGCATCGAGGTGGGCGCACGCGCCCACGACACGGAGATCTCGCTGGCGGCCGAGAAGGAACGCCTGGCCGGGCTGGAAGCGCGCTGGAACGACGAACGCGCGCTCGTCGACGAACTGCTGTCCCTGCGCGCCAGGCTGCGCGACGGCGCCCAGCCGGTCGAAGGCACTGGCTCGAAGCTCGAAACGGCGGCCGCGGAGCCGGCACAGAATGCGTCGGAACGCGCCGCACTGAAGGAACAGCTGCAAGCCGTGCAGGCGAAGCTGACCGCGCTGCAGGGCGAGAACCCGCTGATCCTGCCGACCGTCGACTACCAGGCCGTGGCCGCCGTCGTCGGCGACTGGACCGGCATCCCGGTCGGCCGCATGGCGAAGAACGAGATGGAGACGATCCTGAATATCGCCTCCACGCTGAGCCAGCGCGTGATCGGCCAGGACCACGCGATGGAGATGATCGCCAAGCGCATCCAGACGTCGCGCGCGGGCCTGGACAACCCGAACAAGCCGATCGGCGTGTTCATGCTGGCCGGTACGTCCGGCGTCGGCAAGACGGAAACGGCGCTGGCGCTGGCCGAAGCCCTGTACGGCGGCGAGCAGAACCTCATCACCATCAACATGAGCGAGTACCAGGAAGCGCACACGGTGTCGACCCTGAAAGGCGCGCCTCCGGGCTACGTCGGTTATGGCGAAGGCGGCGTGCTGACGGAGGCCGTGCGCCGCCGTCCGTACTCGGTGGTGCTGCTCGACGAGGTGGAAAAGGCGCACCCGGACGTGCACGAGATGTTCTTCCAGGTGTTCGACAAAGGCTTCATGGAAGACGGCGAGGGCCGCTTCATCGATTTCAAGAACACGCTGATCATCCTGACGACGAACGCGGGCACGGACCTGATCGCGGGCCTGTGCAAGGACCCGGACCTGATGCCGGATCCGGAAGGCATGGCCGGCGCCCTGCGCGCACCGCTGCTGAAGGTGTTCCCGCCGGCGCTGCTGGGCCGCATCGTGACGATCCCGTACTACCCGCTGTCGGACGAGATGCTGGGGCAGATCGTCAAGTTGCAGCTGAACCGCATCAAGAAGCGCGTGGAAGCGCGCTACAAGATCCCGTTCGAGTATGGCGACGACGTCGTCAAGCTCGTTGTGTCGCGCTGCACCGAGAGCGAGTCGGGCGGCCGCATGATCGACGCGATCCTGACCAACACGATGCTGCCGGACGTGTCGAAGGAATTCCTGGCGCGGATGATGGAAGCGAAGCCGATCGAGCGCGTGCGGGTTGGCGTCGCCGACGGGAATTTCACGTACGAGTTTTAATTTTATCGGGACGATATCGGATCATGAGTTTGGGAAGTCAGGAAGAATATAACTGGGGCGCCAATGCCAATTGCTACGCGTTCGCCTGCAACAGCGCCGCGCCGGCCGTGGGCCATCCGCCGCGCACGGCGCGCCCCGGCGTGGCCGGCGGCCAGCCGGTGCAAAACAACGGCAACGTCGTGCAACTGGTGGCCGGCGTGCTGGCCGACGGCGGCCATCTGGTCCAGCGGCTGGGCGGCGATCCGTCGGCGCTGCCGATCGTGCCGGCCAACAGCTACCTGGTCGCGATGCTGACGAACGCGGGCGGCTTCCATTTCATGAAGCGCGACGAGCTGACCCGGCGCTGGAGCTGGAAGGACGCGAACCACGGTTCGGTGAAGCTCAACGTCATGCACTTCCCGACCGATCATTACGTGTACGTGAACGACGCGAACCTCAACGACATCCTGGTCACGCATCGCGGCAACTACGTGTGGGCGTACAACCAGATGACGTTCCAGACCTTCTTCGCGGTGGTCAACGGGGGCTTCCCCGTGGCCGGCTGAGCGCGGACGGCATCACTCTTCAAATAACAAGGAGCCTGAACATGAATGCGGTGGGACAAACT
>JBJMVU010000130.1:0-10361 GCA_045810485.1 Massilia sp. | reverse complement strand
TACGAGGCGATCCGCGCAACGGGCGCCTTCATCCTCATCGATGAAGTTACCCATCAGACCGTTGCTGCCGGTATGATCCGTATTTAACCGGTGGGACCTCGATAAACCTACTGCGCGTCGGATTTTCGCCCTGCAATGCTCCGCTACGGCGGACCGGCCGTACCGTAAGTACGGCTGCGCTTCTCGGACGACACTCCTTCCGCTCGCTACGGTTTCTCGAGGCCCTGATGCGCTGTAAAAGTCTTAACAAAATCTTAAAAGACAAGGGATGGTATGGCTGGGCTGGGGAAGGTTTATTTGATTGGAGCCGGACCCGGCGCTGCTGATCTGATTACCGTTCGCGGGGCGCGCCTGCTCGGGGAGGCGGAGGTCGTGCTGTACGACGCCCTCGTCACCCCGGAGATGCTGGCCCTGTGCGCGCAGGCCGAGCTGATCCCGGTCGGCAAGCGCTCCGGCCAGCGCTCCACGGCGCAAACCGTCATCAATGAAAAACTCGTCGATTGCGCCCGCCGCTACCAGCGCGTCGTGCGCCTGAAAGGCGGCGATCCGATGCTGTTCGGCCGCGCCGACGAGGAACTCCGCGCGCTCGAGGAAGCCGGCGTCGAGGTCGAAGTCGTGCCCGGCATCACGACGGCCGTCGCCGCCGCCGCCGCGACCCTGCAGCCGCTGACCAAACGGGGCGTGGCGCGCAGCGTCGCCTTCTTCACGTCCAGCACGGCGCCGGACGAGCCGGACCATCCTGCCCTCCCCGAGACCGACACGCTCGTGCAATACATGGGCGGCCGCGAAGCCGCGGCCACGGCGGAACGCCTGCTGGCCGAAGGCCGCCGGCCGGACCTGCCCGTCGTCGTGGTGGAAAACTGCAGCCGCGCGGACCAGCGCGTGCGCCGGCTGACCCTGGCCGACCTGGCGCACGGGCTGGACGTGGCGCATGGTCCGGTGCTCGTCATGATCGGCGAGGCGATGGCACACCGCCCGCACCAGGCCCTCTGAAGCCCTAGTAGGGTGGGCGGCCTCCGCCCAGCAAACGTATGTGTCGCGGTAACGCATGGTGGGCACGGGGTGCCCACCCTACCGCGCCCGCGCTTCCAGCTCGGCCTCGAGCTTTTGCGCGGCCGCATGCGTATCCACCGCGATGCGGTTCAGGCGCGCCAGCGCCGCCGCCAGCCGCGTTCCGCATTCGCCCCCGCATTCGCGCACATGCCACAGCGCGAGGTCGCAGCGCATGCGCGCCAGTTCCGCGCGCAGGCCGGCCAGCATCCGTCGCAGCGCACCATCCGCATCGGAAGCGGGACCGCCTGGCGCGGCGGCGCCCGTCAAATGGTCCTGCATGCGGGCGATGCGCGCATGCATGCGCTGCAGGCGGCCCGCGAGGCGGTTCAGGCGGCGGGCACAGCGCAATTCCACCCAGGCACGTGGCATCGGAGGCAGAAGGATGGGCCGCAAAAACGCGCGCAGGCGGGCGAACATGGAGGTGAGCTTGGCGGGCATCGCAGCAGTGTGGCGCTCCCGCCGGCGCCGGCCATGATGCGCGACAAACTTCCGTCGACTCAGCCCCAGTGCAGGTAGTCGATGCCGTTCTGGATGCTGCCGATGACCTGCGCCTGGTTCTCGGCGCTCTCGCTGAAATGCGCCAGCACGTCGGCGCGCGACACCGACGACTGCAGGGCGTGCAGCCAGAAATCGGCGCCGCCGCTGTCGCCCGCGCGGTGCAGCACGTTCTGGTACAGCGCCTGGACGAGTTGCGTGTCGGTCGCATTCGCGCCGTACAGGTTCGCGAATTCGGCGCTGCCCACGAAGCCCGCCGCCGCCTGCGTGAGCGTCATGCCCTTGTCCAGCGCGGCGATCCAGTAACCGAGGCCCGCCTTGTCCGGCGTGCGGTCGAACGCGGCCTGGTACAGGCGATACGCTTCGCCCGCCTTGCCATCGACGTCCAGCGCCACCATGCCGTCGCTGAACTTCAGGCGCTCGACGCTCGCCAGCGTCGCGTGATTGCCCGCCGCATCCGTCACGGAGGCGCCGGCCCCCTGGTTGACGATGGTCGCGCCGGCGCGTGCGCTCGCATACACGAGGGTGTCGAGGCCGGATTGTCCCGTCACCTTGCTCTCGCCCGTGACGGCCGCCATGGCATGCGTGGCGCCGCTGAACGCGACGCTCGTGACGACGGGCGGCGGCGTGCTGGCCACTGGGGCCGGAGCGGGTACGGGTGCGGGTGCGGGTGCGGGTGCGGGTGCGGGTGCCGCGGTGCCGCCTTCGATCCCCGCCATGGTCCCGGTGGCGCCCACCAGGGTGCGCATCTCGATGGCCGCGCCGCCGGCTGCCGCCGTGTCCACCCACGCGCCGACGAAGCCGCCGTTCGCGAGGGCCGTCACGTCCGGGCTGGCCTGGTCGCCGCTGCGCAGCTGGCTGATGCCGAATTCCTGGCTGTCGATGGCGTTGCCGTCCGCGTCGAAGCGGCGGCCGAAGATGCCGTTGCCGTCGTCGTCCGCGCCCTGCCAGGCGACGAGGAACGTGCCGTCCGACAGCGCCGCGACGTCGGCATCGTAATGGCCGCCGCCGGACGCCACGTTGGCCTGCGTGACGGCGCCCACGGCATGGCCGGCGGCGTCGAAGCGCGCGAAGAAGATGTCGCTGTTCGAGAAGCCCCACGGGTCGTTGGCATAGCTGTCCCACGCGACGACGAAACCGCCGCCGGCGAGCGCCGTCACGTGCGGCAGCGGCGCGGCCGTCGTGACGCTGGCCGCGTAGCCGTCGCCGCTCGCGACGAACACGGACGCCGGCGCCGTGCTCAAGGCGGCGTAGACGTTGCCGTCGTTGATCTCGCCCCACGACACGACGTAGCCGCCGTCCTTGAGGCCCGCCAGCGCCGGGCTGTAGGCCGAAGCGAGCGCGTTGTAGACCTGCTGGGCGCCCACGAGGGTCCCGTCGGCCGCCGCCTGCTGCACGTGCACGGCCGCGCCGCTGCGCCAGCCCACGGCGAACGAACCGTCGGCGAGCGTCGCCACGGTGGGCATCGCCGCGTCGCCGCTCGCGCCCGCGTCGAGCAAGTGTTCGGCGCCGGCGCCGCCGTTCGCGTCGACGACGCGGTACGCGATCTTGTTCGCGCCGCCGTCGTTCAACGTGTAGGCGACGACGAAGCCGCCGCCGGCCAGCGCACTGACGGCCGGCTGGCCTTCGACGCTGGCGTCGCCGCCCGGCGTGAGCGCGAACGCGGCGCCCAGCGGGTTGCCCGCCGCGTCGCGCAGCTGCGCCGACAGGCCAGCATCCGCGCCCTGCCAGACGGCGACGACGCCGCCGCCCGACAGGGTGGCCAGCGCCGGGGCGGAATTCCAGGCGTCCAGCGCGGCGCCGGCCTTCGATTCGTTGTTCAGGCCGGGCAGGTCGCCCGTCGCGCCGTTTTCCACGGAATACGTGAGGATCTGCGTGACGCCCGTGTTCGCGATCGGATTGCCGTTGGCGTCGACCTGGTAGCGGTCGTGGTAGTGCACGGTCACCGCGGCGGCCAGGCCGTCGGCCGGAATCTGGCTCGCGTCGGCCACGACCAGGCGTGCGCTCGTGTCGACGGCGGGGTTGTAGCTGATGGCGAACAGGCCCGGTTGCGACTGGCTGTCGATCACCCAGCGGCCACCCGTCTGGGCGCCGGTGTCGATCGGCGTCAGGACGTCGACGACGTCGCCTGCGTGGGCCGTCGTGAACACGATGTCGTTGCTGCCGACGGCGCCCACGGGCTGGTTGTCCGCGAACACCGTGTACTCGGCCGTGACCACGCTGCCGTCCGCCAGCTTGTAGTGGACGCCGAACGTGTCCGGCGTCGTCGCGTCGCCCACCAGGCGGTCCTGGTAGCGCCACAGCGTGCCCGCCGTCGCCACGTACGCGCCCTGGCCGTCGACCGGCATCGTGTACGCGATCCAGGTCCTGCCGTTGTCCTGGCTGGTCTGCACGTCGCCGCGCGAGAATGCCTGGCCCAGCGCGGTGGACGCGTCGAACGCGACGGCGGCAATGCCGGATGCCGCTGCATAGTTCCAGGCGGCGCTGGCCTGGCCGGGACGAACGTAGTAGGAAGTCGTGGGCGTGATCATGGCATCGGTGTTCGGTTATTCCAAACGCATATGATTCCTCACGGCAAGTTTAAATTCAACTCGGAAATTACTTTGAAGGCGTAAAGACCCCCAAAAACCAACGGAACGTTAAAGCCGATGCAAGGGAATTGGCAAGGACGAATTCCTCGGTGACAACACAAATGGCGAACCGGCCAGCTTGGCGGATTTGCCATGGCGCACCCCTGCGCCCGTATAATCCCCGGGTTCAATTTGAAAGATCAACATGCGTTTTCCGACTCACCGCATCGCCCGGCTGGAAGCCTGGTTCGATCGCCGTACCGCCTTCCTGCGGCACGAGCGCGCGCCGTTCCTCGTCGCCCTGCTCGTCCCCGTCCTGTTCGGCCTGCTGTCCGTCGCCCTGGGCCAGGACGACAACTGGGACCTGAGGAACTATCACTGGCACAACCCGTACGCATTGCTCAACGACCGGTTGCATGTGGATATGGCGCCGGGGAACTGGCAAAGCTATTTCAACCCGATGATCGACGTGCCGTACTACGTCTTGAACCAGTGGCTGCCGGGCCCGGCCGTCGGATTCGTGATGGGCTTCGTGCACGGCCTGAACTTCATCCTGCTGCTGGCGATCGTGCGCCTCGTGCTGCCGCGGGACAAGGCCGACATGCGCCTGTGCCTGCTGCTCGCGGCTGCGGGCATGTGCGGCGCCGGGTTCCTGTCCGAGGTCGGCAATACGATGGGCGACAATTTCAGCGCCCTGTTCGTCCTCGCCGCGCTGGGCCTCGTCCTGCGCGCGTGGGACCGGTTGCAAACGTGGTCCGGCCGCACCGCCGCCGCCCTGCTGCTCGCGGGCCTCGTGATGGGCCTGGGCGCCGGGCTGAAACTGACCAACACGTCGTACGCGGTCGCGCTGTGCGTCGCGCTGCTGGCGGTCCCTGCCTCGCTCGGCCTCGGCGTCGCGTCGGCCTTCGTGTACGGATGCGGCACGCTCGCCGGCGTCGCCATCGCGGCGGGACCGTGGTGGTGGCGCATGTGGCGCACGTTCGGCAATCCGCTCTTCCCGCAATTCAACAGCATCTTCAAGAGCCCGCTCGCGCAGCAGGTGTCGGTCATCGACGCCTTCCACCTGCCGCACAACGCGCTGGAAGCGCTGTTCTGGCCGTTCGTGTTCACCGCGCACTTCACGCGCGTGTCGGAGCTCGCGTTCCGCCAGGCGATCGTGCCGGCGCTGTATGCGCTCGCGCTCGTGTTCGTGGGCCGCTGGCTGTTCGAGAAGGCCACGGGCCGCGCGCCGGCCGCGCGCCTGTCCGCGCGGGCCCGCTTCCTGCTGCTGTTCGCCCTGGTCGGCTATCTCGCGTGGATGAAGCTGTTCAGCATTTACCGCTACCTGATCCCGATCGAAATGCTCGCGCCGCTGCTGGTGTGGGTCCTCGTGGCGCGCCTGGCCGCGCCGCGCGCCGCCGGCCGCATCGCCGGGTGGGTCGTCGTGCTCGCGACCCTCGTCGTCTTCCCGTTCGGTACGTGGGGCCATGCGGGCTGGGGCGACAAGGCCTTCAGCGCGCAGCTGCCCGCGTTCGAACATCCGGCCTCCACGCTCGTGGTCACGGCGCACGGCAATCCGCCGATGGGCTGGCTCGCGACCTTTTTCCCGCGCGACGTGCGCATCCTCTCACTCGGGTCGGGCTTCCCCGAGACGCCGGCGTATCTCGACCGGATCCAGTCCGTCATCGCCAGCCGCCCGGGCCCGCATTACGCCATGCTGGCGGCCAGCCGCAACGACAAGGACAGCAGCCTGCGCCGCAAACTGTCCGCCTTCCAGGCGCTCGGCATGACGGCGACGCCGGCACGTTGCGCGCAGCTCGACCGGCTGCTGCACAAGGTGCGTTTCCAGGTACAGGTCAAGACGCCGTCGCCGGACGGCCAGGCGTGCACGCTCGAACTGCAGCCGCAGTACGTGATCGACCTGGCGGCGCAGGATCGCGAGATCGTGCAGGCGGCCACGCAGAACCTGGCGCGCTACGGCCTGAAGCTGGATGCGGCCGGCTGCCGGCAGTATCACGCGGCGGTCGGTACGGATCCGTACCCGATCCAGATGTGCCCCGTGGCGGCGGCCCGTTAAAACACCCTAGGCGGGCAGGCGCTCCGCCGCGCCCGCGCAATAGGCGGCCATGGCCGCCAGCACGCCCGGGTCCTCGCCGACGGCGGGCACGGTGCGGAACGTCGCCTGCGGATGGCTGGCACGCAGCTGGTCCATCAGCAGCGGCAGGTCGCGCAGCAAATGGCCGCCCTGCCCCAGGAATACGGGGACGATGGTGATGTCGCGCGCGCCGAGCGCCACGAGGGCATTCACTTCGTCTGGCAGGCTCGGCGTCATCAGCTCGAGGAAGGCCAGCGACACGGCGCAGTCCGGACGCTGCGCCGCGGTCAGGTCGCGCAGGCGCTGGAACGGCGCGGCCCAGGTGGCGGCGCGGGCGCCGTGCGCGAACAATACGAGTGCTTTTTCCATCAGTGTCTTTCTACCCAGCGCAGGGCGCCGATTGCCAGCAGCAGGAACAGCAGGCTGGGCGCGGCCGCCGTCACGAAGGCCGGCCAGGTCGACAACATGCCCACGTGCGAAAACAGCGAGTTAATCAACAGGAAGCTCACGCCGATCATGATGCCGATGAAGATCTTCAGGCTCACGCCGCCGCTGCGGGTGTGCAGGTAGCCGAACGGCAGCGCGAGCGCCATCAGCACGAAGATCGACAGCGGATCGAACAGCTTCTTCCAGAATGCGATCTTGAAACGCTCCGTCTCCTGGCGGTTCTCGGCCAGGTGGCGCGTGTACACGGCGAGTTCGTTGGCGGACATCCGCTCCGGATCGGAACGCGACACGGACAGGATCTTCGGCGTGATCTCCGAGACGAGGTCGCGGCTCGCGACCTTGCGCGTGGAGACGGACGCCGTGTCCTGGCCGAACGCGCTCTGGATCGTCTGGCCGGCCGGGATCGGCGTGCCCGGCGCGGGCAGTTCGCGGCTGTTGGAGAACACCGTCTCGGTGACGTCATTCAGGCGCCACGTGCTGTTGCCGCTGAACGTGGCGTTGGCCGCCGTGATCAGCGAGCGCATGCGCATGCCGTTGTCGAACTCGTACAGGCGCACGTCGATCAGCTGGCCGTCCGGACGGATCTGGCGCGCGTTGAAGAAGCGCGAACCCGTCACGGGGCCCTTCACGCCGCCCATGTGGATCGTATCCTTCGTCCACATCCCCGAGCGGAATTCGGCCGACACCGTCGCGCCCTTCGCGGACAGGCGCACGCGTTCCGCGATCGGCGCCGTGCGCGGCGTGACCAGTTCGCCGAACAGGAACGTGATGGCGACGAACAGCACGCCGATCTTGGCCAGCATGAAGCCGGCCTGCTGCGTGGACATCGACGAGGCGCGCATGATCGTGAATTCCGAACTCTGCGCGAACTGGGCCATCGTGTAGATGGTGCCGATCAGCGCGGCCACCGGCATCACTTCGTACACGTGGCCGGGGAGCAGCAGCAGCACGTACAGGATCGCGTGCTGCATCATGTAGCCGCCCTTGCCCACCGACGGCAGTTCCTGGGTCAGGTCCATGAAGGCGATGAGGCCCAGGAAGGCCACGAGCACGAAGGCGACGGCCTGCGCGATGTTGACGAAGAAGTAGCGCTGCAGGATCTTCATTGCACGCCCTCCTGCGCCGCCGCGCCGCTGCGCAGCAGGCGGCGGCGCTTGAAGGCGCCCAGCAGCGCGAGCGGATGCCACGGGTGGTTGACGTTCAGGCGCCAGGCGAACAGCGCGGCCACGACCAGCAGCGCGAACAGGTGCAGCGGCCACCATGCCATGCCGAAGCCCATCTTGTTCTGCTTGACGCTGTTCTCGAACACCTTCGACAGGTTACTGTAGGTGAAGAAGATCAGCAGCGCGAGGATCAGGTTGGCGGAACTGCCGGCGCGCGGGTTGACGAAGCCGAGCGGAATCCCCAACAGGATCAGCACGAGGCAGCTGATCGGCGCGGAGATGCGGTACAGCAGCTCGGCGCGCGTGAGCCGGTCCTGGGGGATGGCCAGCAGCGTGGCCGTCGACATCGCGTCGACCGGCGTCTCGGTGCCGATCATGGGCACCTGGCTGCTGACGCGCATGCGGTAGCGCTCGAATTCCATCGACTGGAAATCGGCCCGTCCCGGGTGGCCCAGGTAGCGGCGGCCGTTCTTCAGCACGAGGTATTGCCCGCCTTTGCCGTCCGGCTCGATCACGCCTTCCTTGGCGACGACGATGGAGTTGCCCTCTTCGTCGACGGAATTCACGAACACGTTCTGCACGACGGTGGCGCCGCTCGTGCTGCCTTCCACGAAGAACACGCGGTTGGTCGACGGCGATTCGCGGAACTGGCCGGGCGACACGCGCTTGAGGTCTTCGCGCTTTTCGAAACGCTCGACGAATTCCGCGCTCTTCATCTTCGCCCACGGCGTCGCGACGAACGACAGCGCGGCGACGATCGCCACCAGCGGCAGGCCGAACACGAGCACCGGCGGCACCCATCGCATCAGCGACTGGCCGGACGCGAACCACACGACCATCTCGGAGTCGCGATAGCTGCGCGTCACGGTGCCGATGACCGCGATAAAGCTGGTAAGGATGATGATTGTTGGCAGATAATTCAGCACCGAAAAGCCGATCAGCGCCAGCACGTCGCTCGAGGCGACCTTGCCGCCGGCGGCCTTGCCGAGGATGGAGATCAGGGTCCAGGTGACGAAGATCGTAAACAGGACCGTGAAGGTGGCGCCGGCCACGCTGGCCAATTCACGCTGTAGGGCGCGTTGGAAAATCATTCGATAGTTATAATTGCTGGTTGGAAGGAACCTTGAGAACCGTCACAAGCGGGCGCCATTTGGAAGGTTCCTCGGACAGCACGCGCGTCAAAAACTCGAAACGGAGAATCAAATGGACTTTAGCATAAAAGCATTCGACACAAAAAACACGCTGGCCGCAGCCAAATCCGGCTGTGTGGCGGTCGCAGTGTTCGAAAACAAGAAACTGTCGGAGGCGGCCAAAGCCCTCGATCTGAACGGCGCGATCAGCTCGGCCGTCAAGTCGGGTGACATCTCCGGCAAGCCCGGCTCCACCCTGCTGCTGCGCGGCGCGGCCGGCGTGACCGCCGCCCGCGTGCTGCTGGTCGGCATGGGCGCCGACGAAGCCGTCAGCGAGAAAAGCTTTGCCAGCGCCGTGTCCGCAACCCTGAAAACCTTCGCTTCGCTGGGCGCGCAGGATGCCATTATCGCATTCCCGCTCGAGAATGTGAAAGCGCGCGACCTGAACTGGGCTCTGAAGAGCGTCGTCATCGCCGCGAACGAGGCGGAATTCCGCACCGACGGGCAAAAGAGCAAGAAGGATCCGGCCCCCACCGGCGTGCGCAAGCTGGCCATCGCCGTCCCGGCGGCCACGCCGCAGGTCAAGGCCACGCTGGCGCAGGCGCAGGCCGTCGCCAACGGCATGAACCTGACGAAGGAACTGGGCAACCTGTCGCCGAACGTCTGCACCCCGACCTACCTCGCGAACACCGCGAAGAAGCTGGCGGGCGACTACGGCTTCGACATCGAAGTCCTGGACCGCAAGCAACTCGAAGCACTGAAGATGGGCAGCTTCCTTTCGGTGACCAACGGCAGCGAAGAGCCGCCGAAGTTCATCGTGCTCAAGCACATGGGCGGCAAGGCCAAGGACGCGCCGGTGGTGCTGGTCGGTAAAGGCATCACCTTCGACACCGGCGGCATTTCGCTCAAGGCCGGTCCTGGCATGGATGAGATGAAGTACGACATGGGTGGGGCGGCCTCGGTGCTGGGCACCTTCCGCGCCATCGGCGAGATGAACCTGAAGCTGAACGTGATCGGCGTGATCGCCGCCTGCGAGAACATGCCTTCCGGCCGCGCCACCAAGCCGGGCGACATCGTCACCTCGATGAACGGCCTGACCATCGAGATCCTCAACACCGACGCCGAAGGCCGCCTGGTGCTGTGCGACGCGCTGGCCTACGCCGAGCGCTTCAACCCTGCCGCCGTGATCGACATCGCCACGCTGACCGGCGCCTGCATCGTCGCACTGGGCCACCACAAGAGTGGCCTGTTCACGCGCGATGACGACGTCCATAACAAGCTGGCCGACGAGATCATGGCCGCCGGCAAGGCCGCCGGCGACACCGCGTGGCGCCTGCCGATCGGCGAAGAGTACAACGAGCAGCTGAAGTCCAACTTCGCCGACCTGGCCAACATCGGCACGCCGGGCGGCGCGTCGATCACGGCGGCC
>JBJMVU010000129.1:0-4642 GCA_045810485.1 Massilia sp. | reverse complement strand
GGCGAAGAGAACCGCGGCCTCGAATACATGTTCATCATGATGAACGCGGCCCGCTTCGGCGTCGGCATGCAGGGCATCGGCCTCGCCGAGCGCGCGTACCAGCAGGCCGTCGCGTTCGCGAAGGAGCGCGTCCAGTCGCGCGCCGTCGAAGGTTCAGCCGGTCCGGTCGCCATCATCCAGCACCCGGACGTGCGCCGCATGCTGATGTCGATGCGCGCGCAGACGGAAGCGGCGCGCGCGCTGGCGTACGTCGGGGCCGGCCTGTCCGACCTGGCGCACAGCCATCCGGACGAATCGACCCGCAAGGCCAACCTGGCCGTGTACGAATACCTCGTCCCGGTGATCAAGGGCTGGTCGACGGAGATGAGCGAGAACGTCGCCCGCGACGGCGTGCAGGTGCATGGCGGCATGGGCTTCATCGAGGAGACGGGCGCCGCGCAGCACTACCGCGACGCCAAGATCCTCACGATCTACGAAGGCACGACGGCGATCCAGGCCAACGACCTCGTGGGCCGCAAGACGGTGCGCGACGGCGGCGCCGTGGCGAAGGCCATCCTGGCGCAGGTGCGCGCGACCGAGGCGCAGCTGGCGGACGTGCAGGACGTGGACTTTGCCGCGATCCGTACGCAGCTGGTGGCCGGCAGTGCGGCCCTGGAGGCCGTCATCGACTACGTCGTGGCCAATACGAAATCGGACCCGCGCGCCGTGTTCGCGGGCAGCGTCGTGTACCTGAAGCTGGCCGGCATCGTGCTGGGCGGCTGGCAGATGGCGCGCGCGGCCCTCGTGGCCCGCGGCAAGCTGGATGCGGGCGACGGCGACGCGGCGTTCTACCGCGCCAAGATCGCCACCGCGCGCTACTTCGCGGACCACCAGCTGTCGCAGGCGGATGGCTTGCGCCACGCGATCGTGGACGGCAGCGCGGGCGTACTGGCGCTGGACGTCGAGCAGTTCTGATCCACCGGCGTTTCTCGTAGAAAGCGGCCCGCGGGCCGCTTTTTTCATGGGTCGCAGCAGGCGATTTGTTGTGCGCTGCCGACCGGTGCTCTGCGTTTGACGCCCGTCATGCGTAGCGGGTAAGGCGCGCTCCTAGAATCGATCTGTCGCACCCACCAACCAAGGAGCGCCCATGTTTCCCCTGAAGCCTGGCAAGGTGTTATCGATCGCCGTCGCCTGTACGGCACTGGCCGCGCTGGTGGCCTGCGGCGGCGGCGATCCATCCCCCACGACGACCGCGAACGATCCGCCGGCGGCGCCGGGTCCGAGCCCTGCACCGACGCCGACGCCTGCACCGACGCCGACGCCTGCACCGACGCCGACCCCTGCGCCGCCGCCGCCCACCGATCCCGCGCCGCCGACGGACATCGTGCTGGCGCCGGGTTATACCCAACTGGCGGCCACCCTGACGTTCAGCAGGCCGCACTGGCCGGCCTGGAGCCATTCCGGCACAGCCGTCGTCGACGGCGTGGGGTGCGCGAAGAACGAGGACTACCACATCCACGCGCTCGTTTCGATCTACCAGGACGGCATCCGCCTCGCCCTGCCGGATGCCATCGGGCGCGGCGGCGGCTGCGCGTACGAGATGCACACGCACGACGTCTCCGGCGTCATGCACATCGAGACGGACGTGCCCAAGGTGTTCACGCTGGGGCAGTTCTTCGCGCTGTGGGGGCAGCCGTTGCGCGAGGCGGCGGTGGCGGGATTGCCCGGCAAGCCGACCTTTTACGTGATCGACAAGGAAAAGGTGGTGCGCTACACGGCCGACCCGGCCACCATCGCGCTGAACGCGCACCGCGAGATCGTGATCGTGACGGGCACGCCGCCCACGCAGGTGCCCAGGTATGCCTGGAACTCGAGCGGCCTGTGAGGCCCGTCAGCCGTACGCGCCGCCCGTGTAGAGCAGGTCGAACAGGCGCGCGATGGTGGCGATGAGCGCCGTCGTGCCCACCAGCATGGTGAGCACGACGAGCAGGATCACGAACCAGTGCGACTCGGAGCGGCGGCCGGAATGCGCGTTGTAGCGGGCATCCCATTTCTCGTCCGGCGTGAGGCCGAGGATGAGCGCCTCGCCAAAGCCGACGAGCCAGGACAGGATGAGCGGCAGCAGCACCCAGAAGGGATTGGGGGCGTGGCCGAGGCCATATACGAGGCCGGCCGCCGGGAGGCTGCAGACGTGCAGCAGGCCGAGGCGGTCGACGCTGCTCTTGAGATAGAAACGGTGCGCGCCGAGGCCGCCGAGCAGGAAGGCGAGGGTGGTGGCGAAGGTCTTGTTCTTATGCTGCGACATCGATGTGTGTTGAAAGGAAAGCCATCAGTATCGTCCAAAAGCGGGTTCCATAGTGGCGGAGTGTCGCGAAATCGGCGATAATCTTGGATTCGGCCGGGACTGCGCGCCAGCGTTCTTGGTTTTTATGTAAATGCTTGCTGATGCAGGATAGAGCGCGCTATAATCGTCGGCTTTCTCCGTCCAGCTTACTTTTGGAAATATTATGGTCGTTATTCGTTTAGCTCGTGGTGGTGCCAAGAAGCGCCCGTTCTACAACATCGTTGCAACCGACTCGCGCAATCGCCGCGACGGCCGTTTCATCGAGCGCATCGGTTACTACAACCCGATGGCTTCGGGCAAAGAAGTCGGCCTGAACATCACCGCGGACCGCCTGTCGTACTGGCAAGGCGTGGGCGCACAACTGTCGCCGACCGTTGCTCGCCTGCTCTCGTCGCAAAAGGCTGCAGCCTAATTATCAAGGTTTTACGGTTTGACCGATTCGGCAGCACATTCGGCATCCATCCCGGCGCAAGCTGGGACGCAAGTGCCTGACGACCTGATTCAGGTCGGCTATATCACCGGCGCCTACGGGCTCCGCGGTGGTGTGCGCGTCATGCCGCATTCATTGGATGCGGACGCGCTGCTGAGCGTCAAAACCTGGTGGCTCGACAAGCCGTCGCTGCGTCCCGTGCAAGTGCGGAACGCGAAGTACCACAGCGGCGACGTGACGGCCACGCTGGTCGACGTACCCGACCGTGAGGGGGCCGAGGCGCTCAAGGGCGCGACGGTGCAGGTGTCGCGGGCGGACTTTCCGGCGCTGTCGGAAGACGAGTATTACTGGACCGACCTGATCGGCATGGATACGGTCAACCTGCAGGGCGAAGTGCTCGGCAAGGTGACTGACATGATGCACAATGGCGCGCAGTCCATTCTGCGCATCGAGCCTGTGCCCGATCCGAACGCCGCTCCCGACGTGAAGGCGCCGGAGCGGCTGGTGCCGTTCGTGGACCAGTACGTCAAGACAGTCGATCTGCAAGCCAGACTGATCACCCTGGACTGGGGCCTGGATTATTGATCCCGTCCACCTGAAGCGAGGTCCCGATGCAGTTTGACGTCGTGAGCTTGTTTCCCGAAATGTTTGCCGCATTGACGCAGTCGGGCGTGACCCGGCGCGCGCACGAGCAGGGCCTGTGGAGCCTGTCGACCTGGAATCCGCGCGATTTCACGACCGACCGCCACCGCACCGTGGACGATCGCCCGTATGGCGGCGGTCCCGGCATGGTGATGCTGGCCAGGCCGCTCGAAGCGACGATCAACGCGGCGAAGCAGCGCCAGATCGACATGGGATTGCCCGCGCCGCGCGTGGTCTTCATGTCGCCGCAAGGCAAACCGCTGACGCACGAACGTGTGATGGGCTTGAAGGATGAGCCCGGCCTCGTGGTGCTGTGCGGACGCTACGAAGCGGTCGACCAGCGTTTGCTGGACCGTGTCGTCGACGAGGAAATCTCTCTCGGCGATTTCGTGCTGTCCGGTGGCGAGTTGCCGGCGATGGCGCTGATGGATGCCGTGGTGCGGCAGTTGCCCGGTGTGCTGGGCGACGATGCGTCGGCGGTCGAAGACTCGTTCGTCAACGGCCTGCTGGATTCGCCGCATTACACGCGTCCGGACGTCTATGAAGACGTGGCCGTGCCGCCCGTGCTGATGGGTGGCAATCACGCCGAGATCATGAAGTGGCGCCGCAAGCAGCAGCTGGAGGCGACCGCGAAGAAACGGCCCGATCTGCTGGACAAGGCGCGCAGCGCCGGTCTGCTGACGAAGGCCGACGAGCAGTTTCTCGCAACCTTGGAAAAGGTCGCGGAATAAACGCGGGCACCCGTTGGGTACCTGCACCGTTACACGTGTGTTCAACCCCATCCTCTACCGGGCATCGAACGCGCCGGCAAGATGGCTACAGGAGTCATAAACATGGATCTGATCCAGCAACTCGAGCAAGAAGAAATTGCGCGCCTCGGCCGCAACATCCCTGATTTCGCACCGGGCGACACCGTTGTCGTCAGCGTCAACGTCGTCGAAGGCAACCGCAAGCGCGCCCAGGCATACGAAGGCGTCGTCATCTCGCGTCGTAACCGCGGCCTGAACTCGAACTTCATCGTTCGCAAGATCTCGTCGGGCGAAGGCGTCGAGCGTACGTTCCAGCTGTACTCGCCGCTGATCGCTTCGATCGAAGTGAAGCGTCGTGGCGACGTGCGTCGTGCGAAGCTGTACTACCTGCGCGAGCGTTCGGGCAAATCGGCACGTATCAAAGAGAAACTGCCGACCCGCAAAGCCGCTACCACTGCTGCGAAGTAATAGCGATTGCGGTAGGGAAAAGGCATCCGG